>NZ_UHIO01000005.1 GCF_900460315.1 Veillonella criceti | reverse complement strand
ATTGTGTGTGTAGCCGATGATGGACCGGGAACGACCGCTTCTAATCTAGAACGATTATTTGATGTGTTTTATCGTGATGATATGGCACGTAGTAATCCTCATAAAGGCAGTGGTCTAGGTCTTGCCATTGTGAAAAAGATGGTACAACAAATGAAGGGGTCTATTAATGCTGCGCAGGTGGAACCGCATGGATTACAGATTGTAATGAGGATTCCGCGTTATACTAAAGCAGATAATCACTAAGAACTGAAATAATAACAGCTAGTTTATTACTATACATTAGTTTATTACTATACATTGAAGAGGAACTATTGTGTCTAAACGAATCTTGATTATCGAAGATGACCAAGCGATTGCTGAAATTGAGCGAGATTATTTAAAACTTAGTCAGTTTGAAGTGGCCTTAGCCCATGATGGTGCCGAAGGGTTAAGCATGGCATTAACAGGGAATTTTGATTTAATTTTATTAGATGTTATGTTACCTACTATAGATGGATTTGAAATTTGTAAACAATTACGCAAAACGTTAGATATTCCGATTTTATGGTGACGGCTAAACAAGAAGACATTGATAAGATTCGTGGTTTAGGTCTTGGCGCTGATGATTATATTGAAAAGCCGTTTTCACCTAGTATTTTAGTGGCTCGTGTAAAGGCAAATTTGGCACAGTATGACCGATTGAAGCAGGGGCAACAGGCAGATACGTTAGCTGAAATCCAAGTAGGTCATTTACAAATTCAACCAGGTTCACATCGTGTATTTGTGCGCAACCAAGAAATAATCTTAAAAATAAGGAATATGAGCTATTATATTCTTAGTGCGTAATGGGGATTTAGTCTTTGATAAAGAAACTCTATATGAACGGATTTGGGGGCTTGATGCTATTGGGATGTAGCGACGGTGCCAGTTCATATTATCGATGCGTGAAAAAATTGAAGATGATCCTAGTAATCCTCAGTATATTGAAACTGTATGGGGGCAGGATATCGGTTTAAATTATAAGAATGTTAAGGCATGTATCTTATAGGGTGAAGCAGACTCTTTATCATACATAAGTAGATGTATTTAAGAAGGATAATTGTATAGGATGAGTATAGAAGCTATTATTGGCGATGGTCGATAATAGCTTTTTATTGTTGAATTTTAAAATTAGTAATAGAAAGTTTATTTATAATTAAATTTGTTGTAAGGAGAGTTTAATAAGCCTTATATACTATCTATATAGAAAAATCCAGGAGCATAGTATGGAGAGTGTATTAAATTATATACAACAAGTTGATTTTGCTATTTTAAATTATATTTGGTTACATGGGCATACAAATTGGTTGGATTCATTCATGATTACGATTACTACTTTAGGGGATAGTGGCGTTATTGGATGCCGTAGGATTTATTTACTTGGCGATCAGAGTATCGCAAGACTGGTATCGCTATTGTAGTAGCGTTAGCATTAGGCTTTTAATTTGTAATTTAGGAATTAAGCCTTTAGTAGGACGTATTCGACCTTTGAATGGCAACCAACGTTACAATTATTAATTACAGCCCCTCAGGGCTATTCATTTCCCTCAGGTCACACTTGGTCATCTTTTGCTATAGCTACAATCTAATGTTAGATAAAATTCCTAGACGCTATTGGGACTTGGTTTAGCTGCTTTTATCGGGATCTCAAGAATTTATTATATGCACATTTTCCTACAGAGTATTGTTGGTATGATATTAGGAATTCTTATTGGCTGCATAAGTTTAAATGTACTGAATATTTATTAACTGTATATGGAGATAAACTACCTAATTGTATAAACGATTATGTTAATGGAGGAATGGCGCCTGCTATATTACATCAGAAATTAATAATGATGAAGAAGAGATAGAAAATATGGCAAAATCTGAAATAGTTAGTGCTTCTTTAGATAATTATTATACTGAAAAATAGGAGTATTTATCATGACTAGTGTAAAAAAACAGTGTGCTACCTTATTAGGGATAGCCTTATACCTATTTTAGTTGGTAATTGGGCCATTGCTATTACTGATCCTGTAGAATCGAACTATGCACTAACAGCTAAAGAAATGCTATTAGCTCAGAATTATTTGTCACCACAAATTTATGGTCATTATTGGTATGATAAGCCCATTTTTTTCTATTGGGAAGTGATAGCAGGCTTTAAACTCTTTGGCATTAATGAATGGGGCGCCCGTTTTTTCCCTGCGCTATTTGGTGTTTTAGGATTATTTATGACGTATTGGTTTGGATATAAAGTTTATAACCGAGCTATTGGTTTTATGTCGGCTTTAATTTTAGGTACTTCTTTTGAATACTGGCTTATTGCTAAAGCTGTGATTACAGATATGACATTGTTTGTCTTTTTCAATGCAGCCTTAATTTGCTTTTACTTAGGGTACAGTCGTTTGCAACGGAATTATTATTATGGTGCCTATTTCTTTGCGGGGCTGGCTGTGTTGACAAAGGGGCCTATTGGCTTGCTTCTACCAGGACTTATCGTTATTTTATTTTTAATAAGTCAACAAAATTATAAAGAATTACTTCGTATGAAATGGCTAGGTGGTACAGTTATTTTCTTGCTAGTGGCCGGACCTTGGTATTATTTTATGTATAAGACACATGGCATGGAGTTTATCAATGTGTTCTTTGGCGTACATAATGTATTGCGGGCTACTGTGTCAGAGCATCCGCGAGATAATGTATGGTATTACTATTTAGGCATGTTTGTTATTGGATTTTTCCCGTGGATATTTACTGTGCCTGCCATGTTAAAACGATATTGGCAAGACCGTCGTTCTCAATTAAACACCAAGAGTTTTTGGCAACGATGGTGCACTTTTGATCAGACAACGACTTTTTATTAATTTGGGCACTTATAATTGTGGTATTTTACCAGTTGATGGCTACAAAGTATACAACATATACATTTCCTTATTTGTTACCAATTGCTCTATTAGTTGCCCGTCAATTACATGAGCGTTATAGCTTTGTGAAACGTGTAGTGTTGAACAATATTATTTTATATACTATTCTTACATTTGCTGTAGTGATTCCATTATGTGCTCAATATTCAGCTAAGAATATTGGCTATATAGTAGCAGATCATGTAACCGCTCAGGACATGGTTGTTAGCTATGGTAATTATAAAACGTCAATAGATTATTACAGTGGGCGATTAGTGTATCGAATTGAAAATCTGAAGATATTCCACATATGAAACCGTCCAATATGGATTGGAATACTAAAAATGTCATGCCTTTATTAGCTGCAGAGAAAGTAGTGATTACCCCGCAAGTATTAGCTATAGTAGAGAATCGTCGTATGGCAGATTTTCTTCAGGATGTAGGTGGTACATGGAGTATGATAGATAGTTTATCAAATTATACTGTGCTCCAGAAAAATAATATATTGATTTTAGATGTATTAATTAGATTGGGGATAGAGTGTACTTGGATAGGTATTAATCTCGTTTATGTAAGGCATGTCCGTCATATACATATTGGCGAATTAAGCGTTTGTGTTCAACGGTATGAATTTGAAATAAAATAATGGTCTTGATTGTCTTTGGCGTTTTCTTTATTTAATTTAAAATAATTCTGTTGTGAATGGGCCATGCTTTGTAAAATATCATCGGTTAAAAAGGTGAGTGGTGTATCTAACGCTGAATACTCGTAAAAATCATTTTCGAATTGTAAGTAATTGGGCGTAAAATAAGCAAATTGTAGTTGATTACGTTGAAACTCTCTAGTTTCCATTTTCGTCCATCTCCTCAGTGGTAATACGAATAATTTGATCTGGTGAAACAGTTACAAATTCTGAAGTTTTAGCTGTTTTTATAATGACTTCCTGTAAGTTTACATCTTGTACATAGCCTTGCAATTGCTGCACGTTTAGCCCTTGTTTTAATTGTTTTTCTATGTAAAATGTAGCTTTACATTGTTGCGCATAAAGACGTCCTAGCCAGATTAAACGTTCTTCTTGCTCCATAGTTTGGCCAAAATTTACTGAAACGTGTGACTGCAAAAGTGCTGTCTGATGATCGGATAAGAAGAAGCCCATCCATTTGGCCATTTTTCGGTCTTTATAGGTGCGGGCCGATTGAAATGGTAAGTAGGAACGATTAATCATAAGAGACCATCCAATCCTCCAGCACCGCCGGCTGCATGGCCACCAATTAGTTTACTGCGAGCAATAGCGCGGGATCCCTCTAGTAAGGCTGAAGCCTTTTGGAGAGCTAGAAAACCATGATGGCGACGGATATCATCAATGGTGTGTTCTAAATTATGGGCTTTTTGAATTGTTTCAGGATTATCAAAGAGTGAAATAGATTGGAGTGTTTCTGGTAGTAATTGACTGTAACGGACTCCAATTTGCCGAACCGGTTCACCTTTATAATGTTTACGAAATAGAGTGAGAATATGTTGTGTAAGGTCTTTTGTTAGTTGCGTCGGTTCAATTTTCATTTGAGCTTGTATAGTGCTACGAGTAGTAAGAGGAGTAGTATTAGTTATGTCAGTGAGATTAGCATTAGTAGTGTTAGTATTAGCGAGATTAGTATTAGTGTTAGTGGTAGCTAGATTAGTATTAGCGCTCCAAGATTCTTTGGCAAAGCCTATATAGATAGCGACACATTGTGTTTGTTGGTGACTACGGCGTAAGCGGATAGCAACTTGTTCGGCCATTTCAGAAAGAAGTAACTCTATGTCTTCTTGTTTGGTGTAGTTGCGCGGTAAAATTTGTGAGTTGCCAATGCCTTTGGATTGTATTTTGTAGGGTTCGCGTACATTACTTTCATCAACTCCATTGGCATGAAACCAGAGTTGTACACCGATGACACCGAATTCTTTTTTCAAACTATCTGGATTTGCATGGGCTAATTCTTTGATTGTATGAATACCTAGTTTTTCTAAACGGCGTGCTGTGCGCTGACCAATGCCCCAAAAGTCCGTTAGTTTAGGTAGTTGCCATACTTTACTTGGTACGTCTTCATAGGACCAATTGGCACGCATCATAGGGGTAGTTTTAGCTTCATTATCTAGGGCTAGTTTAGCCAGTAGGGGATTCGCATTGGACATGCCAACCGTACTAAATATGCCCGTGCGACGCCAGATATCATGTTGGATTTTAGCAGAGAGAATATCGAGTTTTTCACGGCGTGAAAGTTCTGGCTGAGGCACAAAATAATTAAGTGAACGGGTTAAATCAATAAACCCTTCATCAATTGAATAGGGGCAAATATCTTCAGTTGCTGCATATTCACGAAAAATTTGTTGAATTTCAATATTTTTTACAATATATAAGCCCATGCGAGGTGGCACAATCAGGGTTCGCTTAGCCCAGCTTTCAATGTAATTTATATAAGTATTATTGATAGGAAAGCCCTCTTGGAGGACTCTTTTTAAATTGAAACGTCGAGTTTCAATATCAAAGGGTAAATCATAGGAACGACTGACATTTTGCTTACCGAATACATGTTTGAAAGTAGGTGATGAGGCAAGGATGAGCCCTTTGGAATTGTCTGCTCGGCTCATAACGCATAGCGAAGTGGTGAGAGGATTAAGCCCTCGTTCGATGCACTCTACACTGGCATAAAAAGACTTCATGTCAATAAATGCAATATCAGCACGTGGCTCTAAATCGTAATTAATGTAACCCATATATGTCACCTCCTGTACCTTTACTAAAATAATACATCGAATAAATGTTTGAGTCAATTGCGTAATTCCATTAAAATAGAAGCATTTCTATATTGATATATTAGGCGGAAATATTATAATTGGTTGAAATAAATATACTTGAAATGCATATTATAAAAAGACAGATAATATCTAGAAAAAAGTGATATTATCTGTCTTTTTATTTAGAATTGTAATAAGAGTATGACCAAAATGTACTGTTCTATTGTATAAAATTTGTCTACAATAATATATTAAGAGCTTACACTGATTATCAGTGTAAGTGTATATAACAGCAATGATATATGTAGTATTAGTAGGGAGGCAATCATGGCAGAATCTAATTCAAAAACTTTGTATCAAGCACTATGGAATTGTGCAGATATATTAAGGTCTAAGATGGACGCGAATGAGTATAAGTCATATTTATTAGGTCTTGTATTCTATAAATATTTAAGTGATAAATTATTATTAACTTTTGCTGAACTATTAGATGAGCCAACAGAGGATTTAATAGAAGCACAACGTATTTTTGAACGTGAATATACAACGAATATTGATGACGAAGAATTTATTAAAGATGTGTATGAAAATATATCGTACATTATTAAACCTGAATTAACATTTACCTATTTGGTAGAATTAATGAATACTGGAGAGTTTCATTTAGAATATTTAGCACAAGGTTTATCTGATATTCAATTATCTTCTCCTGTATTTGCTAATTTATTTGAAGATATAGATTTGTTTTCTAAAAAATTAGGAAATACGCCTCAAAAGCAAAACCAGACTATCTCTGGAGTTATGAAAGAATTAGCGAATCTAGATTTGGCACATAGTGGGGATGTGTTGGGTGATGCATATGAATATTTAATTGGACAATTTGCTTCTGATTCTGGAAAAAAGGCTGGGGAATTCTATACTCCTCAAGCAGTATCTACTCTTATGACCCGGATAGTGTTGAATGATCGTGAAGATATGCCTGGATTTTCAGTATATGACCCAACTATGGGTTCTGGGTCATTGCTTTTAAATGCAAAAAAATATTCAAATATGCCAGGTATGATTCAATATTTTGGGCAAGAGTTAAATACGTCTACATATAATTTGGCACGTATGAATATGATTCTTCATGGTGTTCCTATTGAAAACCAACATCTACATAATGCAGATACTTTAGATCAAGATTGGCCAACAGAGGAACCTACAAACTTTGATGCAGTCTTAATGAATCCACCATATTCAGCCAAATGGGGAGCTGAAAAAGGATTTTTAGATGACCCGCGTTTCTTTACATATGGTGTATTAGCACCAAAATCTAAGGCTGATTTTGCATTTTTGTTACATGGTTATTATCATTTAAAAGATACAGGAGTAATGGCGATAGTGCTACCACATGGTGTATTATTCCGAGGCAATGCAGAAGGCAAAATAAGAAAAGTTTTGTTAGAGAATGGTGCAATTGATACAGTAATTGGTTTACCTGCCAATATTTTCTTTAATACTTCAATTCCTACTACAGTTATTATTTTGAAGAAAAATAGAACCAATCGGGACGTTTTATTTATTGATGCTTCTAATGAGTTTACTAAAGGTAAAAATCAAAATTTATTAGAAGAAGGGCATATTCAGAAAATTTTAGATACATATAAAAATAGAGAAGATGTAGATAAATATGCTCATGTAGCATCTTTTGAAGAAATTAAAGAGAATGATTTTAATCTTAATATTCCACGATATGTAGATACTTTTGAAGAAGAAGAACCTATTGATATTATTGAATTGAGTAAAGAGATAATCTCTATCAATAAAGAAATTGAAGAAACTGAAAAAGAATTTTTAGCTATGCTTGATGAATTACAGGTAACGGATGAGACACGAGATATTATTGAAGCAACAAAGGCGGTGTTCAAACGATGAAAAAAGAGCAAAGAAGAGCACCAGTATTACGTTTTAAAGGGTTTACAGACGATTGGGAACAGCGTAAGTTAGGGAGAAGTTACTCTAAAAATTATTCGAAAGCAGATTTGAAAAAAGAAGGAGTGCCAATTATTTTATATGGTAGACTTTATACCAACTATGAGATGTAATAACTGACGTAGATACATATACATTTAGTAAAATAGGTTCTGTTTATAGTAATGGTGGAGAAGTTATAGTTCCGGCTTCTGGTGAGACTGCTGAAGATATTTCCATAGCCTCAGTCGTTGAAAAGTCGGGTATTTTGCTGGGCGTGACTTAAATATAATTACACCATTATCTGAAATTGATTCTGTATTTTTAGCTATTAGTATATCCAATGGAAAGGCGCATAAGGATATGGCAAAAATGGCGCAAGGTAAATCTATAGTCCATCTCCACAATTCTGATTTAGAAAAATAGATTTAAACTATCCTTATCGAAAAGAACAGACAAAAATAAGTGTTTTCTTTAGAAAATCGACCACTTATCACCTTCACCAGCGTAAGTTAGAAAACTTAAAATTATTAAAGTTAGGATTAATACAGAATTTATTCCCCGCAAATGGAAAATTAAGGCCTATGATTAATATAACTAATAATGTTGAAAACTGGCAACAGCTTAAGTTATTTGATGTTTTAGAGATACCGATAAAAGAAAGACTAGAGAATCCAGCTTTAAATAAATTAATAACGGTTGGATTAAACTTAACTGGAATTCGGGTCGGTAGCGCCCGTGAAACATTAGACATAGGTGCTACAACTTATTATGTTAGAAGAAAAGGCCAGTTAATTTATGGCAAACAAAACTTTTTTAATGGATCAATGGCAATAATAGACGATAAATATGATGGATATGCAACATCTATTGATGTCCCTGCACTGAATATTAATAACAATAAAGTAGATTCTAAGTTTTTATATTATTATATTTCTCGACCATGTTATTATAAAAGAACAGAGGCTCAGGCTATAGGTACTGGCTCTAAACGCATTCATGAAAAAACTTTATTATCATTTGAAATATATTTACCTCCACTTGCAACGCAAAAAAAGATTGCTAAATTAATTAATAATATTGAAAAATATATTGCTAAACAAAATGTGCTACTAAATAATTATATAAATATAAAAAATAAATATTTGCAATTACTTTTTATTTGATTATAGCCTCCTTAAAATAAAATAGGTAATTTTCCCCTTTTTTATTATTAAGGAGGTTTTTCTTATGACAAGAAGACGAAAATCAAATTTATTATTTAGTACGTACTACAGAGAATGGATTCAGCTTTATAAAGTGGGAGCTGTACGAGAGGTTACACTTGATAAATATTGGAATACTCATCAACGAATTATAGAGTTAGCTCCTAATCTTCGAGTCCATGAAATTGACAGAGTTTTATATCAAAAACTGTTAAATGATTATGCTGAGACACACGAAAAACAGACCACTTTAGACTTTCATCATTTGCTAAAAGGCGCTATTAGAGATGCAATTGAAGATGGGTATTTACTCTCTGATCCTACTAGAAAAGTAGTAATAAAAGGTAAATCACCTAGAGAAAAGAAAATAAAATATTTAAATCAATTTGAACTACAAGCACTTATAAAGCAATTAAATTTAACCCCTAATTTAAATTGGGATTGGTTTATTTTATTAATCGCCAAAACAGGAATTCGTTTTTCAGAAGCTTTAGCTATTACTCCAGAAAGCTTTGATTTTTTTACCCAAAAATTAACAATTTCACAAACTTGGAGTTATAAAAAAGGTGATGGAGGGTTTCAACCTACAAAAAATCATTCTTCAATACGCAAAATACAATTAGATTGGCAAATAGCAATGCAATTTTCCCAACTTACGCAAGGATTACCACATGATAAACCTATATTTGTTACAAAGCGAGTATTTAACTCAACAATCAATAATCGCTTACAAAAGCTGTGTTTAAAAGCTAAAATACCAATTATTACTATACACGGATTACGACATACTCATGCATCTTTACTGTTGTTTGCGGGTGTTTCAATCGCTAGTGTCGCTGCCAGATTAGGTCATTCAAGTATGTCTACAACACAGGAGACCTACTTACATATCATTCAAGAATTAGAAAACCAAGATAATGATAAAATTATGAGACATTTAGCATCGCTTATTTAAAAAATAGGGACTGTAACATAAATGGCAAATAAAAATCACATTTCGTTACAGTCCCTACTTTTTTATAAATAATAAATTAATATAGACTTTCTTCAAAATTTTTAAGAATTTCATTCTATATTGGTAAAACTTACTTGTTCCATTGAAGAAAGTTAAAAATACATTTAATTTATTTTGGAATATATTATATCTAGAAACCCCTTGTGGTAATAAAGCCAATTTCTTTAGTATATTTTAGATCTCAAAGAGTAAGCCGTATAGTGATTATCTAAAATGACTGTTGGGTTAAAACCAAAACAAAAATTATTTAAATAAGTAATTTATTGAACAGAAATATGTTTAAAATCATCTTTTATTTTTTTGATTCCCCTGAGTAAATTTTACCAAATTTCCTTAATTTAGGCTGTTTCCATATATTAAAGCCCCTAAATCTTATTATTGGGTTTATTTATCCTTTTTCAGGGAATAAATATCGTAAATATATACTTTTTATCTTTTTTAAAGCTTCTAACTTACTTTGGTGAAGTTCAATTTTTTTATCTAATAAAAAAATAAACTTTGAAATCTTTATCATTTCACTTTTAGAAGGGAGTTTAATGTTAACAACTTTTATATTTTCTTTAGATAAGCTAGGAACGCCTGTAGATTCATCTAATTTATTCCACTTAATTTGTTGAAATAATATAAATAAAAAATAGAGTGAAATATATTTATTGGGAATTACATAAAATAAAGTATCAACAGTCCAAAAAGGAGCGTTTAAAATAAAAGGCTTATTAATAGTGCCTTTTCTGCCAATTCCAACAGCATCCTTATCATATGACAAAGCAGAATTAACCTTTGTCAATACTCCGCCAGTTCCATAAACAGGAATTGTACCTTTATTTAAATGTTTATAGTCTTTTCCATTATTAATAATACATACGTCCCCTAACTTACGCTGTTCCCAATTTGTATTAAAACCACTAAATCTTATTATCGGATTTGTTTGTTTCTTTTCAGGAAATAAACATTGTAAATATCTACTTTTTATTTTTTCTAAAGATTCAAGCTTACGCTGGTGAAGTTCAATTGTTTTTTCTAAGTAATTAATTAGACTAGCTATATTTTTTTGTTCATTTTTATTTTGTGGAAAGCTAAGAGTTGTATTAAAAAATCACGAGGAGATAGATTTAATAATCCATGGTTTCTAGCACCTTCAGTAGCTATTTTAGAAATATTAAAATGCCAATGATTTGATTTATAATATGCAGCCATATAATTAGAATTTATAATTGACTCTACTGGTTTAAATAATATATATAGGTTGATAAAACACCTGATTTATAGCGTTCTAAACGAGTAATGGTTCCCCAAGGAGCTGCTACTGAATAACTTTTATTATAAGCAAATTCTCCATGTTTGATTAAATAATAGTTTTTAAATCTTTTCCAGCAACAGTTTTATTAAAATATTTAATTGAGATATTAATCCTAGTTGGCCTGAAATAGTTAAGACTAATATTGACTCTAGATTGTTGTTTTTCCGAGTAATTTTTAGAGTGACTTCTCCTAACTTACGCTGTTCCCAAGGGTGAATAGCGTTATTTTTTCAAGCAATATGGAATATATCATGATATACTAGAATTAATTATTACATGAGGAAATTTTAAGTTGCATATAAAATAGTTAGGAGTGGCTACATGGGCATGCAATATACATCTGAAAGTAAAATGGAGAGAGAGTTAATCAATCAACTAGTATCTGGAGTATCACAGTGGACAGAGCGTCCAGATTTAAGAACAGAAGATGATTTATGGGATAATTTTAGAAAAAAGTTAGAACAGAATAATGTTGATGTACTTGATGGAGTTCCTTTAACTAATCTTGAATTTCAACAAATAAAAAATCAATTAAATTTTCCTACTTTTTATGATGCAGCAAAATGGTTAGCTGGAGAAAACGGTATTGCCAAAGTACAAGTACAGCGTGAGAATGCTACCTTAGGTACAATTAGATTACGTGTCATTAATCGCCAAGATATTGCTGGTGGTATTTCGAGTTATGAAGTCATTAATCAGTTTCAATCTGTAAAACGCTCTGGGATGGATCAAAATCGTCGTTTTGATGTAACGCTATTGATTAATGGATTACCAATGATCCATATTGAATTAAAAAATAGAACACATCCGTATATGGATGGTTTTAGACAAATAAAGAAATATTTACAAGAAGGTAAGTTTACAGGTATTTATTCTTGTTTACAATTATTTGTCATTTCAAATGGTACAGATACTCGATATATTGCAACTGCTCCAGATACAAAATTAAATGAACAGTTTTTAACTAAATGGGTTGATGAAAGCAATGAACCTGTAGATGACTATATTAATTTTGCAGATAAGGTTCTATCAATTCCTATGGCCCATAAAATGGTTACCCAATATACAGTGATAGATAATGATAAGAAGGCGTTGATTGCATTACGTCCTTATCAGATTCATGCAATTGAAGCTGTTAAAGAGGCTTCTAAAACAAGAATATCGGGCTATGTATGGCATACAACTGGCTCCGGAAAAACATTAACTTCATATAAGGTGGCACGTAATTTATTAATGATTCCATCGATTGATAAAACTATTTTTATTGTTGATAGAGTTGATTTAGATCAACAAACGACTGCATCTTTTCAGTCATATGCAGAAAATGATGTCATTGATATTGATGAGACGGATAATGTTAATGAATTGATTGAGCGGTTACTTTCTGCAAATCGTAATGTTATTGTGACGACGATTCAAAAGTTACATCATGTAATGCGACGATTTGAAACTAAAAAAGATACACCTAGGTATAAGAAGCTTACGCATTTAAATTTAGCATTTGTTGTTGATGAATGTCATCGAGCAATTTCAGCACAGAAAAAACATGAGATTGAGAAATTTTTTATTAATTCATTGTGGTATGGTTTTACAGGTACTCCTATTTTTGCAGAAAATGCTCATGCTGAAGTAGGGGAATTGCCAAGAACTACAGAGCAACAATATGGTAAACGTTTACATCAATATACAGTAAAAGAAGCTATTCATGATAGAGCTGTATTAGGTTTTCAAGTGGAATATAAACGGACAATTCCAGAATATCAATTAGATGAAATGATTGCTCGTATTAAAATGGGGAATAGCCATGAGGAATTAAGTCCGGAAGTTCTACGTACTATTATGGATATGGAAATTAAGGATAAAGAAAAACTAATTCCAGCAGAGGTGTTTTTATCAGAATCACATATGTTACAAGTAGTAGATTCTATTGTTAACCGTTCACGTAATAAATTAGGTTTTATAAAAGGACCTGGACAGACATATGATGCGTTATTAACAACGAGTTCTATCGAACAGGCTCAGAAATATTATAAGTTATTTAAGGCTGTTAAAAACGGGACTTCAAAAATAAAAGTTGATGAAAATATTAAAAAGGTATTACCTGATTTTCCAAAGATAGCTATAACTTATTCTATTTCAGAAAATGATGAAACATCTATTGAGAATCAGCGCGTAATGAAAGAGTGTATTGCTGATTATAATGAAGAATTTGGAACTAGCTATTCAATGGAAACGATTCGGCAATATAATAGCAATATTAATGATCGGTTAGCACGAAAGAAGAGTCAATATTTAAGTCGAGCTGCACAGTTGGATATTGTAATTGTTGTTGATCGTTTATTGACAGGCTTTGATGCACCTTGTATGAGTACTTTATTTATTGATCGTGCCCCTATGCAACCGCAGAATTTAATTCAAGCATTTTCACGAACTAATCGACTATTTACAGTAGATAAAAAATTTGGACAGATTGTAACATTCCAAACGCCGGCTTTGTTTGAGGAGCACGTTAAAAATGCTTTAATTTTATATTCAAATGGCGGTGAGAATGATGTATTGGCACCTACTTGGCAAGAATCAAGAGATAATTTTATAAAAGCTATTGAGGCATTATTATTAATTGCTCCTAATGTTAGCGATATAGTTATCCAAGGGGCTTCAGATGAATCCTTACGGCGATATGCTAAGGCATTTCAAAATGTAGATAAAGCATTTAGTGCGATTCGAGTGTATAGTGATTTTGACGAATCTATGTTAGGAACAGAGTTTTCAATAACATTTGATAAGTGGGAAGAGTATCGAGGGAAATATGAAAATGTTATTGATGAATTAAAAAAACGTAGAGGGACAGGCGATGACTCAGGTGATAATATAGAGTTTGATGTTAGTTATGAGCTAGAGACGACTCATACAGAAGAAATAAATTATGAATATATTATTTCTTTAATTCAAAGCTATGTGCCTAGTACCTCTAGTGAAGGGCAAGAGGTTTTATTTACTTCTATCGGGAAAAAAGCAGAGGCTGAAGTTAATGGATTTATTGAAGAATTATTTAAATCAAATCCTAAGATTGCTACAATGCTAGATGAGATTTGGCAAGGTATTTTGTCTAATCCAAATGAATATAGAGATGTTAATATTTCAGAGCTGTTAGAAGATAAAAGTCAAGAAGCACGGGAGTATGCATATCAAACTTTCTCAAGAAAATGGGGCGTAAAAGAGCATATTGTATCATATATGGGTGATACCTATAATCCACGAAATGAAATACAACCTGGCGAATCTGAGTTAGTTAAGACTGCTGATTATACTAAATATAAGGAAACTACTGAAGAACCGGTTTCTAGATTAAAATATAAAAGGGCTATAACCACTGATTTGAAACAGATGATAGAAAAGGATATTTTACCATTGCGGAGAAAGTAGGGATACTATTGGCTATAGATGGAGCAGTTATTACCTTATTTTTATTAGATAAAGAGCCAACTGGTCGTATTAAGGGGAGTATGGAAGGTCGCCCAGGTGTAGTGTATAAAATCCCCAGAACCTTAGCGGATAATTGTAATGACTTAAAATATTTACAACAAAGTGGTGTTTATTTTCTAATGGGAACTGATAAAGATGATAACGCCAGTATTTATATAGGGCAGGGAGGAATACGAAAAAATGGGTTAGGCGTTTTATCTAGAGCAGTAGAAGCACATCAATCTATTGACTATTGGACGGAAGCTATTATTATCACAACATCAGATGACTCTTTTGGCCCTACAGAAATAAGCTTTTTGGAAAATAAATTTTGTAATATGGCAAAGAAAGGTAACCGTTATAAAGTTACAAATAATGTAGAGCCTACAATTGGCAATATTTCTGAAGAAAAAGAATGTGTGTTAGAAGAGTTTATTTCTTATATTAAAATGATTATAGGGACAATGGGCTATAAAATATTTGATCCTATTGGTAAAAGCACAAAAACGAAAGAAGACAAGTTGATTACTACTTTAAAAGGTTATAAGGCTTATGGTAAACGGACAAATGATGGCTTTATGGTATTTAAAGGTAGTGAAGTTGTTCAAGAAAAAACAGCTAGTTGTCCTAATTATGTAATACGTAATAGAGATAAGTATAAAAGTAAAATAAAAAATGGAAAATTAATTGAAGATATACTATTTTCTTCCCCTTCTGCTGCTGCGACCTTTGTACATTTTGCTAGTGCTAATGGGTTACTAGTTTGGAAACGAGTTAGTGATGGTATGACATTAGGTGAAATAGAAAAAGCGTTAGAAGAAAAAGTATTAAACAGTTGATATTTATCCCCTCCCCCGACCGTTTATGGTTGGGGGATTTTTGTATTTTATTAATTTTTACTTTTTATTCAAAAATAGGCATTGAGTTATGATAATAATTCATTACTATGTGTATTTCGTTGACTGGGGTAATATAGGGCAGTATAATTCGACTTATAAAGGCTATTTATGAAGTTTTCATGTAGCGCATAGGTGTATGGGTATATTTAGCGGGGATTTACTTAGGAGGGGTAATATGTTAGGTAAGAATAAATCAAGACTTGTTGCATTACTATGTTGTAGTAGTATTGGCATTGTATTGAGTAGTTCAATTGTAGCTGCAGAAGGTGTAGTGACATCGGATTATGATTTGGGGACAGTAGTAGTAACTGCTACTAAAACTAATCAAGATATTGCGAATGTGCCAGCTAGTGTAAGTGTTATTACGTCGCAAGATATAGAGCATAAGAATATCTCGTCAGTGCAAGAAGCCTTACAATTTTTGCCTGGTATTTTTATTGATCAGAGTGCTCAAGGCAGCTTAACTATGCGTGGCATGGATTCGACGGATGTACTAGTTTTAGTCGATGGGGTACAGCAAAATAGTTCATACAATGGTGTAGTGAATTTTAATATGGTGCCCATTACGAATGTGGAACGTATTGAAGTTCTAAGAGGGGGCGCATCCTCTTTGTATGGGGGCCACGCAGTAGCAGGTGTTATTAATATTATTACAAAAGGAGTGCCCGAGGAAGGTACTTCTGTAGTAGCTGATATGTCATATGGTAGTAACAATACTTGGAAAAAAGCTGTTACAGTAAACTCTAGATTATCTGATAAGTGGTCTTTAGGAGTGAATTATGAAAAGCGTTCGTCTGATGGATATCGTGGTTTTTATCGGGCAGCTTCAGCTAATACGGTGAAAGCGAATACTAAAATTGATGCTAGTGCTGATTTGAAACAATTAAGTAATGGTACCTATTTATATGGTGGGCGTGGTGAAAAAGAATGGGAACATGAAAATTATGGCTTTAAGATTGGCTATAATTTAATCAAGATAAACTGTTAACATATAGTTATTCAAGAACGAATAGTCAGTCTTTTTATAAGAATCCATTTACTTATGTACGTGATGCTAAGGGAAATCCCGTTTGGAAAGGTAATATATTAGTTGGCGAGAATAAATATATAAGTCTCTCTCCTAAAAATTTTTAGGTTATGATAGTGAGAATAAACGGGACACGCATATTTTGTCGTATCAGGATACGGCGAATGATTTCTTAGCTAGAGCAAGTTATGCGCATGATAAAGTTGATGGATTTACATCGGCTACGGTTCCAAGTAAATATACAGGGATTGATTGGGCCGGGGTTGGTGATTATTCGCAACATCCAGGTAAAAAATGGGCCTATGAAATTGAAAAGACGTGGCATGATATTGGAAAACATACCATTAATGCAGGGGTTTCTTATCACGAAGAAGAAATGATTCAAAAACGTTATGATTTATCTTCTTGGCATAATAAGGGTTCAATTATTGAGCAATATGCACAGGACGAAGGGAAAGTGAAAAACTTAGCGGTTTTCGTTCAAGATGAATATAAATTTGATGATGAATGGTCTTTGTTTGTTGGTGCTCGTTATGATCGTTTCAAAAAAGGGGATGGAAAATTCTGGCGTAGCGGTAAAAATGGTTATGATACAACTTCAGAGGGTAAAACGTATAATCATATAAGTCCCAAGGTTGCCTTAGAGTATAAAGCCAATGAGAATATGAATTATTATGTATCATATGGAGAATCATTTAATCCACCAGCTTTGTATAATATTTATCGGTTTGGTGGGTCAGGTATGGGAAATGTAATTCCTAATCCAGATTTAGATCCTGAAATATCTAAGACCTGGGAAGTGGGGATGAAACGTCATTTAACTGATAAAGATACATTAGATATTTCTTTATATCAAGTAGAAACAAAAGATAAAGTAGCTTATACATATTTTTATGCGCCTAATAGTAGTATTGTTGAATATAAACAATATATTAACTATGGGGAAGAAAATCGTCGTGGCATTGAGTTAAATTATGAACATAGATTTAATGATAATTTAAGCTCGTATATTAATTATGCTTGGCAGATGGGCAAAGTGAGTGGGCCTGAAATCACAAATACGAATCAATCTGGTTATAATAATCAAGTTGATTATGGTGTGCCTAAACATATTTTCCATGCAGGGCTAGCGTATGATAGAGCGAAATGGATTGCCTTGCTAGATATGCAATATGTGAGTCCTCGTCAAAATGCCAATGCCCCAGGTGGTGAGTATGGGGCTTATGATGGTTATTTCTTAGTCAATACAAGTGTGGGCTATCGAGTAACACCTGATTTTACAGTTAAATTCAGCATTGATAATATATTTGATAGAGAATTTTACGATAATGAAGCAACGGCTGGTCGCACTTATACCTTAGGTGTTCGTTATGAATATTAGAAGGTTGATAAATATATGAGACGTTGGTATCGAGTACATAAGTATGCTGGTATAGTTAGTTTAGCAATTTTCTTTTTACTTTGCTTTTCAGGTTTAGTGATTATGGTTAGAAGTATTTCTTTTGTGCATTTTGATCAACTTGGAACGCCTTATACAGGGGCAGCAATGTGGCGCAATAGTGATGTTAAAGTACAAGAAGTATTAAAAGAAAATTCTAATTTGCAACTTGATTCACATGACTATTAGACCTGAAAAGTCGATGCTAACGATTCGTTTTAAAGAACCGGGGCGTGATGGATTAATTCGTTATCATTTTATGGTAAAAATGATGAATGGATATCAGTAAATAATGAATTTATACCAGGCTATTATAATAATGACTATTTGAATGTACTAACGCGTTGGTTGGCTAAATTACATAGTAATTTAGGGTTAGGAAATTATGGTCGTATTATATTGTTGGTTTTTACTTTTATAAGTTTAATTACGTGTTTTGCAGGGTATTTTTACATCGAAGATTAGTTAATAGAAAAAGTACAATAGGCTATTATTCACTCATAGAATATTAGGGCTTATAGCAGCTCCTTATTGTATTATTTTATTTATTTCGGGAGGTTTATTAATTGGTTACTCTTATTTTTTCAAAAAAATAGACTATTTAGAGCATAAATTTTAGCAGCTAAGGAATATTTTAGTTTTCATCTGTTGATGGGGATATCTATTCCTATACTGAAATATTTGAAGCGGTTAAGGATATATATCCAGATAAAGAAGTAGTACAATTAATATCCCTTCAGTCAGTGCGTTAACGCAAGCGAGTAGTAGTACCTATTATTTTCGATTAGTAGATAAAGAATCGGTTTCCAGACTGTTATCAAGGCTATTTATCAACTGACAGTTTATGGGTATCAGCATATAAGAAGAATAATATGATGCGTTATGAAGCGGTGTCACCTTGGTATATTAAGTGGTTTGGCCAAGGGTGTAGATTTACATTTAAAAAACCATGAACATCCAGTACTACAATTAATTTGGATATTTTATTTAGTAGTTAGCTGTTTAATGATGATAGTGCTTTTTATTAAATCATTACGAGGTATCTGGGTCAAAGTCAATATTAAGTATCCGTTGAGTCAAGGTATTTTTTTGTTAACTTGTGGTGTTTAATATTGCCATTGTATGGATTAATTGGTACTTATGCAGGAATAGTTTTGTGGAATTTTGAGCATTATGTTATTGGGCGTTAATTTACGAGGTATAAATTTAAAAAAATAAGTTAAAATATTTGATTTTATAACTTTAAAAATTAAATATAGGTATATGGTTGACAGTCATATACTAGAGTTATATAAACTATAGTTAATACTTAATTAAATAGAGAATATATAGGTGTCATTAGACTTAATAGGGAAATCGGTATAAGCCGATGCGGTCCCGCCACTGTAAGAGGAGCAAACCTCACATTGCCACTGGTTAAATCTGGGAAGGCGAGGTAAGCTATGAATCTAAGCCAGGAGAACTGCCTATAGAAGAATCACCGTTTTACCTACGAGCGATGGGGAGGGGATTGGCGATAATATAAATTGTGAATTTTTTATTTTCTTAGTTATGTTATAGACACATCTTCGTAGATGTGTCTTTTTTATTTTTACCTTTAGGCTGGAGGGATTATAGTCGTGGATTTATTAGCATTATTTCACAAGGGCGGTTTAGTTATGTACCCCATTTTACTGGCATCTATTATTGCAGTCGCTATTGGGGTTAATCGGTATTTATGTTATAAAGGAGCTGTTGCAAACATTGAATTGTTAAAAGAGCGTTTACCTGAATTATTACGACATAATCGATTAGAAGAAGCTAAAGTTATCTGTGAGGAAGCTGGTGGTAGCTGGTAAGATTATTAAAGAGGCAATTGATGAACGGACGGAGGATTTAAATGCTAATGATGTAGCTGAAAGTATTGCTATGCATGAAGTATTTCAGTTGAAAAAATATTTAAATTATTTGGAAACGATTGTTACTCTATCCCCTTTATTGGGCTTATTAGGTACCGTAGTTGGAATGATTGGCTCCTTTAGTGTGTTATCTATTGAGTCAGGTGAACCGTTTGCTATTACTGGCGGTGTAGGTGAAGCTTTAATTGCTACTGCTACAGGTTTGTTAGTGGCTATTTTTAGCATTAGTGATTCATACCTAATTTAGCACAACGTGTCAATGTGTTGATTGCTGATATAGAATATGTAACGTCAATCTATGTAATTAATACGAATGCAGGTAATCGCTATGAAGCTTAAATCCATGAAAATAGATCATCAACCCAAATTAATGATTATCCCTATGATCGATATTATTTTCTTTTTACTTGTCTTTTTTATGATGAGTATGCTTACTATGGTTGTTCAAAAAAGTGTACCTATTCAATTGCCACAAGCAGCTACGTCTAAAGTCAGTTTAGATGAAGTGCTTCCTATTACCGTTGCATCAGATGGGACAATTTATTTAGAAAAGAAGTAGTGCCAGAGGGACAATTAAGACACCGTTTAGAAACCGAGGTTAGTAAAAATCCTAGTTTGGCTATTATTGTTCGGGGTGATGCTGGTGTAAATTATGGGCGTGTAGTTAGTGTTATTGATACAGTGAAAAAGTCAGGCATACAAAAGTATCCAATCGCTGCTGAGGAAAGATAGGAGCAATTGTAAATGAATTATCAAAATATGTGGACGAAACCTTGGATAGCCTCCCTTAGTCTTCACGCCATAGTTTTGCTATCAATTCCTTTTTTACCTTGGCCTGAAACACCGAAATTTGAGGAGCCTGAGAATCATATTGAGGTTGACTATGTAGAAATTAAACGGCCAGTACCGAAAGGCTCACCTGATAGTGGCGGGGATGGCGTGATGGTAGTGGTAATTTTACGGTCAATTTACCAGCCATAGCACCTATTACTACTTTGCCTGAATTTCGGATCCCTTAACGAGTAGTAATGATGATAGTATCATTACTAAGCATCAGGATATTAAGCAACAGGGCGATGATAGGGCTGGTTTAGAAAGTACTTTTGGTGGTGAAACGTCAGGTAATGGGCGTGGTGGTAGCGCAGGTTTTGGCACGGGTGACCAACCCAGGCATTCAAGGCGATGAAAATGGCGAAGTAGTGGATGCGACTTTTTATCGACCGGTGCCAATTTATACACCAAAACCACGATACCCGCGCTCAGCTAGAAATCAAGGCGTTCGTGGTAGTGTGGGTGTAGGCTTAACTATTGGAGTAGATGGAAATGTAGAATCTGTATGGGTAGTTGATTCATCAGGCAGTGAAATACTAGATCAAGCTGCTTTAGATACAGTAAGTACTTGGCGGTTTGAACCGGCTAGACGAGGTGCGGAAGCTGTGAGTACTAGGACAAGTTTGAATGTAGAGTTTCAATTAAGGTAATACCTGTAGATGTGAATATAGGTGAGAAAATGAAAATAAGAGAATGGGAAACAATGTATGAGAAGAAGAAAACAAATTGTTAGTATTTTGGCCTTAATAAGCGTATTGATTATAGTAGTACTTGCTGCTTTACACGTAGGGACCATTAAAGTTCCGATTGTGGGTGGACTAGAGAGCTTGGCTCAGGGGATGGGGTTACCAATAGAAATCATTACACCATTAGAACCAGAACAAGAAGCGGTACTGTGGTATATTCGAATGCCGAGGGTATTGATAGGTCTTATGGTTGGTGCATCGTTGGCTTTAGCTGGGGCTGTTATGCAAGGCATTTTTTCAAATTCGTTAGCAGACCCTGGTATTATGGGCGTTTCGGCGGGGGCTTCGTTAGGTGCGGTTATTGCTATTTCATTGGGGTTAACATCGCTAGGTATGTTTTATATGCCTTTATTTGCCTTTATAGGGGCTTTTTTAGCTGTGGCGATAACTATTATATTGACTATGCAAGGGGGCGTGTAGAAACGGCTACGTTATTATTGGCAGGTGTTGCTGTTAGTATGTTATTGGGGGCTTTTACTTCTGGTATGTTAACACTGATGAATGAATATCGTTTGCGAGAATTTTTGTTTTGGATGGTAGGTGGTCTTGATTTTAGACGATGGGAGCATGTCTTGCTAGCAGTAGGTCCCTTTGTAGTGTGTAGTTCTATTTTAATGATGCTAGGACGTCAATTAAATGTGCTAGTTCTTGGTGAAATAGAAGCTAAGGCCCTGGGTGCTCCTGTTATGTTATATCGAGTACTCTTTTTATTTCTTGCCTCTTTTATTACAGCTGTAGCTGTTTGTGTGAGTGGCGCTATTGGGTTTGTAGGACTTATTGTTCCTCATATCGTGCGCATTTTAGTGGGCCATCATCGAATTTTATTACCAACATCAGCGCTGGCAGGGGCTGTATTCCTTGTGCTTTGTGACATTAGGACGTATAGTAGCGGCACCAAGTGAAATTAGGGTAGGCATTATGACAGCCCTTTTAGGGGCTCCATATTTTTTTATATTTATTGCGTCGTGTTCGTCAAAAAGGAGGCATTTAGATGGAGTTAGCAGTACACCAAATGAGTGTATCCTTAAGTGGGCAAGTTATATTACATAATGTATCTGCTACCATTCGAAGTGGAGAATTCGTAGGTATTATTGGGCCCAATGGGTCTGGTAAAACGACATTTTTAAAGTCTTTACGGGGGCTCTCTCCGATACAGTCTGGTGAGGTTATTTTAAATGGCCATAATATAAAGCAGTTAACAGATAAACAGATTGCGCGGCAAGTGTCTTATATGCAACAAAATATTAGCTTAAATTTCGGTTATACAGCTAAAGAGATAGTATTAACCGCTCGGTATCCGTATTTGAAATGGTGGCAAAATGAAACATCGCATGACAAAGCTATTGTAGATCAAGTCATGAAAGACGTGGGGATTTGGTCGCTTCGCCATCGCACTATTAATGAATTAAGTGGCGGTGAGCGACAGCGCGTATTTCTTGCTAAAGCATTGGCACAAGATACAGACTTATTATTGTTAGATGAACCGACAGCAGCACTCGATTTAGTATATGCTGATGAAATTTTTTCGCCAAGGAAAATTCTATTGTGAACAGGGAAAAGGAATTTGTATTGTTGTTCATGATTTGGA
>NZ_UHIO01000004.1 GCF_900460315.1 Veillonella criceti | reverse complement strand
TTCGCAAAGTTGAAAAACGTGGTAAAATCAAAGCAACGCAAAAAAAAGAGCACATCGACCCGCAAAATCGATGTGCTCAAGTTGGCGTGACGAGGAAGGTCAACACCAACAAATTTTCGCAAACTCATAGTAACATGATTGGGCGAAAATTTCAACATCAACGCAAAGTAAAGTAAAGAAATTTTCACGTTGACCTTCCTTGTCTTTCAAAGATTTTTGATTGACAAAGGAGGCATTTTTTTATGGCGACAAACAGTAAGGAAAAACAACGTGAGTACGATGCCAAGCGTGCAGAAAAGCGAGCTGGCACTCGTACTAGAAATTACGCAACAGTAGTGTATCCGGAATCTGCACCGGCGGACTGGAAAAACAAGTTAGAGCAAACATTCATTCCATGCCTAATTTCACCACTCCATGACAAGGATATTAACCCAGGTGGAGAGCCTAAAAAGCCACACTATCATGTGTTATTGGCTTTTGAAGGAGTAAAAACGAAAGCACAAGCACAAGAAGTTTTTGATACCATCGGTGGTGTTGGTTGTGAGGTTGTAAATAGCGTTCGTGGTTATGCTCGGTATTTATGCCATCTCGATAATCCTGAAAAAGCCCGATATGCTGAATCACAAGTAACTCAATATGGCGGTTTAGACTACTACGATGTAATCGGGCTTGCATCAGATAAACACAAAGCAATTCGGGAAATGATTGAGTATTGCAAAGATACAGGCGTTATTGAGTATGCAGATTTGCTTGAATATGCAATGTATGAACGTGAGGACTGGTTTCGTGTTTTGTGCGATTGTGGAACCTTCACCATGCAGAATTATTTGAAATCAAGACGTCACAAATTAATGGCTAAGGCGTAAGGATAGACAAGGGGAAGGTTTTCCCGATGGTCATACCTTCCCAGCCGTCAATTATGCAAGCGGAAAAATAAACAAAGTCAAGGGTCTGAATTTTTCAGAGAAAAATTCTTGCCATAGGCAACCCTTGACTTTTTTATTTTCCGCCCAACGATGAAGTTGTGGCTGTTTGAAAGAGCGTAGCGTTTCGAACAGCCCTTGGCTACCCAAAAAAGGGTTCGGGGAAATTTCCCCGACAATTTTGCGGTACGCAAAATCACTTGCAACGCAAGCCCACACACATAATAACTAAACTGTATCAAAATGTCTTTTTGATACTTTTGAGATGTTATGTGCGTAAGTGGGCATTATTATGTTTTTAAAATTGCGAATTTTGCGTTTTAAGCGATTTTTGAGTTTCAGATGTAGAAAATCACAGGATCAAAAATTAAAAACGCTCCTAGACTAAAATTCAAAAACAAGGAATGCTTAATTACCCATTTCTCCATTTTGGAGAAATGAATTGAGGTCTGCGACGCAAAAAAAAACTATGGGGGGTCACTACGACACCCCCCATAGTGTTCATTGTTCCCAAGACAAGAAAAACTACCGTTTCGCAAAGTTGAAAAACGTGGTAAAATCAAAGCAACGCAAAAAAAAGAGCACATCGACCCGCAAAATCGATGTGCTCAAGTTGGCGTGACGAGGAAGGTCAACACCAACAAATTTTCGCAAACTCATAGTAACATGATTGGGCGAAAATTTCAACATCAACGCAAAGTAAAGTAAAGAAATTTTCACGTTGACCTTCCTTGTCTTTCAAAGATTTTTGATTGACAAAGGAGGCATTTTTTTATGGCGACAAACAGTAAGGAAAAACAACGTGAGTACGATGCCAAGCGTGCAGAAAAGCGAGCTGGCACTCGTACTAGAAATTACGCAACAGTAGTGTATCCGGAATCTGCACCGGCGGACTGGAAAAACAAGTTAGAGCAAACATTCATTCCATGCCTAATTTCACCACTCCATGACAAGGATATTAACCCAGGTGGAGAGCCTAAAAAGCCACACTATCATGTGTTATTGGCTTTTGAAGGAGTAAAAACGAAAGCACAAGCACAAGAAGTTTTTGATACCATCGGTGGTGTTGGTTGTGAGGTTGTAAATAGCGTTCGTGGTTATGCTCGGTATTTATGCCATCTCGATAATCCTGAAAAAGCCCGATATGCTGAATCACAAGTAACTCAATATGGCGGTTTAGACTACTACGATGTAATCGGGCTTGCATCAGATAAACACAAAGCAATTCGGGAAATGATTGAGTATTGCAAAGATACAGGCGTTATTGAGTATGCAGATTTGCTTGAATATGCAATGTATGAACGTGAGGACTGGTTTCGTGTTTTGTGCGATTGTGGAACCTTCACCATGCAGAATTATTTGAAATCAAGACGTCACAAATTAATGGCTAAGGCGTAAGGATAGACAAGGGGAAGGTTTTCCCGATGGTCATACCTTCCCAGCCGTCAATTATGCAAGCGGAAAAATAAACAAAGTCAAGGGTCTGAATTTTTCAGAGAAAAATTCTTGCCATAGGCAACCCTTGACTTTTTT
>NZ_UHIO01000003.1 GCF_900460315.1 Veillonella criceti | reverse complement strand
ATCTTATCTCCTTATCTTTCAGTTCTACTGTATGCACCACATAATTTATTGCATGCACCAATTTAATTTATAAAAAAAGTGCATACAAACCCTTGTATTTACTGGCTTTGTAGTCATTGCAACAAATGCACCATATTTTTTTAACTCATTATATACTTATATACTTTATATACTTTATATACTTTATATACTTTATATACTTATATATACTTATAATGTAAAAATATTTAGAGCATTTAGAGCATTCACCGATAAACCCTTATAAATACTGCATTCTCAATGCACCATTTTATTTAGATGAATTAGCGCATTCTTTGAGCATTAGAGCATATACATATTTACCCCGTAAATTTCCATTCCAACACCTAGTTTTTTCATATCCTAGCCGTTTCATCTCCCGATTGAATCGAGTAATTCCTAACGCCTCAAATCCATATTGCTTACAAAAGTCTTTATAAAACTTGTAATATTGATTAGCCACCACTTCATTAATCGGTACACAAACAAATTCTTTAGCAGTAGGGCTTTCATAGGGTTCAAACTCATTATTAAGCCACATGTCATTAAATATTGCTAAGGGGTTCATTTCTTTCAAATGCTCTTCAGTAGTGAGTAAGACTTCATCGCACATTGTGAATTGATAAGCTGAACGTAATCGCTGTAACCCCTCAAGCGCTCTATTCATAAGTACGGTAAGACCACCCGCTTCAATTATCTTGTTTAAAATTTCAGGATCCCATTCTTTTTAAATCTGCATTGAATGGAATAGCCACAAAACGCCTTTCATGCCCCCGCTTGTATCTACAACCCTAGGCATAGTGTTCGCACTAAATATATGCTTACATGTTGGATATATAACATATCCTTGTTTTCCTTTCTGCTCTACCTTGACAGGGTCACCACTAACTAATTTCTTTAGGTTATCTGTTTCTAATAGCGCCTTATCGCTTATGTCATCGCCTATATTAACAGCTATATATTCCATACCGGCTAACTCAAAGCGCCCACCGTATTTATTTAGTGGCGTATTGCCTACATTCCAATGCCCTAATAATTCCGTTAGCAACTTAAAAAATGTACTTTTCCATTGCTACCCTCACCAATAATAATAAAAAATTGATGTATAAATATTGTTGGCGATAAGCAATACCCTATAAATTCGTAAAGCAGGTTTTCTATATCTTTATTACCGCAAGTAATTGTATTCATAAACTTATCAAGAATAGAGCATTCACTCTGTAAGCGATTATATTCAGTAGGTATATACCGAGTGCATATAATATCAGGCGAATACCTGAATGTTGCTCGATTAAAAACATCAAGAATAACATTTTTAGTTGCTATATAGTTTTCAAATTTTATATCCTTAATTTCTGCCATATCTTCAATATACAGTCGCACTTCTCGTTGACGGTTATTAGAAATATTTTTTATTCGCCTTCGTATTTCTGCGTTCAATTTCTTACTCGGTAGCGTTTTATAAACACCATATTCTTCACTATAAAACATTAAATCCCGATTAAATATATTACCGTCTTCTTCATATTTATTTTGTCTAATACGGCAAATTTTTAATTCGTTTATAAGGTCATCACCTAATTGTTGATGTAAAAATGTTCTACCGTTGAAATATTTCCCATTTCTAAACATATAATCCCCTTTCATTTGATATCCCTGCGGGGAATTGATATAATAAAAAGGAAGTATAAAGCCTGCTAGCTTTACTTTCCTTTACCGCTTCATGTGTTGGCGCACATGGAGCGGCTTTTTCTTTTTCTGACATGATCCATCACACCCTTTCTAGTTCTGCGGTTCGAATTACCATGAAGCGGTCAAAATCTGCAATATTGATTAATTCAACACCTGGGCTAGTTCGTCTAAATGAATTCTTAAACTTTGGCCGTGTTTTCATATTCTGCAATAACCGCCACAATGTAGTTCGGCTGACATTGTACTTAATCATGAAGAATTTAGGTCTTGCATACTCTTGTTGTATTAGCTCCATACAAACACATCCTTTCTTAATAAAAACGCCTTACAAACGAATATTCACAGTTAGAGAGATGATAATATGATAGGTTGAGGTTTACACTGTGAATAATTCGTCTACAGGAACATTTAAAGCCTTAGCCAATTTATTAGCAATAGGTATTCCGCATGGTTTACCACGTAACAAATTATATATTGTTACAATACCTACTCCCGCTTCTTTAGCTAAAGCTTTAGAAGATAAACCATGCTTTAACATTAATTCTCTAAGTATTTGAACTTTTACATTCGCCATTACTTCAATTCTATTCTGCATATATTTCTTTTCCTCCTTTTAAATTTCATTGTAACTTCAAATTACAACTAAATTTTAAATCACAATGTTATATTTTGTCAATACAATGTTTTATAAAATTACAATATAATTTAAAATATCATTGAATTACCGCTCTTATTCTGCTAATATATGTTTAGAGGTGATAATAAATGATAATATCAACACTAAAAAATATATTATATGAACGAGATTTAACAGCCTATAGGGTAGCAACTGAAACTAACAGTTCAAGAACTTTTATCCAGAATTTAATATCTAATAAATTTCAACAACTTAATGTTGAATATCTTAACAATCTATGTAAATATCTAAATTTAAATTTTACAGATTTTTTATATTACTACCCATTTAATATTGATATAACACTGGATAATAATATTTTTAAAGTTATAGTTAATTATGATAATGATGAGTTTCTAGAAATGTCGCTTTATGTGACTTTACTAAGTGAAAATAAAATTCCTGTAGTTAATATAAAAGATTCAGACTTCGAAAACTGGCGTTCATTTTATGAAGACCATGAAAATATATTATTAGAGCTAACTTTAGAATCTATAGAAGAAATTTATCGAAAAAAGCAAAACTATAACTTAGAACCCTTTATTTTTCTAACAAGAGTATCACTATTAACAGATGTTAACCTGTAATAGGCTTGTTATTTCTCGCCCACAAGAGAGGACAAATAGACATGTGGATAGAGGAACGACAAACACAAAAAGGCACGGTATACCGTTACTATGAACGGTACAAATGCCCTAAAACAAACACTATGAAGCGGGTATCTGTTACCCTAGAAGGTAATAGCCCTAAGCACCAGAAAAGAGCCTATACAAAGCTTATGTGCAAAATAAATGAAGCTAAAGAAGCGCTAGAAGTTAAGACTATTACGCCTACCGTAACACTGTATCAAGTAATAGAAGAATGGATAAACTATTATAAGCCTACTGTATCCCCTAGAACTCAAAATACCTACGATTCTTCATTCAATCGCTTAAAAGCCTTATTTGAGGATATACCACTATACGACCTAAAAAGCATATATATTGAAGAAGTATTGGTTAATTTTCATCACGTACAAGGTGCAACTTATAAATACACATGTAGCCTTTTACGCATACTAAAAAACGCCCTGCAATACGCAAGGCGAAAAGGGTATATAGCTAATGTACAGGACTTTTTAGACATTACTATAAAAGCAAAGCCAAAGACTATTACCGAGATTAGAAAAGCAAGTAATAAATTTCTGGATCATAACGAACTAAAACTATGTTTTGCACAGTTAGCCAACATTCATAAGCGTATAGGCCTTCTGATAGAATTTATGACATTTACAGGCTTACGCATAGGGGAGTTATTAGCGCTCCGTGAGTGTGATTACAACCGCTTCAATGGTGCAATTGATGTAAACGGTAGCTATGACGCCAGCACTAGAACTAGAGGAACACCAAAAAACCTATACAGCTATAGAAAAGTTCCTCTTAATGATAGGTCAAAAGAAATTATAGAGTTCTTTATACGCTCCAATAGATGGCAATATATGAGCCTCGGTGAGCCACCAGAAGAAGAACGCTATATATTCATCAATCAGAATGGCCACCCTTACGAAACGCAACAAATCAATAAGATATTAAAGCGTTAGACATCAACGGCAACAATTAACATTACTTATAACATATTAGCTACTAAGTGAATTAGGTGTCCCCTTAAAGCTATCATGGCTAGAGTTGGCCACAATAACCCTCGGACTACATTAGAAATATATTCACATGTGACGGAACATATGAAAGAAAATATAATAGAAAAACTAAATACTATTAATTTATAGTTGCCCTTTTTTTGCCCTTTTCTAATAAATACAGCTAGAAAAGCAATAATGAAGCGGTGTTCCCAAATTCCGCTCCATTATTAAAAACACTAAGAAGAAAGATTTCATCTTGTTTCAAAAGGTCAACTATTCAGGTAGTTACTAGGTTTATACAAGATTGAAGTATTTCTTCTTTTTTCATTTTTATTATATGTTTGCCCTTAAAAGCGCCCCCTAGGCTTGCCCCCTAAAACGCGTTTGCCCCCTACAATTAAATATAGGAAACATCATATTATCACCTCTCATAGGCGGGCCATGCGCTCGCCTATTTTTAATAGTATGATTTAATATCTAATGTACCTTTTTCCTCTCGCTCTTTCATGCGACTAAGATAAGTTCTTATGTTCCTTTGGATTTGTGAAATTTTCTTACCACTTAATTCGCTTACTTCTTCAACTGTGTAATTATATACGATTACATTACTAACAAGTCTATGAGATTCTATACTATTCGATAAATCATAATTACAACACGCCCGCAACGCCTTTCGCACATCTTTAATATACGGCTCGCTCTGCTTCTCTAAGGCTGCTATTTCAGCTATTAATTCTTCTCTATTAGCCACGATATGCCCTATTTTATCCCCTTTATGGCCTTTACCTCTCGGTGTATTGGATATATAACTAACCGTTACCCCATCAAGGCTATATAGTTTAGCTTTTAGCACATGAATTTTATCATTTAATCGCATAAGTTCTAATGTCTTTTCATAATATCCCATTCCGTCCACCTCATTTAATCCGTACTAACAAATAAAAATCTCCTAAGGTATTTATATCTAAACTATCTATACTTACAGCGCAAATAAGAGAATTACTTTTCTAATAAAACAGCCACAACAGGCGTATCATTCCCCATTGTGGCTATTTCTATATCATCTCTCTATCTGAATTATGCACTTGTGCTAACGGTCATAGGTTGATAATAAATAGCGTCTTTTTTATTATCCAAAATAAAGGCATCATAACATAAACGCCCCTCAACTAAGAAGCCGTTAATCCCTGGCGGGTTATCATGAATTTTATAATCGTTTAGCTTACGAGGGCATACTGTGGCTACAGGGTGAACCACCATAAAGCCGAAATTCTTTGGTAAACGGGAAGCAGGTACTTTCAATACTTGCATACCGTCTAAGCTACTGATTACCCCTTTAATACGCATATCGCTACCAACTTCTGTATTCATAACAATATCTTTAGATTGTTTCATTAAGAAGTATGTATCAGGTGTTACAACAAGAATACGCCCTGCTTCTGGTACTTCTTTATTGTCTAACGCATTAGTAGCCGTTAAAATCTCTGTAGCAATATTATCAACAGTCAATGCTTTTGCCTTAGGTTTAATCCCTGCTTCAGTACAAATCTTATTTAGTGTGTACTCATCAAATTCAGGAATTGCAACCTCTCGCAATTGACGTTCTAAAGCTTTCGCTGCACCTAATGCATCTCCTGTTTCCTCATCATCTAATCTATCAATTACAAATGTAAATGAACGGTCACGGCTTAATGTCATTTCTTGCGTGGTTGCGTCTAGCGTTTTAACCTCGCCATAATATGATTTACCGCCGTATTTGCCCTCTAAATCACGATCATAATCATTCATTTCAGAAGTGCTAACTTTATATATTCGCACCGTCTTAACACCTATCCAATCATAATCTTGATTAGTTAACAAGTCGCTTTTACTTTCCGTTGTGAATTTCTCATCTACTAATGAAGCATATTTAGAAGCTAATTCAATCGTTGCCATATAATATTCAATCCTTTCTAACTAGTCCAAAGGCTTCACGCAATGAATCACTCATTACAGCATCACTATCATAAGCACGCCCAGGGTCCATGGCACTACCAGCGCCCGGCTGAGATGTATTTTTAACAGCCCATAAATTTTCTTTCAACCACGCTTTTACACCGTCTTTTACAGAAACAGCATTCCCATCTTCTCCTGTTACCATAATAGTTCCATCATCACTAATATTTGCGCCACCACTAAATACATGTACTAAACTAGCTGTATTTATTGCGTTACCTTTGGTTAATTCATCAATAATTGCATTTTTAATTTTTTCAGTCTTTAGTTGCTCCGCCTGTGCTGCCTTATCTTCTTTTAGTTGTGATAATTCAGCCTGTAGGCTTGCAACCTGTCTATTTAATTCGCCCATAGCGTCAGCGTCTGCACTGTAGCGCTTGCGTTCACGTTCAAGACGATCTTTTACAATGTTATCTACTTCTTGCTGTGTAAACAGCTTTTCATTCCCATTATTACCGCTTTGGTTTGCGTTATTACTCATAATTCATTCTCCTTTTTATCCCTAAAGTAAGGTTATACAACACACCCCGCCATAGCTGTAATTTAATTACAGCTATGGCGGGGAATATTGTTTGTGGTTGCCGAAGGTAAACAAAACCACTTTAACAGAGTTGTACTCAACATTAAAAGAAGGTAATGCTTAGTATCCTAGCTAAATAAGTCCCACGGACAAAATAAAAAGCCGAGGAAATAACAGCACTCCTCTAACCCAGAAGAGATTTATTATTCCCACGGCTATTCAACATTCCTAAGCCCTTGCGCATTGAACCCAGTTCAGTTTTATTTATTTGCCTTACCATTATAATTCGTCAATTACAATAGCGGTACTTTGCTTATTTAACTATCTTTATTATACCATATTTCAAGGCATATAAACAAGCAAAAAGCACCGCCATTACTGCATTTATCGCTACTTTATACCCTTAATTTTAGGGTTAATATATGCGATTGTCCTAAGTTCTCCATTAACAGGCCTAGAAATAAATTTCAATCGATATTTATCAACAGAAAACTGTTTCAACACTTCACCTACTATGCATTTATCTTCTTTAGGATTATAACTAATTTTAGCTTTTATCATTGTATCATCTCCTTTTTAGGGCCTCCGAAATCTCCGAATACTCTTTTTTTAGGGAGTCAGAAATGTAAGGATACCTCTTTTTTAGGGCCTCGCAAATCTCGCTATACTCTTTTTTAGGGTGTCGCAAAACGTTACCCCCTTAATACATAAAATAAATATCAGGTTTTATAAGGTTTTGACCTTAACAAACATTAACATTTCAACCTCAAGTTTTCTCAAGTTTTATATGTTGGCCATGTTGAAATGATATAACAAAACACGACTTTTAAACTTTTGCTCAATTTTGAGCGAATGTCAACTTTTATCAACATCTGAACTTGCTCTTTTTTGAGCCTGTTCAATGTCAACTTTTGTCAACAATTCCACATTAAAAAGTAGCAAAACACGACTTTTAGACTTTTGCTTAATTTTGAGCGAAAGCAAGGCAAGTTTATTTTTTACATCTAGCTAATGCTTGCGATCACAGTTGCCGTAATTGCTCCATACGCTCCAGAAGAACCTACCTTGAATAAGAGTAAAGGCGCTATGGATATAACACAACGCCCCCTAAATTGGCCTACTAGCTGTTCTTTATTAGGCCCTGCTACAATGTCGCTACTACTTCATCATACGCTTTTCTCATGTCAAAACCTGCACGCTTACCCTCTCTATAACAACGTATACACATTTCAGCTAATACATCATTCCATTTACGCCCTGTTTCAGCGCTTTCAACGCAACTTCTCATAATTCTATAACAACATCAAAATCGTCAAGTTCATTTACATTTTCACAAGTTATATTTTCAACTAAGTTTATATTTTCCATAATAAATACCCTCACTTTTTTAACGTAAATTCTATCCTTTAATACTTGCTTTCTTAGGTTATATTCTGCTTTAGTAGCGTAACAAGCTAATGTCTTTCCGTTGTATTCCATTGTAAACGGAGTGATATTATAGTCATAAAAACCAAAGTTAGCACAAATTTCATTTAATGCGTCCATTGTATTCACCGTAAAAAATACTGTTTTAATATTTCTATGTACTGCGTCTGTCATAACTTCTACAGCTTTTATAAAAGTACTGTCTTGAATCGATGTCTTTTTATTCATACGCCATCACACTGCTTACCGTTAATATAGCCTAGTAAATATAAAGTTTTCACTCTCGCCATTAATTTAAGCTCCTCATCTTCGATATTCTCAAGGCTAAATGCATCTAACAGAACTAAAACATTGATTATATTATCTAACACTTCCTGAGTAAAGACTTCATCTTGAATTTTACTATCTTCTTATAGCACATATGCGCTTTTTTAAATTCTTGTTCATCCCAAACTAATTTATTAAACAT
>NZ_UHIO01000002.1 GCF_900460315.1 Veillonella criceti | reverse complement strand
TTACCTTTTCCTGTATTATGCTCTAAATCATAATCTTTTTCTTTTTCAAATGTTCCTATTGGAAATAAATCTCTATAAAATTCTAATGGCTTTACTTCTTCATATTCATGCTCTTTAAACCACTTAACCTTAGCATTATAAAGTTGTTTTTCAGTTAATTTTTTTTCTTTTTTTTCAATCATTTTTTACCCCTAAAACCCCTATAGGGGGGCTTATATTATCAATAAGTATTTTTCCCTATTTTTATTTTAAGAAAAAAGCCCTAAAAACACTATGGGGGGCTTATATTATCAATAAGTATTTTTCCCTATATCCATTTTACCATCAAAACCTTATATTATCAATATATTATTTTTGCACATTTTTATTTTAAGAAAAAAGCCCTGTTTTATTTATTGGTAAATATTTCGATAATTTTATTTACCAATCATTGAATGGCCTTTTTAGTTCATTCCTGCTATAATATAAGTAAGCTAGAAATTGGATAGTTCCATTTATGGAGCAAAACAAAACCCCACGGTCTGCTCACCGTGGGGTTTTTACTTTTTATAGAGAGCTACCTCTTGGGCTAGTTGCTCGCTTATCTACCGTCTAACCACTTGCAAATGTAGTAGCTAGTTACATTTGCCATGACAGAGATTAAGAAATTGGATAGTATCTCCATTTATGAAACACCTCCCCTCTGTTGCCAGAATTGGAGGGAGCAACGCATTTATTATATCAAAAAAACACTCTATTTTCGCCTGTAAGGCGTTTTCATTACATTTAACAAGGATTTCCCTACCTAATATGTTATCCTTTTTACTACAAGAAAAATAATAAAGAAATAAGCCTAACGTTTACACGCTAGGCTTATATTTCTCTCAATTTAGATGAGCCTAACGCCACGACACGTTAATAGCTCTTCTTTGTATATATAGTATACCATAAATCAAATACGAGTACGATTTTTAGATTGCCGTTGATAAACACGCCTACCTATATCTAATAAATTCTCTAATTCCTGACGTTCTTTTGAACTAGCTAACGCTTTCACTCTATTAAAATGATCTTCCCCTAATTGTTTATAAGAACCACGAGCATAGCTATAATATGCTAAACTAATTTCTTTTTGACGTTCAATATTACCATCACTAGAGTTAAAGGACTCCAACAATTGTTTTTCTTCAGCTAATTGCTTATCCGCTCTATAATATTCTTTGACAAGATCAATACCATCTAATGAAATAGGCTTATACTGTGCGGTTGCATTTAATAGAGTATTACGTTCTTCTAATTCCGTTTGCCGTTTCTTCTCTTCATTAGAAAGCCCCTCTGTTAATCTTTTAGTAAACAATTCTACTAATTCTTTTTCATTAGCTTGAACTTCATAAAAATTACGATTTACATAACGATCAATTAACTTTGGATATTCTGTAAGAATAAGTATTTCTTGTTTCTTTCGTATTGACCGTTCTTCAAAAGAAATAGCGTTTTTCTCTTTATCAATATCAGATTGAGTTAAGCCACCACTTGCTTTTACAGCTAAATAAAGCTCCATATCCTCACTAGCTTTTTTTGTCCTAAGATATAGCTGAACATCTTCCCTTGATACATCTATAGGAACTCGATCAAGACCTTGTTCTTCCAATGATTTTGATGTTACCAAGGGCAATTCTTTTTCTTCTAACCGTTTATTAATTTGATTCTCCCAAATTTGACGTGTATCAATTAACCATTGTTTTCTGTTAGATCCACAAATATTTTCATCTTTTTTATAGCCCCCGCTAATTGATCCATCTTTTCTTGTTCGGCTTTTTTTAAAATAATTTTCCCTAGTAGGCTCTTCCCGGTTTTTATCAATTTTCCGTTCAGAAAACATAATATGACAATGAATATTTCGTTCTTCACTCAAAGAACCATCTGTATCATGAACTGCAAAGGAATATACATAATTATCTCCAAAGCGTTCTTGACAGAACTCCTGCACCAGCTGAACATTCTCTTCATTGGATAATTCATTAGGTAAAGCTAACTCAATTTTTCTATAGCCGTCCATTTTCTTTTCTTCTTCTCTCCAAAATTTACGACCATTATCATTTGCCCATGTCGGTAAATTTTGAGTTTCGGTGTAAATGCAATCTTCTTTACCATGAACGTTTTTATATTTACCTTCACGGGAAATATAATCAAAGGAAGCACGACCTGACCCAGGCGTTGCTACTTTGAGTGAACATCTATAGATTGCCATTATTTACACCTCTTTCTTTTTTAGCGTCGCAGACCACGCGTGTTAATTTTTATTTTATAAAAATTAACACCTAAGCGTGCATTCCTTTATTTTTAAAAATATTGTATCATAGTATTAGTGAAAAATATATGATACAAACAAAATTAAAATAAAGGGAATGAGCCATCAATGTGTTGATGGAAAGCGAGGATAAATTGATATGAATAATTTACAAAAACAAGTAAATAAATTAAATGCCGATTTAGAAAATTTAAATGCCAAAAAGAAAAATTTATCCGAGAAAGAAGCAAGAATAAATAAGGCTTTTAAACTTGCTTCAAAAAAAGAGCAGCGAAAAGAAAGAGAGCATAAGCTATTTCAATTCGCTGCTGAAATTGACAAAAATTTTGGCAATGTAATTACGAATGCTTCCTCAATAGATGAAGTAAAGTATATAGCCAACGAATGCAGTAATTACATCGACTTAGGTATTCAGATTAATAAAATTTTTAACAGAGAATTCGAAAAAATAACAAGTTCGCAAGAACTAACAATTTTTATTGATAAAATTTTAGATCAACTAAAAAAAAAGTAACCCCTAATAGTAATATTAGGGGTGCTTTTATGCAATTCGAAATATCATTTGCCTATCTTTAGTATAACATAAAAACGGCTGCATACACATTGTGATCATGCAACCGTTTTTTGTGTACGCATGGAATATGATTACCCTCATTTAACATTAAACTAATCCAGAATGACAGTGTAACAAATTTTTTCCCCATCCATAATCTTTAAATCAATCAATACATTTCTCCAAGCTTGAAATTCATCTTCTGCTTTTTGAATGGCTTTTAAATCAGGTAAATTTTTAGATTTAACGTTATTTTGAGATTCTAATAGCTTTTCTATCAATTCCATTTGTTTAGATTCAGGTAGTACTGATTGAATAACATGTGCTTTTAATTCTTCATATCCTGACAATAAACTTTCAATAGTAGTATAGAGTTGATTTATATAAATTCCATCTTGTGTCATATCTCATCACCTTATTTCCTTTTCAGAATATTTTGATATATCTTCTGCTACCTTTAATTCTTGTTCAGGTCTACTTTCATAAGCAATTTCAACACTATTCCACCATTTTCTAATTGTTTTAGGATCTATTTTTGTAGCCCTATTGCATTCCGCTTTAGTGCCTGTCGGGTTATCCGCTCTCCATTTTTTTATAATTTCTGCTTTAGGATAGTCCTTATTTTTACTACCTTTAGGTCTACCTTCACTTACTTCGCCCATCTGTTTTTTTAAACCTTTTATCCCTCTTGCTAATTTTAAATGTTCTTCTTGAGTGCGATAATTTCGTTTATTAATCGGCATATCTAGCCCAACAAACTTTCCAATCATATCTCTAGGATAATTACACGCTCCCTCATGATACACCTTTAAAGCCGTTTTTATATCATCTTCAGTAAAATGATTTCCATCATCATCAGTTAATTTTTCATAGGGTACCAACAAAGAGTATGCGTCTTTCTCTAATTCTTCAAAGGAAATATCGCATTTCATTGCATAAATTCCTAATGTCATAATAGCAAAATAGCGATGACCTACCTTAATCTCACCACCACGCAACCGTTTAAGCCACCAATCATACAACGCTCGTTTAACATACCAACGATTAGGCTTTTGACCTAATTCAATCCGTCTATGATACCAATCTGGCCACAATTCTTTTGCTTCTTCTTTTGGTGTTGTAATAGCATAGTCAAGATTAATCCGATATTCATTCCACTCCTTTAAATCTTTTGGAAAATAAGATATTAATTCTTTTATCGTTGTTCGTTCCCCTACTCGATAAGCTCGCACAGGATAACGCTTACCTAATTTACTAGCTGAACCTACCATACGAAAGCCTTGTGCAATTGGTTGAAATTGAGGATCTACTAATGAAGTATAAGAATTCCATATCCTCTTGGTAAGCCCTGTTTTTAACTTATTCAATTCTCGTACCACATGTTGATTTAAACGAATTGGCTCTTTAAACACATAATACAAATGTAGACCATGGCCTGAAAGCACAACATAAGTTGCTTTCGGTATAAATTTTTTCATTTGATGTAAAGTATCTCTCAATTGCTCCATTTCTTGTCCATCTAAATCAAATACCATCGCATATAATAACTTTGCATTTTCATTTTTTCTAGATCGTCCAAAATAACCTATCGGAGATAAAATCACATTTTCATTCCCTATTTCATATTCAATCGTTTCTAAATCATCAAAAATAAGCCGTTGTTTCCGACCCTCTTTTACATTAAGACGTACCATAATACCATTCGGTTTACCTTTTCCTGTATTATGCTCTAAATCATAATCTTTTTCTTTTTCAAATGTTCCTATTGGAAATAAATCTCTATAAAATTCTAATGGCTTTACTTCTTCATATTCATGCTCTTTAAACCACTTAACCTTAGCATTATAAAGTTGTTTTTCAGTTAATTTTTTTTCTTTTTTTTCAATCATTTTTTACCCCTAAAACCCCTATAGGGGGGCTTATATTATCAATAAGTATTTTTCCCTATTTTTATTTTAAGAAAAAAGCCCTAAAAACACTATGGGGGGCTTATATTATCAATAAGTATTTTTCCCTATATCCATTTTACCATCAAAACCTTATATTATCAATATATTATTTTTGCACATTTTTATTTTAAGAAAAAAGCCCTGTTTTATTTATTGGTAAATATTTCGATAATTTTATTTACCAATCATTGAATGGCCTTTTTAGTTCATTCCTGCTATAATATAAGTAAGCTAGAAATTGGATAGTTCCATTTATGGAGCAAAACAAAACCCCACGGTCTGCTCACCGTGGGGTTTTTACTTTTTATAGAGAGCTACCTCTTGGGCTAGTTGCTCGCTTATCTACCGTCTAACCACTTGCAAATGTAGTAGCTAGTTACATTTGCCATGACAGAGATTAAGAAATTGGATAGTATCTCCATTTATGAAACACCTCCCCTCTGTTGCCAGAATTGGAGGGAGCAACGCATTTATTATATCAAAAAAACACTCTATTTTCGCCTGTAAGGCGTTTTCATTACATTTAACAAGGATTTCCCTACCTAATATGTTATCCTTTTTACTACAAGAAAAATAATAAAGAAATAAGCCTAACGTTTACACGCTAGGCTTATATTTCTCTCAATTTAGATGAGCCTAACGCCACGACACGTTAATAGCTCTTCTTTGTATATATAGTATACCATAAATCAAATACGAGTACGATTTTTAGATTGCCGTTGATAAACACGCCTACCTATATCTAATAAATTCTCTAATTCCTGACGTTCTTTTGAACTAGCTAACGCTTTCACTCTATTAAAATGATCTTCCCCTAATTGTTTATAAGAACCACGAGCATAGCTATAATATGCTAAACTAATTTCTTTTTGACGTTCAATATTACCATCACTAGAGTTAAAGGACTCCAACAATTGTTTTTCTTCAGCTAATTGCTTATCCGCTCTATAATATTCTTTGACAAGATCAATACCATCTAATGAAATAGGCTTATACTGTGCGGTTGCATTTAATAGAGTATTACGTTCTTCTAATTCCGTTTGCCGTTTCTTCTCTTCATTAGAAAGCCCCTCTGTTAATCTTTTAGTAAACA
>NZ_UHIO01000001.1:2070000-2205619 GCF_900460315.1 Veillonella criceti | reverse complement strand
TTCCTTACGCCAATTATCAGCCTCTTTTAAACGAGCTTTTTGCTGTACTTTTTCTTCTTTAGATACCTCTTTATCCTTAGTGGTCTCTTTTTGCCTATTCTTATACGTATCATCAAGCCAAGCAGGGATGATTACACCACGCTCATCTCGCTTAATAGCCCCCTCAACAGAAGCCCTGCCCTTCATCCTTGCTAGTCTGTTTCGTATTAGTATCTTGCTGAGATTTAGAACTGTTCGTTTCAGCATTAATAAGCCCAGCCGCTACCGCTGACCGCTCTGTTTGTGCAGCTGCCTGCCACGTATGATTAGCGGAGACATAGGGAGTATCTAACTCTTCTCGAGATAATTCACACCAACCACAAAATATTCACGATTTGGTTTCGTCACCACTTCACGGTGAATTACTACATCAACGATTTGCTTGGATGTATTTTCCATAATAATCGCTATTTTTTGCGGTTCAGGCATTTCATTTACATGATAAAAATAAACACGGCCAGTGCCATTTACAGTGCCTGCCGCTAATACACCATTTTTATTTACATATTCTGGACTATCTGAAAAAATAAGCGTATCTTTTCTTCGTCAATACCACTGGTAGCGAAGTAAAATTAGTTGTTGTTACATCTATAGTAGCTGGTGGTGCCCCCATAACAAAACTAACACCACGAGTCCACAAAGCTACTAATACGGCTAACCAACGATATTTATTACGCAATAATTTCAAATCTAACCTCCTATTAAAACACAATAATACCTCTTTAGTATAACATAGAAAAAGACCTCATAATAAATCCACATCTTAATGAGAATTTTCATAAGGCCTACAACTATTTAATTAAGCTCTTCTTTTATTTTAGATACTCTTCACCAAATTCTTCCTTCAATAAATTTTCTAATGACTTTTGCAAAACTGGTATATCCACTTCAAATGTCTTCCAGATTGACTTATAATCAACTCGTCCATAATCATGAGAAATAATATTACGTTAATCCGCAATAGCACGCCACGGGATATGGGGATACTTATGTTTTACATCTAAACTTATTTTATTGGCATACTCCGCAAATAGTTTGTATCCCTAACACTACGCCATCTTTTATTAATTCATCTTGATATAAAAACTCGTCTTCAGTTTTAAATCAATTCGTTAACAATATTAGTCTCTCAATATAATATATCGATTGAATAATATTATTTTTATCTTTATTCATATTATTCACCTAAAATGCAAATTTTGTCTTTATTAATTTGTTTAGAAAAATAATCATTGCGTAATGAATTGTAGAAACTAAATCAACAGATTTGTTTAATGCTTTTGCTAATTTATATTTTAATTCTGAAAGCTCAAACATTGATTTTGTACTAGCACCATAATCAATTAATAAGTCTATATCACTGAACTCTGTAGCTTCACCTCTAGCATGAGAACCAAATATATAAGCCGAGGAAACATTAGCTTCTTTCAAAATTGGTAATGCCTTAATTTTAATTACATCTAAATTTTGAACCATAGTAACGCCTCCTTACCTCTTCTCATTTAATTTATACACTAGTAGTCACTATATAACTATTAACTATTCTAAATATATTTTACATAAACTCCTCTAATCCCATAGGCTCATATGATAGTGCCATTTTTTCTAATTTTCTAAAACGATGCCCTATGCCCGATTTAGAAATACGCCCCTCCATAAGCTCCATTAATTCTTGTAAACTTGAATCAGGATTATCTAAACGTAGTTGTGCTACTTCTAATAATTTGGGTGGTAAATCTCGTAACGGTTGATGCCGTTCAATAATGCGAATACTTTCTAGTTGACGGACAGCTGCATTTACTGTCTTCTGAAGATTCGCCGTTTCACAATTAACTTGACGATTAATCTGATTGCGTACATTCTTAACTACACGAACGGTTTCAAAAGACATCAGGCTGACTGTGCCCCATAATTTGTAGACAATCAGTCACCGCATCGCCTTCTTTAATATATACGACATACGCTTCTTTGCGCTCTGTTACGCGAGCTATAATATGGAAAAGACGAAGGACCTTTACAATTTCATGGGCAAAATGTTCATTTCCTGTCATAAACTCTAGATGATAATCACTTTCTGGTTTATTTACTGAACCGCCACCTAAAAAGCACCCCGCAAAAAAGCACGACGCGTCTCCATCGTCGTAAGCCAAGCTTCCGGTAAATCTATATCCATCGGCCATAGAGCTAAATCTTCTAATGCGGCTCGCCCTTCTACTGTTGGTTCCACCGTCAATGTATACACATTTTTCTTACGCAAATTTAAACCACGACGAATCAATACTGACGTATGTAGCGCATAATGAGCTCGTAAAATAGATAAAACTCGTCTTGCCACCGCGTTATTAGCCGTGGCAAGACGAATACCTACACGACCTTGACTTCCAAGAAGCAAAGAGCCTCCCATACGCAATAAACAAGATGCTTCTACTTTAGCCGATAGCGTATCTTCATTCTTGTACTGACACAATTCATTTTTTACATCCTCTGCGAATGACATAGGCTCCTCCTTTCTCTCTTCAAATCCCCAAAATCATTAATAATCTAAATCATTATCGATCTTCACGTTTTAAATAATACTCTAAAATGTGCGGCTCTAAACCAGACTGCATCGCATAAATCACATCCATAACAACTTTGCCAAGCCGTTCAGAGTCATGAACGGCTGTTTCAGGGTGCTGTATCAAACTAGCACGCACCGTCCGCACTCCTAACTCAGATAATTTATCCGTATCTACTTGTACCGGTTCTGCTCCAACTGCTTTATATTTTTCAATGACCGCTTCATCAAATGGCACATCATTAACAATTACCGTGTCAATAAGGCCATGGCCGATTAAGCGTTGCACCGCTGCCACATGATCGCCGGCTGTAAATCCATCGGTTTCACCAGGCTGTGTCATAACATTACAAATATAAAATTTAGGCGCTTTAGCTGCCTTAATATGTTCCGCAATCTTCTCTATTAGCAAATTTGGCATAATACTCGTGAATAAGCTACCTGGCCCTAATACAATAGCATCTGCTTCATCAATGGCTTGCAAAGCCGCTCCTTGAGGCTGTGGTGAAGCTGGTTCTGTAAATAAGCGTTTAATTTTCTTCTTCGCCTTAGGAATCTGGCTTTCCCCTGCTACAATCGTACCATCTTCCATTTCAGCCATAAGTGCAATATTTTGTATCGATGCGGGAATAACACGACCGCGCACTTTTAAAATTTTACTCGATGCTTCTAACGCCTTATCCACATCTTCATCTAAAATTTGAGTAAGCGCAGTTAGGAATAAATTGCCAAAACTGTGACCCGCTAAATCGCCACCACCACCAAAACGATACCGAAATAACTGTTCCATAAGGCTTTCTTTTTCTGCTAAAGCCACTAAACAGTTACGCAAATCACCAGGGGCTATCATCTTAAAGTCTTCACGCAATCGGCCAGAGGAGCCACCATCATCAGCCACGGTTACAATAGCAGTTAAATTAGAGGTATGTGTTTTTAAGCCACGCAATAATGTGGATAACCCAGTACCACCACCAATTACGACAACTTTAGGTCCTTTTGCCATGCGGATATTTTGAAAAATATAATCCCCTACTTTATCCGTATCGGCTGGAATAATTGCACGCACAACCGCACTCCCGACCCGTCTGGTACCAATTGTCATAAGGACAATACCTAAGACAATCGTAATGAAACCTACCGAAGCTAATGTTGTGTAATTATAAGAACCCGTCGTTTCATAAATAAACTGTAAAAATAAATCTTCAAATAGGACAACCATTCATAGTTGAGCATAAGTGCAACCCCTACAATAACGAGGAGCATACCAAGGCCAAAAAGCACCAGCCAACGCTTTAGCTTCAAACCTGGGGTCAACCATCGGAAGCCAGACATATGTATCATTTCTATCTCCTATCCAGGCGGATAATCGCTTGTTATAAATTAGGAATTACTTCGTATTCCTCTATTCTACTACGGTCATTTATATAAGTTCTGCCGCTGTTACTTCCCGTGGATTACAATCTTCTTCTACATTATTCTTAAACATATCGCGATGCTCTATAGTTGCCCGATAGCCTAAGGCCTGCACATGATTATATAAGGCTTCTGCCATAGCTACACTACGATGCATGCCCCCGGTACAACCTACGGCTACTACAATTGACTCTTTCCTTCTTTTTCATAATTAGGCAATAAAAAGTCCATCGTAGAAAACATTGTGCTTAGGAACTGTTCTGTTATATCAAAAGAGTGAATATATTGATTTACCACTGGCACACGCCCCGTTTTATGACGAAATTCTGGATTATAATATGGATTTGGTAAGAATCGTACATCCCACACCATATCAGCATCCAATGGAATCCCATACTTAAAACCAAAGCTCACAACAGACACAGCAATCCCTTGTTCCTTATCATCTAGCTGTGAAAACTTTTGTTTTAAATACGCTTTTAACTGACTCGTCTTCATATTAGTCGTATCAATAATATAATCTACACGTGGGCGTATCGAGTTTAAAATCTTCCGCTCCTCTTTAAGCCCCACCGTAATACGCCCCTCTGGTGCTAACGGATGGCTTCGACGACTTTCTTTATAGCGTCGAATTAAAGTTTCATCAGTCGCATCCATAAACACAATTTCATATGGTACTTGCATTTCTTTAAGTTCCGTCAAAGCATCTGACAAGCTTTCAAAAAACTGTCCACCACGAATATCCACTACCAAGGCGACTCGATTGATACGATCACCTGCTTGGCGACATAAATTACTAAATTTAGGAATTAATACGGGTGGCAAATTATCGACACAAAAGAAACCCATATCTTCTAAGGCCTGCATAACTTGTGTTTTACCAGCGCCTGACATTCCTGTTACAATGAGCAAACGAAACTTCCCTTCCACAATATAACTCCTTTCATTACAATATATTTTCTTCAATCCAATGGGCTACGCCATCGTCTTCATTAGAGGGGCAAACTATCTGAGCGATTGCTTTCACATTATCTTCTGCATTCGCTACCGCCACAGCAGTCCCCGCATATTCAAGCATGGATATATCATTTTGAGAATTCCCAAAGGCTACCACCTCGCTAGCCCGTAATCCCAAGTCTGTCACCATATTAGCTAGCGTACTGCCCTTAGTACAGTGACCACAGTTAATTTCTAAAAAATTCACCTTACTGCGTACAATTTCTAGCACATCTCCATATTTCTCTTGCAATAACTTAGAAATTACTTCTAACTTTGCCGGCTCTTCTAAAAATAACAATTTATTAGGGCCCGTTACATTAGTATATAAATCATCGCCTATATAAACTGCTTTAGCACCTACCGTTTTCTCATAAAAACGAGATTGCTCTGTTTCATGATGTACTAATAGCGCATCCGTTTCATATGACTGTACATACCAATCATTATCACGTGCTAATGCTAATATTTCTTTAGCAATCGGCACAGGAATGGTTTGCTCCCATAGTTTTTCACCCGATTCAATACGCTGTACTAACCCACCAGAAAACAATATCATTGGCAAATCACCCAAGCCTAAGGCTAGCCCCACAGGTCGCGCCGTCTGATACATACGACCTGTAGCAATCACAATCTGAATGCCTTTATCTTGCGCTTGCTGTAATATTTTACGTGTATATTCTGAAATAGTATTATCATCACGCACTAGCGTGTCGTCTAAATCAATGGCCAATAATTTTATAGAATCTCTCATCATAATCCTCATATACATTTACTCATAATTCAATATTCTTTAAGGCTATTCATAAACCTCTTATTACTATGTCTTAACATAAAGCTTATAACTAAGTATACCATATTCCACTACGTTATTCGACTATCTTGAATACAATCAACATAGTACTATACTACTAATTACCGCTATTAACGTAAGTTAAATTTAACTTCCCCAAATAATACGAGTGGCATACGGTATTCAAGAAAGGAGGCGTTCAATACAATCACCTTGATGCGGTATCAATGTTTGATTTGTATTGACCTACACTATACTTATGAAACGTGTTGCTCTCTATATTCGTGTATCTCATGAAGAACAAGCTATGAAAGGCTATTCTTTACAAGCACAAGAAAACCGTTTGCGTCAATATGCTAACGAACACCATTACCAAATTGTCGATTACTATCGAGATGAAGGTGTTACAGCCCGTAGCTGCCCTGGGCGTCGTAAGGAATTTGCTCGTATGCTTCGTGATATAAAAGCCGGTCACATTGATTGTATCCTTTTCATCAAACTTGATCGATGGTTTCGCAACGTATCCGATTACTACACCTACCAAGCTCTATTAGACCAGCATAATGTAATTTGGGAAACTACGGAAGAGGAATATAATACCCATACAGCTCAAGGCCGTTTATATCTAAATATCAAACTCTCTATCGCTCAGAATGAATCAGATACAACTTCTGAGCGTATTCATTTCGTCTTTGCCGACAAGATTAAACGACGCGAAGTAATTTCAGGTAAACTGCCTATCGGCTACAGCATAGCTAATAAGCATATCATTCAAAATGCCCAAGCCCCTATCATTCGAGATATTTTTCAATACTATCTAAACACCCATTCCATTCATAAAACTATGCACTATCTAGCCAATATTCACAATATTCATCGTTCCTATCCAGCGATATCTAAATTATTAAGGAATGAAAGATATATCGGCACCTTTTACGGTATTAAAAACTATACAACCGGCATTATAGATAAACAAACATTTGAAACCGTACAACAACTATTAAAAAACGCGTCGTCTAAAACAATCTCATCTCCCTTATCTTGTGCTAATAATATAATCTCACCTCTTATGGCAAGTGCCACAGCACCACTGCATCCTCCATCAAATATAACCAATACTACTGAAAATAGACATGAAAACAATAATACATATGCCAAATATACAATACCATGTAAATATTTATTTAAAGGATTATTACGCTGCCCTCATTGTAATCATAAATTAGTTGGTCTAACACGTCACTATAAAGGCACTCATTATATTTACTATCAATGTCCACAAAGCCATCATAAAGCGCTCACATGCCCTAATAAGACCCTATATAAGGAATCGCTTATCGAAAAAAACTTACTAACACTCTTACCTACCTTGTTACCAAAAGCAGTTACACCACTTACACTAATCGCTACTAATTCGCAAGAATTGAAACCATCCAACTTTCCAATGCATTTCTATTGGTACTGTCATCAACAATATCCTAATTGGGTTCGTGCCAATCAATATCAATATTGGCATTGGTGGGTAGAAGAAGTTACACTCCCTACTACATTATTGATTACTCATGAAAACATCAAGTTAAAACACCATACTATATAATTTTCCTATTATCGTACCCTAAGGGGTAATTACAATGAAAAAACGTTTTGCAGCCGTATTTGCAGCAACAGCTGTACTTGGCGTAACAACTGCATTCGCAGCTAACCCATTCTCCGATGTAACTCCTAACGATTGGGCATACCAGAGCGTAGCTCAATTAGCAGCAGCTGGTGTAATCAACGGTTACCCAGATGGCACTTTCAAAGGCCAGAACAACATCACTCGTTACGAAATGGCTCAAATGGTAGCTAAAGCTATGGCTAACGAAGCTCGTGCAAACGCTGAACAACAAGCTTTGATTAACCGTTTAGCTGACGAATTCTCCAGCGAATTAAACAACTTGGGCGTTCGTGTTGCTACTTTGGAAAACAAAGTTGGTAATGTAAAAGTTACTGGTGATGCTCGTCTTCGTTATAAAGGCTTTGAAGAGAAAGGTAACTTTGAAGATAATAAAGACAATTCTCGCTACAATAAAAAATCTCAGTTTGATTACCGTGGCCGTGTACAATTCAATGCAACTGTAAATGAAAATACTTCTGCAGTTGTTCGTATTTCTACAGGCGATACTGAATTTGGTGATTCTCAAGATACTGATGTGACATTTGATCGTGTATATGTGGCACATCAATTTGGCGAAGATACTACTGGTGTAGTTGGCCGTTTTGGTGCAGTTGTTGGTAATGGTTTAATCTATGATGACGCTTTTGATGGTGCTGCTTTAGCATACGATAATGGTAACTTCCAAGCATTAGCAGGCTATGGTTCTTTCGTTAAAGGCGCTTTTAAATCTCTAAAAGATATTAATAAAGATGGCTATACTAATGCAGATGACAACTTAAAAGTAACTTTACTTCAAGCTAAAGGGAAACTTGGTGAACATGTTACTTTAGGCGGTTTCTATGCATTCACTAATGATAATGGTGAGCTTTATAGCAATGAATTAAAATTAAAAGATGATGCTGATATCTATGGTGGTTCCTTAGATCTTAACTTTGATAAAGTTTGGATTGGTGGCGAATATGCTACATTCTCTGAAGATGCAGCTAATAAAGATTATGGTAATGATGCTTGGGTAGCTGGTATTGGCTTTGGTAATTATAACATCAAAGAACAAGGTACTTGGGGCGTTAAAGTTCAATACTTTGATCTTGCAGAAGTTTCCCCTGTATTTAGCTCTACTTGGAATCAACCATATGATAACGATTATAAAACATGGATGGCTACAGTAGATTATGCACTAGCTAATAACGTTGGCTTATCTGCATACTGGGCATTCAATGGTGAAGAACAAGATGGTACTGATGTAGGTGACTTCTATCGTGCAGAATTAAACTACAAATTCTAATTTTATAAATTAGTGAACAGTTTAATCTAATTTAATACTAAAAGGCAATTCTGTTTTAACAGGATTGCCTTTTTAAAATTTCTTTATTAAATGTTAGGGTTATAGGACAAAATGGGGCTCTTTGTCAAATTTTGGCTCTTTGTCAAATTTTGGGGCGCTAAAGAGATTATGCACTCTTGGAAAGGACATGCAAGGCTTATAGGACAAAAAGTGTGTGTGAAAACCACTATAACATCAGTAACCATCTGTGTTTATAGCGGTTTAATCTTTTTCTTCCGAACTTTGAGGGTGGACAAAAGTGTGTGTAAAATGTGCTATAAACCCTTGCCAGAACTGGGCTAACTATCATTTAATCTTCTTAAAATACGAGTTTTTGAGGAGAAGATTATGAGAATAGCAAAATGTCCTAATTGTGGAAGAAAATCTATAAAACACGGTATATTGAAATCAGGTTCGCAAAGATGGTTTTGTAAAGGGTGCAAAGTAGCATTTACTTTACAAATAGATACTCAGGCAAAGTCATTTAAAAGTTTTTTAAATTGGTTATTTAGTAAAGAAGTCCAAAAGGATATGCTTGGTCAAGGACATACTTTTAGGCGCTCTACAAAGCGGTTTTGGAGTCTTTGGCCACTTCCTCCAAAGATTGATGAACCTAGAGATGTTGTGTATGTTGATGGGATTTACCTTTCAAGAAAACTCTGTGTTTTAATCTGTTGTGATGATATGCATGTATTAGGGTGGTATGTGTGTAGAACTGAAAATTCTAGAGCTTGGACTTGCTTAATAGAACGGATTGCTGAACCAAAGGTAGTCATATCTGATGGTGGTCCAGGGTTTGCAAAAGCACTTAAGAGCGTGTGGCCTTTGGCAAGTCATCAGAGATGTTTATTTCATGCTTTTTGCCAAGTTAGACGATATACAACAAGTCGCCCTAAGACAATGGCGGGTAGAGATTTATATTTGATTGCACGTGAGTTATTTTGGGTGAAAACATCAGAATCTGCTTGTGCATGGATTGAAAAACTAAGAAATTGGAGAACCGTGTATAATACGTTTCTCCAAGAAATGACTACCGATGAAAATGGTAATAAACGCTCTACTCATGAGCGTTTATTAAAAGCTGAAAGTTCCTTATTAAAGCTTGTTAAACAGCATACTTTATTTACTTTTATTGAGATGGCAGATATTTCAGTGCCTACAACTAATAACTACATAGAGGGTGGCGTAAACGCACAATTAAGAGATATGTTAAGATCACATAGAGGATTATCTCTTGAGAGACGATTAAAAGCGGTCTATTGGTGGTGCTATATGCACTCACCTAGACCGCTTTCTATATCTGAAATATTAAAAGTTATGCCCACAGATGAATCTATTTCGCTTATCTATCAACGATTTAATGAACGAAATAAAGTAGATTATTCTATCCCTCAATGGGGTGATGGACTTGCATGGAATGAGCTTCATAAATCTACAGAATTTCCTACTTATTGGGATTAGCCACACACACTTTTTGTCCTATAACCCACATGCAACGTAGTTGTTGCGTGTCCTTTTTCTGTATTAATGAATAAAATCCGGTTACGAAATCGTTCAAAGTTTTGTAGACCAAACGAACAACGTTTAAGAGCCTTTATTTTGTTGTTATAGCCTTCTGTAAAGCCATTTGAATAGGGTAAAGTTAAGGCATTAATAATTTCATTTCGCCAAAAGTTAAAGGTCTTTAAGAGTGATTGAAATTCAGGTAAATCAGAACTAGCGACTAAGGAGAGCCATTGATCGAGGGCCCATTGTAAATTTGCGTTATCTTTAAATTTTAAAACGCGAGAAAATGCTTGTTTTAGTGAATAGGCACGATGTAATCGTGGCGAATAATGGAACATATCCATAAGCTTGTTAAACTCTTTATCTGTTAATGCTTCAAAGTGTTTAATTAGTATTCGTTTATTGGTTTTAAAGGTACGACTTACATTACATAATGAATTTTGTTCTGACTTACGTACACGTTCTAATGCAAAGGTAACTAGGCGTATTAGGTGGAACCTATCAGCTACAATTTCCGCATGAGGGAACCAAGTTTTCATAACAGCACGAAATTGAAGTGACATATCCATAGTAATGTATTTTACGTTGTTTCGAATGTATCTAGGAAATTGAGCAAAGTATTTAGCTAATTCTGTAGTATCTCGTTTGGGCAAGATATCGAGTATTTTATGAGATTCTGGATCAGTAAGAATGACCTGGTATTTCTGACCCGCTGCATTTCCTTTGAACTCATCAATAGATAATACGGTTGGCAAGTTGCTAGGCCGACTATACTTAATTTCTCTAAAGATTCTGAGTACTTGGTTTATGCTTACATGGCAATGGTTAGCAACAGCTTTGAAGGATGTTATCTCAGAGAGTTGTTGACATATTACTTCACGAAGTCTCGGGGTTGTTCTAAGATAGTGAGTAGAAAACTCTGTTTTTTCATTGAAAGTACGTCCACACGTGCATATATAGCGACGCTGACGATATAAGAGCAGGATTGATTTTTCATTCGCCGTAGTATGCTGAATTTTGCGGTTAGTATAGCCTTTAATTCGTGTAGTTTGTGAATGGCAATTAGGGCATCTATGAGGACGTACGGGACTTTCTACGTAAAGTAAGTATTCTGAGCGGGTTTCACGCATATTTTTAATATATTCTGCTTTAATTCCGAGTAAATTTCCTATATAATTAAGTGTAGACATATTAAGTAAACATCCTTTCATAATGGTTTCGTCGCTTTTATTGTAACGGATTTTATTCAATATGTCTTTTTTTATATAAAAAAGTAGGCCCAAGAGGACACGCAGTTTGCGTTTCTCTTTAGCGCCCCAAAATTTGACAAAGAGCCGATTAAAAGCGGTCTATTGGTGGTGCTATATGCACTCACCTAGACCGCTTTCTAGGGTTATAGGACAAAATGTGTTGCTGATTAGTCCCAATAATTATCAGGAAGAGAATCATAATTATGCAAATCACCCCAAAGAATAGCATCTCCCCAAGTAGGAATTGAAGCTTCTAATTGGGCTTTGGTACTCATATCGGAATAAAGCTTCGCAATACTCTTGTCTGTAGGCATTACTTTTAAAATTTCAGAAGCTGAAAGCGGTTTCGGTGAGTGTAAATAACACCACCAAAAAACCGCTTTTATTCTTCTTTCAATAGATAGCCCTCTATGGAATCTAAGCATGGCTCTGAGTTGAGCATTAACAGCTCCTTCAATCCGATTATTAGTTGCTGGAAGGTTCCGCGCCTCGGCAAAAGGACTCTCAAGATAAGTAAATAACGTATTCGTTTTTACAAGTCTAATTAACGAGTATTCAGCCTTAAGTAAACGCTCATGAGTAGGTCTAAGAGTTCCTGATTCGTCTCTGGTCATTTCACTCAAAAACTCTTTATGCTTTATTTTCCAATTAGTTAATCTAGTAATCCAAATAACAGCTTGATCTTTACTCTCTATATGTAACAAATCTTTAGCAAGGGTATATAATTCAAATCCTGCCAAAGTTTTAGGCCTGCTAGTTGTATACTTCTTTACCTGACAAAATGCATGAAACGTACACCGCTGATGTTTGGCTTTCGGCCAAACTTTTTTTAATGCTTTTTTAAAACCTGTTCCACCATCTGAAACAACTAGAATGGGCTCTCTGATTCGTCTCAATAAAGCTTCCCAAGCTTTAGAATGTTCATAACGACAAAGATACCATCCTAGAACATGTTTTTCGTCACAGCAAATAAGAATGCAGGCTTTCTTAGATAAATAAATTCCATCAACAAATACAATATTTCGTTGTTCTTCTATTTTAGATGGCATAGGCCATATATCCCAAAACACGGATGACTTTCTACGAAACGTATGGCCTTTACCAGGCATTACCTTTTGACTTTGTTTACTAAATAACCAATTTTGAAATATCTTTAACTGCTTAGCTGAATTATCTATTGTATAGATAAAGGAAGACTTACAATGATTACAATACCAACGTTGAGTTCCGGCACTTGTCTTTCCATTCTTTTTACACGAAAATCCACAATTAATACATTTTATACGCATGACTATGCAATCCTCCTAAATTTATTATTTCTAGGAAGATAAAACCTCATTTAAGTCAGTAATTGCAAGTGCTTTCAGCATTTTTAGCAACACATTTTGTCCGACCTCTAACTTCTTCAAAAAAACTTAAAAAGGCGATGAGCCTAGATAACTACTAGGTTCATCGCCTTTTACAGCAACACATTTTGTCCTATAACCCGCTTTCTATATGTACAGCCGAATAGGCATGACTAATCGGCTGTACATACAAAAACAACCACTCCCAAAGGAAGTGGTTGTTTTATGGTTCTATAATTTATTTTGGGGCGCTAAAGAGAAACGCAAACTGCGTGTCCTCTTGGCGCCTACTTTTTTATATAAAAAAAGACATATTGAATAAAATCCGTTACAATAAAAGCGACGAAACCATTATGAAAGGATGTTTACTCAATATGTCTACACTTAATTATATAGGAAATTTACTCGGAATCAAAGCAGAATATATAAAAAATATGCGTGAAACTAGCTCAGAATACTTACTTTACGTAGAAAGTCCTGTACGTCCTCATAGATGCCCTAATTGCCATTCACAAACTACACGAATAAAAGGCTATACTAACCGAAAAATTCAGCATACTACAGCGAATGAAAAAACCATTCTTCTCTTATATCGTCAACGTCGTTATATATGCACGTGCGGACGCACTTTCAATGAAAAAACAGAGTTTTCTTCTCGCTATCTTAGAACAACCCCAAGACTTCGTGAAGTAATATGTCAACAACTCTCTGAAGTAACATCTTACCAAGCTGTGGCTAAGCATTGCCATGTAAGCGTAAACCAAGTACTAAGAGTCTTTAACGAAATTAACTATAGTCGCCCCTCAACACTACCACCTGTACTATCTATTGATGAATTCAAAGGCAATGCAGCTGGTCAAAAATACCAAGTCATTCTTACTGATCCAGAAACGCATAAAATACTAGATATTCTGCCTAAACGAGATACTACGGAACTAGCGAAATACTTTGCTCAATTCCCTAGATATATACGAAATAATGTAAAATACATCACAATGGATATGTCTCTTCAATTTCGTTCGGTTATGAAATCTTGGTTCCCCAAGCTGAAATTGTAGCCGATAGATTTCACTTAATACGGTTAGTTACCTTTGCCTTAGAGCGGGTACGCAAAGTAGAGCAAAATCTATTATGTAATGTAAGTCGTACATTTAAAGCCAATAAACGAGTATTAACTAAACGCTTTGAATCATTAACAGACAAAGAGTTTACTAAACTTATGGATATGTTTCATTATTCGCCCCGATTACATCGTGCCTATACACTAAAACAATCCTTTTCTCATGTTTTAAAATTCAAAGATAAAGAAAATATTCAATGGGCCATTGATCAATGGCTATCCTTAGTTGAGGCTTCTGAATTACCTGAGTTTCAATCACTCTTAAAAACATTTACATTTTGGAGAACCGAAATTATTAATGCCTTAACATTACCCTATTCCAATGGCTTTACAGAAGGTTGTAACAACAAAATAAAAGTACTAAAGCGGTGTTCGTTTGGTTTACAAAACTTTGAACGATTTCGTAACCGGATTTTATTCATTAATGCTAAAAAAGGACACGCAACAACTATGTCGCATGTCCTTTCCAAGAGTGCATAATCTCTTTAGCGCCCCAAAATTTGACAAAGAGCCTGTTTTATTTTGACTACATATTAAAGCCTTATCAAATAAGATTAGAATTTGTAGTTTAATTCTGCACGGTAGAAGTCACCAAGGTCATTGCCATCTTGATCTTCGCCGTTAAATGCCCAGTAGCCAGAAAGACCTACGTTTTCAGCCAATGCATAATCTACTGTAGCCATCCAAGCTTTGTAATCGCTATTATATGGGTTATTCCAAGTGGAGCTAATTACAGGAGAATGTTTAGCTAAATCAAAGTATTGAACTTTAACACCCCAAGTACCTTGTTCTTTGATGTTATAGTTGCCAAAACCAATACCTGCAATCCAAGCATCATTGCCATCATTTTCACCATCAGTGGCAATTTTTTTACCAAATGCTTCAATTGTATCGTCAGAGAATGTAGCATATTCGCCACCAATCCAAACTTTATCGAATTGAAGATCTAAGGAACCACCATAGATATCAGTGTCAATATCTTTATTACCAAAAGCGTAGAAACCACCTAAAGTTGCATGTTCACCTAAATTACCTTTAACTTGTAACAACGTTACAGTTGGGTTAGTTTTAGTAGTGTTATTTTCGAAATCAACACCAGCATCTTGGATGAAGAAGTCGTCTTCTAAATCACTGTTATCATAGTTCTGGAATAGATTACCAGTTTGGAAAGAACCATAAGCAGCTAAAGCTTGAATCTTACCATTATCGTATGCTAAAGCAGCACCATCAAAAGTATCATCGTAAATTAAGCCATTACCAACAACTGCACCAAAACGACCAATTACAGCACTAGTGTCTTCACCAAATTGATGAGCAACATATACACGATCAAAAGTTACATCACCAGAATCGTTAGCGTTATGGAATTCACCTGAGCCAACTAAACGTACTACTGCAGAAGTATTATCATTTACGTTAGCATTGAATTGTACACGACCACGGAAGTCAAATTTGGATTTTTTATCTTTATCGCCTTTTACAACATCTTCGTCTTTATCATTAACATCCCAATGAGCGAAGTTACCTTTATCTTCAAAACCTTGGAAACGAAGACGAGCATCACCAGTAACTTTTACGTTACCAACTTTGTTTTCCAAAGTAGCAACACGAACGCCCAAGTTGTTTAATTCGCTGGAGAATTCGTCAGCTAAACGGTTAATCAAAGCTTGTTGTTCAGCGTTTGCACGAGCTTCGTTAGCCATAGCTTTAGCTACCATTTGAGCCATTTCGTAACGAGTGATGTTGTTCTGGCCTTTGAAAGTGCCATCTGGGTAACCGTTGATTACACCAGCTGCTGCTAATTGAGCTACGCTCTGGTATGCCCAATCGTTAGGAGTTACATCGGAGAATGGGTTAGCTGCGAATGCAGTTGTTACGCCAAGTACAGCTGTTGCTGCAAATACGGCTGCAAAACGTTTTTTCATTGTAATTACCCCTTTCGGTAAAAAACAGAAAAATAATATACAATGATTCTGTTTAGTCCCTACTCGTTATTTTCCAATACTCCGTAATCTTAAATGGAGTGTCCATGTTTCCTCACAAGTGACTTACGTTTCTCAGTCAACAACTTTTGGTACTTCACTGAATCTACAGCTATAGTATCACACAAAATTCACTTTGTAAAGCTTTTGAAAAACTCAACTGCCCTATATCAGTTTTATTCTCAATAAATAAAAAGACAGTTAACCCTTAAGTTAACTGTCTTTTTTGAATTTTAAGTTACATTACTTTCTCAAATATTTTTATAAAAATATTTTTCAACATAATCTAACTATTCGATAATTTATCTATTTTTTTCTATTAGAATTTGTAGTTTAATTCTGCACGGTAGTAATCACCTAATTCATTACCGCTTTGGTCTTCTGCATTAAATGTATAGTAACCAGAAAGACCTACATTATCAGCTAATGCGTAATCAACGCTAGCCATCCAAGCTTTGTAATCGCTGTTGTATGGCTGATTCCAAGTGGAGCTTACTACTGGAGAGTATTTACCTTCATCAAAGTATTGAACTTTAACACCCCAAGTACCTTGTTTAGCAATATCATAGTCACCATAACCAATACCAGCTACCCATGCATCTTTATCATCAGATTTTACAACACCATCTTCATCAGCGAATGTTGCATATTCACCACCGATCCAAACTTTATCAAAGTTAAGGTCTAAGGAACCACCGTAGATGTCATTATCAAAGTTCTTATTCCCAAAGGTATAGAAACCACCTAAGGTTGCATGTTCACCAAGTTTACCTTTTGCCTGTAAGATAGTAACAGTTGGGTTGCTATCAGCAGTTTCATCAGTAAAATTATACCCAGTAGCATATTTACGGCTATTGTCTGCATTATCAAATAAGCCGCCTTCCATGAAGGAACCATAAGCAGCAGTTGCGGAGAAGTTACCGTTGTCATAAGTAAGGCCAGCACCATCGAATGTATCATCGTATACTAAACCATTACCAACTACAGCACCGAAACGACCAGCTACAGCGGTTGTATCTTTACCAAATTTATGAGCTACATATACGCGATCAAATTCTACATCAGCAGAGTTTTTAGCATCGCCAAATTCCATATCACCACTTGTTACACGGATAACAGCGGATGTATTGTCATTTACGTTAGCATTGAATTGTACACGGCCACGCATATCGAATAAAGATTTTTTATCTTTATTTTCAGAGCTAATCATTCCTTTTGTATCGGAACCTTCATAACGAAGACGAGCGTCACCAGTTACTTTTACATTACCTACTTTGTTTTCTAAGTCAGCAACGCGAACACCTAAGTTATTTAATTCTTCAGAGAATTCATTAGCCAAACGGTTAATCATAGCTTGTTGTTCTGCATTAGCACGAGATTCATTCGCCATAGCTTTAGCTACCATTTGAGCCATTTCGTAACGAGTGATGTTGTTCTGGCCTTTGAAAGTGCCATCTGGGTAACCATTGATTACACCAGCTTGTGCTAATTGCGCTACACTTTGGTATGCCCAATCATTAGGAGTTACATCAGAGAATGGATTAGCTGCGAAAGCAGTAGTTACACCAAGTACAGCAGTTGCTGCGAATACGGCTGCAAAACGTTTTTTCATAATTAATTGCCCCTTTCGGAATAAAAACAATTTTCTAAAATATTAGATTTGTTTAGATTCTGAAACAGACTAATTAAAGAATAATAATTTAAATTGGAGTGTCCAAGTTTCCTCGCAATGTATTGTTATTGCTTCTTTTGTCTTAGTTGTTTCGTTGTCTGAACTAACCTATGGACACATCTTACCAATGAAAACTAAACTCAAAATGAAAGTACCAAAACTTCATTTAACCCATATATTCCCTAAATTAACTGTAATTATTTATTAGTAATCCTAAACATCTTAGAAACTTTGTATTTATAGGGCATACAACCTCTTTTTGATTTTTATTTTCACTCAAAACCGAAAACTAAATCATAGTTTTCAGTTTTTCAACCATTAGAAAACTCAATTTCAAACATGAGTTTTTCATGTAAAAAAGCCATTTTAGGTGATAACTTCATGAATAAAAGCAATGGTATATCGGTTAACTCCCTATTTTTCTTCATACAACACTTATATTAATGCTCTTATTTTTATAAAATTATGATTACTTTAAGTAAATAAGCTCTTATACATACAAAAAAGGCTGCAACAAACTCATAGAATATCATTCTACAATCTGTTACAGCCTCAAGCTATAGCCCTGCCGCATCAATCCAAGTTTGTAATTCGTCTTCAGCCGTTTCAATATCTTCATCAAACGCACCACAAAGACTTGGATAACGACCAACTTCTACGGTATATACAATAGCTTCATCCCGCGCATTGCGGAATGTGCCTAACCATATACCAGAAAATTGCGTTTCATACCATTCAACAGGTTGATCGGTCTCTGTAAAATTAATCGTAATGGAGCCACGACCTAAAGTTTCCATGACCTCCACTTGTTCCTCCATCGTTAAACCCGTCTTTTCAATATAAATGGTGTGAGTTTCACCCGTTTCACGCAGACGCTTTAACGCTAATTGAAGTTCTTTTAAAATGGCCTGTACATTGCCATAATGCTCTATCATCGCTCTGTTACCTCTGTTATCTCAGTTACCTCAATTCCCCAAGTTTCTAATTGCCGAATAATACGTTGTTTTACCTCCGGCAAAGCGGCTTGTACTGTTTCAGTTGGCATTAACCCAATGTCTAGACTTTCAGGTTCTACACCGATTACTGTCGCATCTTCAAGAGGTTTTTCTTGTAAGGCACGAATGCGTAAAATATCCTGCATCCCTACTTCATGAACTGAAATATTACCGGTAAAATAATCTTCTGTCTGTTGGTGTGGAAATTCATAAACCGTGCCTGGTGTTTCACCACCATTTACAGCATCTACCAACAACAGTTTAGTCATACCTCGCATATAGCTTAATAATTCCATGCCCATAGTGCCACCATCAACGATATTAATTTCAGGGGAAAAAGAATATTCTTCTTCCATTTGACGCACTACGTGAACACCTAAACCTTCATCAGTGAGTAATATATTACCTACGCCTAAGAGCGTAATATTACTGTCGTTTACCATATAAATCCTCAATATCTTCTGGGTCTTCTGGATAGAATTTCATACCAGATACCATACTAGACACTTCGCCAGATTCTTCCATAACATCTTCACGGAATGCCAAGTATACATGAGCTACAGTAAAGAGCAAGAAGAACCACGCAATATAGTGATGTACCATATGAATATCATATTCGTTAAACATCAAATTAATTGGATTAAACACAATGGCCAACCAACTATTTGGATTAATCTGCGAATACATCGCAAGACCAGTACAAATTTCAAGGAACATCATAATATACACTAGCAAGTAGCTTGTACGCGCTAACGAGTTACGTAGCACTCGATGTTCTTCCTGACGTGGCAACATCAAATAATGTAACGTCGTTTGTTTAAGACCATCCCAATATAAACGGCTACGGAATTTTGGTAACAAACGATCACCACGATAGCGAATGGCGCCGTAAATACGGAACACAAACGCAAAAATCAAAATAAACGCAAAACCAAAATGAACACGGCGAATCATTTCCATAGAAAACCAGCTGTTAATAGCTTCTGCCGGTTCACGACCTACAAACATACTAAACCCTGGATCACCAATATATAGACCTGTCCAGAATAGGAAAGTTACGCACAGTACCATCGTCCAATGGAATATACGCAACCACAGACTAAATACGCGATACGGCTTTTTGTCCGGTTGTTCAAACATCTAAATCCCCCCTATTATTTGCACATAGCATCTGTATTAACGGAGATGATTTTTTCACCCTTCTTGTTATACAAGTGCGTTGCACAAGCTAAGCAAGGGTCAAAGGAATGAATCCCTTTCAAAATTTCAAGTGGTTTGTCGGCGATTTTAACTTTCGTATCCATCATATTGGATTCGTAGGCCCCATGTTCATTAGCAATTGTCTTAGGACATGCATTCCAAGTTGTTGGTACAATACACTGGTAATTGCTTGTTTTACCATCTTTAATATCACACCAGTGACCTAAACCACCACGAGGCGCATCGACTAAGCCAACCCCTTTTGCTTCTTTTGGCCATGTATTAGGGTCAAAGTTTTTTGTATTCGCTACAGCTGTATCGCCGCCTTTAATATTCGTCACTAATTTATTAAAGAAATATTGACTCATATTAACAGCTACTTGTGCATCTAAACAACGACAAGCCGTACGACCTACGGTACTACACATCCATACATGAGCAGGTACACCTAAAACAGAAGATACTGTATCAATCTGCTTAACAATCATCTGTTCAGCCCAGGATGGATTACTAATAATACCTTGTTTTACTTTTGTATATACAATAATATACTTAGCCAAAGGACCTACTTCACAAGCATTCCCTTTAAAGGTTGGTGATTTAATCCAAGAATATTTCTTCGTTTCATCAAGGAATTCCCAATGTTCTTTAGTCCCTGTTTTAGGGCCTGTATAATTTGGTTTCGTAACCCCTTCTGATGGATGAATTGTCTTCTTACCATCAGGATACTCATACCAAGAATGTTCCACTTCTTCTGACAAGAAGTCTGGATTCATAAGGTCTTCCCCTTCAAGTGGAATGAATTTTGCTTTATCTACGCCAAGACCAAAATCTTCAACAACGCCATTAGCACGAACTAAGCATTTTTTGAAATAATCACCATTTTGAATACCACTGTATGGTTCATCTGGATAATCACCGTAAGCAAGCACACGTTTCTTAGATAGGCCGCCACCATCAACCATACCTGCTTTTGCATAAATCTGACCAATCGCCAATACGTCTGGAAGATAGAAGTAATTAACCAAATCTTTCGCTAATGCAATCGATTCATCAACAACAGCTAAACGAGCCGAATTGACAGGCGCATTCATATCATCCATAGAGATGGAACAAGGCATACCACCAACAATATAATGTGGATGTGGATTTTTCCCACCAAACACAACATGTGGTGTAACAATATCACGCTGTTTATCCAAAATATTCAAGTAATGAGCCACGCCCATCAAATGAACTTCTGGCGGTAATAATTGATAATCTGGATGGTCCCACCATTGTGCAGCAAAAATACCTAATTGACCACTTTCAACAATCTTTTTAATTTTCCCTTGAACAGCTGCATAGTACGTTGCATTGCCTTTAGGAAATTCTTTTGGATACGCCGATGTAGTGGACTGTGTTTCAGCTGGTTCAAGGCCACTTAAATTATATGTTTTAAGTACGGTTTCTTGTAAAGCAGCGGTCTTAGCAGGATCTGCTTTTAATGCTTCTACAGGACTCACCCAGTCAAGCGCATGCAAGTGATAGAAATGTACAATATGGTCATGAGCATCTAAACAACTATGCATAATATTTCGAATATAATTCGCATTCTTAGGAATTTCAATTTTTAATGCATCTTCCACAGAGCGTAAAGAAGCTAATGCATGAGTCGATGTACATACACCACAAATACGTTGTACGAACGCCCACACATCTCGTGGATCACGATCTTTTGCTACTAACTCAATACCACGCCAAGCCGTACCACTGGATAACGCGTCTTCTACTTTCCCCGTTGCTTCATCAACATTGACTTCAACTCGTAAATGACCTTCAATACGAGTGATCGGATCTACAACTACACGTTTCATTAGTGGTTACCTCCTTCATTCTTAGCCTGTTCTTTAGCGGCCTTCTGCGCATCAAGCTCTTCTTGATATTTCTTTTCTAATTGAATCGTATCATATTTATGTTTAGCCAAGGTAACACCACCATGGGCTACTACAGCACCAAACGCAGTTAAACCTGCAATGGTACCAATCGTATCAGCCGTCGTAATGGTATTAGCCACTTGAACTTGAGGTAATCGTTGATGGAAGTTGTCATTATCCCAAAAGCCTTTTTCACTACAACCAATACAACCAGAACCAGATTGAATTGGATAGGATAAACCGTTCCACCAGCGCAAGTTACCACATGAATTGTAAGTAACTGGACCGCGGCAACCCATCTTGTATAAACACCAACCAGCTTTAGCCCCTTCATCGTCAAACTTTTCAACAAAGAGCCCCGAATCAAAAAATGGTCGGCGATAACAAGTATCGTGAATGCGATTACCATAGAATTGTTTTGGACGTCCTTCCACATCAAGTGGTGGAATTTCACCAAATAATGCATAATGCATAATCACACCCGTCATAACTTCTGGGATTGGTGGACACCCAGGTACTTTAATAATTTTCTTACCTGAAATGACACTCGAAACTGACACAGTATTCGTAGGGTTTGGTTTCGCAGCCTGTACACCGCCCCAAGCCGCACAGGAACCATATTCAATGATAAATGCAGCCCCTTCAGCGCATTCTTTTAACACATCAACAAAAGGACGACCACCTACCATACAATAGGTACCATTGTCATCAAGAGGTACGCCACCTTCAACAGCTAATACATATTGACCTTTCTTTTCAGTCAATAGTTTATGTAAATGTGCTTCAAAAGGAGCCCCCGCTGCTGCAGCCAATGTGTCATCATATTCTAAAGCAATCATATTCAATACCACATCTGATGCAAATGGCGATGTAGAACGAATAAACGATTCGTCACAACCTGTACACTCATGACCATGTAACCAAATAACTGTTGGCAACTCTTTCGTATCGGCTGCCTCAACAACTTTATTCAATACTGTTGGTGGTAGGCCTAAAATGGCGGTCAAAGCCACACAGGTCTTCATAAATGTGCGGCGACTGAGTTTACGTTCCTGGAACAATTTCCACAGACTATTTGTCTTTTCTTTCACAGGTGGACCCCCCTTGCTTGCAATAACTTTACTGTCCGTTTGTTAAACATTAAATAAATCTTTTATTAAATAGTATTGATAGTATAACACGTTACGGTTTTAATTTCTATAGAATATATCATAAAAACTTGCTATACTCTTGAAAGTTAACTATATACTTTATCGCTTTATTTTATAATGGAGCGAATCAACCCTTCTACAATAGGAGCTGGTTTATACCCAGCAATGCGATCTTTTTCTTTACCATTTTTAAAGCAAATCAATGTCGGAATACCCTGGATATTGTATTTCAAAGCTACGTCTTTGAGTGCTTCTACATCAATGGTTACCACATCAAGATCATCTTTCATATCTTCCGCTAACTTTTCGATTTCAGGATTCATCAATTCGCAAGGTTTGCACCAGGTAGCCCAAAAATCAGCTACCACAACTTTTGAAGAGTCTTTTAACAGGGTCTCCAAAGCTTCTAAACTTTCAATTTTTGTTACTGCCATTACTAATTCCTCCTTATACCATATCCTCTTTGTATACTTTTAATTGTATGATGACGGCGACAATGTTTAGTCAAAAATCAATCATTTTCTTTAAATGATAATGACTAGACAAAATAAAACCGCCCCAAGGAGCGGTTTTAAGCAAGCAATCAATAAGCCGAGTTCTGTTCTGCTTGCGCAGTGGTGATTATCTTTCTAGGCCTATAGTTGCCTATAGGCTCAAGCGGCACAACCCGAAAGGTAGGCGGGCCACCCTTATCCCTTTCCTATTCGGCCTTGCTCCGGATGGGGTTTACCGAGCCAATACATTACTGCATTGCTGGTGCGCTCTTACCGACACCGTTCCACCCTTACCGCTAAAGCGGCGGTTTACTTTTCTGTGGCACTATTCCCTATGGTTACCCACGCCGGACGTTATCCGGCATCCTGCCCTGCGGAGCTCGGACTTTCCTCGAACTTACGCTCGCAATCACCTTTCATACTTGCTACTTAAAGTCTAGCAGATACAAGATATTAGGTCAATTATCTTTTTCTCAAAATTAATATGAACAGATAGCACATCTAAGGATGTCGATTATGCAAAGAAAAAGTCTTTTTGTGTTTCACTGATATGAACAGGAATCGTTGTTATACTCTGTTCTCGTAATTTCATTTCAATATGGGCAGCCAGTAAAGAGGACGCCCCTACTTCCGTACCAAAATGCCCTACATCAGCCACCAAAATGCCCAATTCCTTAGCTAATTGCATATCATGATATTTCACATCACCTGTCACATAAGCCTGTGCACCAGCCTTAGCCGCAGCTTTTATAAATTCAGCACCAGAGCCAGTACAAAGAGCAACGTTAGTAATCGCCGCCACTTTAGCGCCACCAAAACGTGCACGACCTTGCGGAAAAGCAGCTTTTATTAATTCTACAAAGGCTTCCCAGCTTAAAGTATCAGCTAATACACCAAGGCGCCCAATTGTTGCCACCTGTGCTGGCTCAGCTAATCGATATACTTCATAGGCCACTTCCTCATATGGATGAGCTTCTTTCATTGCGTCAAGGACAGTAGCTAATTGAGCTTTAGGAACAATCGTTTCCAACCGATTTTCGGCTACTTTTGTAATTTCACCAACAGCCCCAATATATGGATGTGTTCCTTCTAAAGGTAAAAATGTGCCAGTTCCTTCACTGTGAAATGTACAGTGACTATAATTACCAATATGTCCAGCCCCTGCATCGCCCATAGCGTTTAATACAGCGTCCGTGTGCGTAGTGGGTACAAAAACAACAATTTTATACAGCCCTTCTTCATGGACTTTTTCAAGGCCTGTTACTTGCCCTAGCCCAATTTGAGCCGCTGCTAAATCATTTAGTCCACCAGAAGCAATATCTAAGTTCGTATGCGCACTATAAACAGCTATCTTATGACTAATTAATTTATAAACTAAACGCCCTAATGCGGTATCATCCGTTACTTGTTTTAGACCTTTAAAAATTAGCGGATGATGACTGACAATTAAATTACAGCCTTTAGCGATAGCTTCCTCCACAACTTCATCCGTTACATCAAGGGCTGTTAAAATTCCTGTCACTTCGGTCTGTTGTTGTCCCACCATAAGACCTACATTATCCCAAGATTCTGCTAAATGCGTAGGTGCCAAAGCCTCTACAATGTGACCGATTTGCTTTACGCTAACTGTGGCGCCCCCTTCTTTTACTGTAGTTAACGATTCTTTTGCTACAACTGTTTGTTTTTTATTATCTGTTTGTTCTTTTGCTATGACAATTTGCTCATTCGTTTCATCAAATATCTCATTCATCATAATACCTCCAATTCTGCAATCTCTTTTTCCAACAGTTTATACTTTTCTGTATTTGCTAATTCTTTCGACATATTATCTAAAGCAATCTGACGTAAATAAATAAGTCGCTCTATATACTTACTCCATAATGGCGGGCGTTCCTGTGCTAATAAAGCGCCCACTGACCAAAGTAAGGAATCTAATGGTAACTTTTCATATACATCTTGCATACTTAAGGTTATGTCACTTACATATTCAGGTAATCGTTCGATTTTAACAGCTAATAGTGCTTGATATAGTTTGCCCATATCTTCTACCAAAATTTCTTTTACAATTTTATACTCTTTTTTCACTAAAAATTGTCGCAATTCAGCTTGCCCATTTTGAGGCTGTAATACATAAAAATCTAATAGTTCAGGGCCTGCTTCAATAATATCCCGCATGAGAAAACCACCCATGCCACAAAGTACGGCTCCTTGCAATTCACCAGACTCAGTAACCTGCAAACCGTCGCCCAAACGACAATCAATTCGATCTTCCAGTCCATTAGATTTTACATATGCTTTAGCGGACTCCAATGGCCCCTTGTGCACATCACCCGCTACCACTCGATCAGCACGACCACGTTGTATTAATTCAACCGCTAAATAACCATGATCTGTACCAATATCGGCAATAGCTATTGCTTTAGGTATTAGTGTAAATACCGCTTCTAAACGGTTCGTTAGCTTTTTTATTGTCACAATGACTCCTTTATATAACACTATGTAACATAACACTACATAGCATGACACTATGTAACATAAAACTACTCTTAAATATATTAGTATATCCTTAAGAACAATAAATACGTTAAAATATTTACTGAACATATTGGACCTTTTTATTCACATATTTATTTTACCATAACTAAAAACCGCTTATACAACTATCACGTTGTATAAGCGGTTTATTTTTACAAAAGTTGGTGGGCCCACCTGGGTTCGAACCAGGGACCGACCGGTTATGAGCCGGTTGCTCTACCCCTGAGCTATAGGCCCATAGGGAAATACCGTAGTACTCCACCAAATTATTATACACAAAATAACTTATTGCCGTCAATGAAATTATAAGAAGTCTTTAATTTTATCTCGTTTACCTCGATTACGAAGTTTAGTCAATGCCTTACCTTCGATCTGACGAATACGTTCACGGGTAACATTAAAATGCTGACCCACCTCTTCTAATGTCCGTGGTTTGCCATCTTTTAAACCAAAGCGCAACACTAAAACTTGCTGTTCTCGTTCCGTCAAGCAAGAGAATACATCTTCAATTTGCTCTTTTAACAAGATATAACTAGCAGCATCATCTGGCGCAATAGCATCTTGGTCTTCAATAAAATCGCCCAAATGAGAGTCTTCTTCTTCACCAATAGGTGTTTCTAAAGACACTGGTTCTTGTGCAATTTTTTGAATTTCACGAACACGCTCTACACTGATGCCCATACCTTCTGCAATTTCTTCTGGCAATGGTTCACGGCCTTTATCTTGTAATAATTGACGTGAAATACGAATCAATTTATTAATTGTTTCTACCATATGAACTGGAATACGAATTGTGCGCGCTTGGTCGGCAATAGCCCGTGTAATAGCCTGACGAATCCACCAAGTTGCATAAGTAGAAAACTTATACCCTTTAGTATAGTCAAATTTATCAACCGCTTTAATAAGACCAAGGTTACCTTCTTGAATTAAATCCAAGAATAACATACCACGCCCTACATAACGTTTAGCAATACTAACTACCAAACGTAAGTTAGCATCAATCAATTTTTGTTTAGCCTTTTCGCCAGCACGCATTTCCTTATAGGACGCATCTTCTTTAGCACCCGCTTCAATTTGCTGTGCTAATAAAATTTCCTCATCCGCCGATAACAAGGGAACACGGCCAATTTCTTTCAAGTACATACGCACAGGGTCATCAATATTAACCCCTTCAGGAATACTAAGGTCTAGACTAACCTCTTTAGCTTCCCGTACTTCATCACTGACTTCGTCTTCCTCAATGATATCCTCATCATCATCGGCTACTTCTACGTCGTCTGTAATAACCTCGATATTACTCTTCTGTAATACTTCATACATATCATCTAGCTGTTCTGCCGTAAGTTCCACTTCTTCGTGAAGAGCATCCGTAATTTCCTTACTGGTCAATGCTCCTGCTTTACGTCCTTTTGCTAGTAATTGTTCTATAATTTCTTCTAACCGCGATTTAGTTTGCTTCTTAGCCACAATGCTCTTCCTTTCCTTCATAGTTTCTCAAGTCCATTCCTTGATTAATGCCTGCAAATCTTGACAAAACTTTAATTCTTCTATAAACCGAGCATCCCCTGCCCGATTTAACTGATCTGCTAACACACTATGCGTTTTATATTGATTTCGTAATGACTTCAAGCGCACTGCGCGTATATAGCCATCCAATTGTGCTTCATTAAATTCCGTTTCACCTATAACCATCAGGCGACCGTAAGCACTTCTTTCTTCATCAGTAAGCATTTCCTCCAACGCTGTTTCTTGTAGCGCCCCTGACTTACTGAGAAGTTCCCCTGCTTTTTTAAATAAAGCTTGATACAAAGGATTGGTTATATCCTCCAACGGTAAGTAGGCCTGTACTCGTTGCCAAGCTAACGGATCCGTTATAGCTATAGCTACTAGTCTATCTTCTTCACCTATAGTCGTCGATGATACTGCAGTATCGGGTGTCGACTCAGGCAAATTAATATCGCCTTTTGTTAAATACTGTCTAAACATACGATAAATCGTACTATTATCAAGCCATAAAGGCAATGCCAGTGCCTTCAGATAGTTCTCTCGTTCTATCTGATTACTGGTAACACTAATTAAAGGAAAGACTTCCTCTAAAATTGCCTCTTTACCTTTCGCCGTATTACTATCATGGCTAATTAAAGCGCTATTTAAGTAAAACTCAAATGGCGAAACAGCTTTTGCTACCAGTTCTAAAAAAGCTTCTGGCCCATGGTTGCGCACATAATCATCTGGATCCTTGCCATCGGGCATAGCCACCACACGCACTTTAAATTCCGTATCTTGTAATAGCTCAATAGCTCGACGCGCTGCTTTCTGCCCGGCAGTATCCATATCATAGGCTAATACAACTTCTTCAGCTTGACGAATCAATAATCGTCCCTGATCTTTTGTATACGCCGTCCCCAATGATGCCACTACATTAGTAACACCACGATTATGAGCACCTATAACATCCATATACCCTTCTACTAAAATGACCTGTTTTTTCTCCCGAATAGTTCGGTACGCTTTGTCAAAAGCAAAGAGCATATGACCCTTATTAAATAATTCATATTCTGGTGAGTTTAAATATTTAGGGGTACTATCATCAAGCACACGACCACCAAAGGCAACCACTCTACCCTTGCCATCGCATATGGGAAACATAACTCGATTGCGGAAATAATCATAAATCCGCCCCGTATCATTCTTACGACATAAACCGCATTCAATTAAAATTCTTTCATCAATGCCTCGCTCATGAAACGAACGAAATAATTTGTCCCAATTATTGGGAGCAAAGCCAAGCTGAAAGCGTTCAATCGTTTCTTTAGATAGGCCTCTACTTTGTAAATACTCAAGGCCCGGCTTTCCCATTTCAGTTTGTGTCAAACAATTGTGAAAAAATTTCGCCGCTAATTGATTGACACGGTACAATTCATCACGATGTTCCTTACGTTTCAATTCACCAACAGTCAATTCTTTCTCCGGTAAAGCAATACCAGCTCTATTAGCGAGTTGCTCCATGGCTTCTGGAAAAGACACCCCATTATACTTCATAAGAAAACTTATTGAATTACCAGACTCATGACAACCAAAGCAATAAAAAAAGCCCTTTTCTGGGTTCACACTAAAAGAAGGCGTTTTTTCGTTATGAAAGGGACAACAGCCCCAATAGTTCTTACCTTTCTTTTTTAGTGTTATATGCTCAGAAATCACTGACACAATATCATTTGCGTCTTTTATTTGTTCAATTAATTCAGCATCAAAGTGTCTACTCATCTCTTCACATCCCATAAATAAATTTCTCTGTATATATATTTCTACAAAGGATATTATTTCTCCTGCTATGTCAAGAAGATTTTTTCAAATATCTCTATTTTTAATCTGCAAAATTTTTATGCTGATTTTGCAACAATAAATACATGTCCGCGAATTTTGATTATCTTTTATGATATTCACACGGAAATCTATTGTACTGCTTTTTACTATTAAATTGCAAGACATAAAAAAAGACTACAATTGTCCACCGCCTTATGACCTTTGCCTAAGCGATTACAATTGTAGTCTTTTATTAAACTCTTAAAACATCTAGCTATATGTAGTTAATAAACTCATATACTATGCTCTTATGCACCAATAGTCACGAAAGATAAACGGCAACTACTATTTAGCATAATCTACAACTCTAGTTTCACGAATGATAACCACTTTAATCTGACCTGGATATTCCAATTCAGACTCAATACGTTTAACCATATCGCGTACTAATAATGTGGCTTCTGCTTCATCCACTTTATCTGGTTTAACCATTACGCGGATTTCGCGACCTGCTTGAATAGCGAAACATTTTTCAACACCATCAAAGGACTCGGCAATTTCCTCTAATTTAGTCAAACGTTTCAAGTAATTTTCAAGAGTTTCACGACGAGCGCCTGGACGAGCAGCTGAAATAGCGTCCGCTGCGGCTACCAAGACAGCTTCAACAGATTTAAATTCTTCATCCCCATGATGAGCACCAATACAATTCTGTACCAATACGCTTTCATGGTATTTTTTAGCTACATCAATACCAATTTGTACATGAGAGCCTTCAATTTCATGGTCAAGCGCCTTCCCTAAGTCATGAAGTAAGCCACCTCGTTTAGCTAAGGTTACATCACAGCCTAATTCTGCAGCCATCATACCTGCTAAATGAGCAACTTCAATAGAGTGTTTCAACACATTTTGACCATAACTTGTACGATATTTCAAACGACCTAAAATACGTACAATTTCAGGATGTAAGCCATGTACATCGGCTTCAAAAGTAGCCTGTTCCCCTGCATCTTTAATAACTTGGTCCACTTCTTTACGAGCTTTACCAACCATTTCTTCGATACGGGCAGGATGAATACGACCATCCACAATTAATTTTTCAAGCGCAATACGCGCTACCTCACGACGAATTGGATCAAATCCAGAAAGGATAACTGCTTCTGGGGTATCATCAATGATAAGATCTATACCTGTTAAGGTTTCTAGGGCTCGAATATTACGGCCTTCACGACCAATAATTCGCCCTTTCATTTCATCATTTGGAAGAGCTACTACGGATACCGTAGACTCTGCAACATGGTCAGCAGCACAGCGCTGAATAGCGGCTGCAATGATTTCGCGGGCATTCTTTTCCGCGTCTTCCTTTGCCTGTTGTTCTAAATCTTTTACAAGGACCGCCGTTTCATGACGAATCTCTTGTTCTACATTAGAAAGTAAAATTCCTTTTGCTTCCTCAAATGTCATACCAGAAATACGTTCTAATTCTGCCATCTGTTGATCGTACAATGCTTCTGTACGTTCTTTTAAAGCTTTTGCTTCTTGTTCTTTACGATGCAACGCATCTTCTTTCTTTTCTAATGATTCTAATTTACCATCAAGATGTTCTTCTTTTTGAAGAATACGTCGTTCTAAACGTTGTAATTCATTGCGTCGATCTCGGTTTTCTTTTTCTGCTTCACCACGAAGTTTATGAATTTCTTCTTTAGCTTCCACTAAAGCTTCCTTTTTCTTTGACTCAGCTACGCGTTCACCATCAGCGATAATGCGCGCTGCTTCTGTTTCCGCTTGGTTCAGCTTACCTTCAGCTATGTTTTTACGCATCATGTAACCAACACCAAGACCGATGAGCACCATTACAACTGCAATAATGCTATACTCTAAAATAAGATTCACCTCCTCATATAAAAGTGAGAAGCCCACCTAGGCTTCTCCCAGATTGCCGTCTATTTCATACACATTTGAAAATTGCCCACTACCGTGAGACTACTATAATTGTAGTCGGTCATGAAAAGACTGTCAAGAAAAACTCTATATAGACTATTCATAGCGAGCTACTTGTGAGCAAATATTTCGTATAGTGCTTACACTAAATCCCCGGTTTTTCAAAAAATTCATAACTTTTTTTTGATTTAACCGCGCTTCTTCAGGCCAAGCCTCTTCATACCAAACAGGGTCGGTAATAGCTGATATACCTAAAAAATGCCGTATTATCAGCTTTAAAGCTGGTTTAAACTCATCATAATAACTTAATTCATTACCTACGACTAAACCACGCTGAAACATTTTATTGCGAATATATTGCACGCTATACTTAGCTTCAGCCATATAAAATTGTAATACATCATGAGCTAATCGTTCGTCATTAATATAATCTAACTCTTCCAACCGCTGTAACACTGTATGAATTAACTCACTAGATACACCTTTACGTTGTAGTTTTTGTGTCAATTCTAAGCGACTCAAAAACCGTGGCGCCAAGAAGCGCATAGCTTGATCCATAGCTGTTATGTCCGTATACTCCGTTTTACTCGGTTTGAATCCCATGTATGCGCTACCTTTCCCACCTTAACTACTAGTTGATTTACTCTTCTGGCTGTTCTTCCCCGACTACATCAAAGGTTTCAGGTTCTGCCATTAATGTATCACGAACGATTTTATCAATTTCTGTAGCAATCTCTGGATGTGTGCGTAAATAATCTTTCGCTGCTTCTTTACCTTGACCCATGCGTTCATCATTATAGGAATACCAAGCACCAGATTTTTTAATAATTTCCATATTCGTCCCAATATCAATCAACGTACCTTCATAAGATACGCCTGTACCATACATCAAATCGAATTCGGCCGTTTTAAATGGAGGCGCTACTTTATTTTTCACAACTTTTACTTTAGTACGACTCCCTACGTTTTCATTATTTTGTTTAATAACTTCCCCTTTACGCACATCAAGGCGAATCGTAGAGTAGAATTTTAAAGCACGACCACCTGTTGTTGTTTCAGGATTACCAAACATAACCCCTACCTTTTCACGCAACTGGTTAATAAATACTACAACAGTACGTGATTTACTAATAATCCCCGTTAATTTACGAAGAGCTTTACTCATCAAACGAGCTTGTAAACCTACATGAGCATCGCCCATTTCCCCTTCAATTTCCGCCTTTGGTACCAAAGCCGCTACGGAGTCAACAACAATAATATCTACGGCACCACTGCGCACTAATGATTCCGTAATCTCCAGTGCTTGTTCCCCATTATCTGGTTGCGATACTAATAAATTATTAATATCAACCCCTAAACGGCGAGCGTATACAGGATCTAATGCATGTTCCGCATCAATAAAAGCAGCAATACCGCCTTCTTTTTGCGCCTCTGCAATAGCATGTAAGGCTACCGTTGTCTTACCAGATGATTCAGGCCCATAAATTTCGATGACACGGCCTCGTGGAAAGCCACCTACACCAACAGCTAAATCAATAGCTAAACAGCCGGTAGAAATCACTTCCACATTCATACGGTCCGTAATATCCCCAAGGCGCATAATCGCCCCTTTACCATAATCTTTTTCTATCTTTTTTAATGCATTATCTAAGGCTTGTTCTCTACCGTCCATGATACATCCTTTCTTGCCTTTACCATTAATGAGCAAAGGACTTTTCATTATTATATGACCTATTCTAAATAAAAATCTATTTAATTGAATTCATACACACCTAGCATATGACTCAAATAAAATCTAATATATGACCTACACTACAAACCAGTCACTGATACCCTTTATGACGCACTTGCTATATTAAGCTTGCTCAGTTATGGTCTGATACAAAAAGTAAAGGGCCCGTTCGGCCGTACTTTCACGAATACTATCCCGATCTCCTATAAATTCATTTTTATAAGCAACCGTTCCCTTAGGACCTGAAATACCAATATATACTAGCCCCACTGGTTTAGTTGGCGTAGCGCCACCAGGACCTGCGATACCTGTAGTAGACACGCCATAAGTAGTACCTAGTAATTTACGAGTGCCCATAGCCATTGATTTAGCCACTTCTTCACTAACTGCACCAAACTCATCTAGTTCAGCTTGCGGTACACCTAATACTTTATGCTTAACATCATTAGAATACGAAATAACGCCCCCCTGTACATAGGCGCTACTACCAGGTAATTCCGTCAATCGTTTACCCACTAAGCCACCAGTGCAAGATTCTGCCGTAGCGACAGTAGCCCCTGTACTTAATAAGGCTTCACTTACTAATTCTAACATAGATTTTTCCAAACGACGCCCTAAGGCATTGCCTAGCCGTTCTTTCAAAATCCCATCCCAAGGAGCCAAGATAGCTTCTGCTGCTTCTATCGTCGTAGCACTAGCAGTAATACGTAATTCAATATAACCATTCTTAATTAAAAACGCAATGGTAGGATTGTGTTGTGCTTTTACTAAATCCATCAAAGCGGCTTCTAAAGCTAATTCACGCATACCATATACAGCATAGCGATGGGATAAAACTACCCCTTGGCCACCAAAATGGTTAGCTAAATACGGACGCACAGATTCATCAAAAACAGCTTTCATTTCAGCTGGTGGCCCAGGCAATAAAATGTAAGTAGTGCCTTCAGATTGTACAGCCACCCCCGGTGCCACGCCACGACTATTAGCTAACGCTACACTATTAATAGGTAACAACATTTCACGCCGACTTGGTTCGGGCATATCCCAACCCTTATTTCTAAAAAAGTCTTTAACAAACGTTTCAGCTGTCTTATTAAGTTCTAACTCTACGCCCATGGCCTTAGCTAACACAGGGCGCGTAATATCCCCTTGGGTGGGCCCTAAGCCACCAGTCGCAATCACTATATCCGCTCGTTTAGCCGCTGCCTTAAAACAAGCTTCCATACGCTCTGGGTTATCGCCAATCGTTGTTTGAAAAGCAACCGTATATCCCAATTTATTGAGCTCTCTAGCTAACCACGCAACATTTGTATTTATCGTATCACCTAATAATAATTCAGAACCTGTGGAAATCAACTCTACAATCATACTTTGCCTCGATTCTTTAGCAATGCACTCACTACTTTGTTTTGACTTACATATTGTCTATGGCTTACGCTTCTTTACGAACCTCTGCCACTACATCATAGGAGAAACCTTGCGCCACTGTAACGGGTACAATATCACCAACAGCTAACCCTTCACAATCTTCAATATACATATTTCCATCTACATCAGGAGCCTGACAAGCTAAACGACCTTTAGCTAATAAATGACCTTGTTCATCTTCACTGATTTCTTCAATAATCGCTTCGTGTGCCGTACCTTCTAAATTACGATTATTTTCTTCCGAAATAGCTGCCTGAATGGCCATCAACGTGTGATAACGTTCTTCTTTTACCTCTTCAGGCACTTGATCAGTCATAGCGCCAGCTGGAGTTCCCTCTTCTTGTGAGTATGTAAATACACCCATATTATCGAAGGACACTTCTTTGACAAAATCACAAAGTTCTTCAAACTGTTCATCCGTTTCACCAGGAAAACCCACAATTAAGGATGTACGAAGTGTTACATGACTTGCTTTACTGCGAACTTTCTGCAATAAATTTACAATATCAGCTTTGCGATCCTTACGATTCATACGGCGCAAAATATCATCATTAATATGTTGCAATGGTAAATCAATATAATTACAAATCTTCGGTTCACGCACAATAATATCTAATAATTCATCGGTGAAATACTTAGGATATAAATAAAGTAAACGGTACCATTGAATACCTTCCACTTTTATCAATGCTTCTAACAATTCTACTAACATAGGTTTACCCTGATTCAAATCAGCACCATAGCTAGTCGTATCTTGCGCAATTAAGTTGATTTCTTTAACACCCATAGCGGCCAATCGTTCCACTTCTTCCACGATTGACTCAATAGTACGGCTACGATAGGAGCCACGCACTTTAGGAATAATACAGAAAGTACAACCATTGTCACAACCTTCCGCAATTTTCACATAAGCACTATATGTCGGTGTCGTCTGCATTCGTGGCATGCGCTCATTGTAAATATTCGTAATAGAATCCATAATACAAATTCGATGACCTTCATTAATGGACTCTATTGCTTCCATAATGCGATTCCAAGAGCCCGTACCAATAAGCGCATCAATTTCAGGAATTTCAGCGAATAATTCTTCTTGGTATTGCTGACTCAAACAGCCAGCAACAATCAAGCCACGGCAAGCACCAAATTGTTTATATTCACTCATTTCAAGAATCGTATTAACCGACTCCTGTTTTGCCTTTTCAATAAAAGTACATGTATTAACAATAATAATTTCGGCCTCAGCTAACGTATCCGTAATCTCATAACCATTATCTTTTAATACACCTAGCATAATCTCAGTATCTACTAAGTTTTTTGCACAACCTAAGCTTACATAGCCTAACTTTTTACTCATTATATATCCTTTCTAAAACGCACTTGACTAATCCATTTATTCAACAGTACTTTTTTACCATCTTCTGTATAACCACCCTGTGTTCCCCAAAGCACTAATTCACGACCTAAGGAATCAATCGGCTTTGGTAATTCAGGGTTAGTATGCACATAATAAAAACCGTTATCTTCTAACAGTTGAGCCACTTGTTTAGACAATAACCACTTCACTAGGCGCGTAGCTTCTTCTTCATTACTTACACTTTGTAACATACCAACACCCGTTAAATAATACGGCGTTCCATCGGCAGGAAAAATAATCTTCACTGGGTATTTATGTTTAGCATATTGTAGCCCATCAGAGTAGTTGCCAATCCCCAAATCAGTTTCACCAAGCGCGGCTAACCGAACTGGTGTGGATAAAAATTTAGCATATTGCACTACATGAGGTTTTAATTCTACAAAATACTGTAACCCTTTTTCCTCCCCATCTATTTCTACAAAGCTGTATAAAATATTAGCCGCACTGCGAGACGCTACAAAATCTGTCATAATAACAGCCCAGTCACCAGGTAATATTAAAGACTGCCAAGCTGTTACATAGCGCCCCATACGATTATAAAAGCCTTCGCTTTGTGCAAATATAACTGGATCATACCAAATTCCTACCCAGAAAGCATCGTTATTCTTAAAACGATCTGAGATTTCATCCACTCCTTCTGTAAGAACTGGCTTTAATTGATTATATTTTACACCAATATCCAAGTTATCTCGTGTAGTTAGTACCAAGTCTCCTTTTTGATCTGATACGGGCAACGTCATCCGTGTAGCCATCTGTTCCTCTGTCAGTGGCAACATATTCAAACGCACATGATATTGCATTTCATATTGCTGCGCCAATAGGGTTGTCAAATTCGTAGGTAAATCAGAATATATTGTCAATTCTGCCCTAACAGGAACGGCAGTCCGTTCTTTTTGCTTATTTTGTTCTATTCGTGCACCTACGCCAAAGACGATAAGTACAAACACAATGAGTAATGCAATCGGCCAAAATCGTTTCATCCGTTTACCTGCCTCCATTATGACACACTAGGGCCGAAGTTTACTAGATGAAAAACTCCGTTTCTTCCCTCTGCTTATACTAATTTTGCCACGGTCATTCATCTTTGTCTTTGACCGTGAACGAGTGCTGTGTTGCTTTGATATATCAGTTTTACCTTTGTCCATGCTCTTTATTGGTCTTGGCGGAATCAGACACTGTGGGCCAAAGCCAATCAAATCCGTGCGACCCGCTTTAATAAGCGCTTCTTGCACTAATTTATAATTATCAGGATTTTTATACTGCATCAGAGCCCGTTGCATAGCTTTATCACGTCCATTTTTAGCTACATAAACAGTTTCTCCGGTCAAAGGATGAATTCCCGTATAGTACATGGCCGTAGATAAACTACCAGGCGTGGGAATAAAGTCCTGTACCTGCTCTGGCGTCATACCTTGATCACGTAAAAATTCAGCTAACTCAATGGCATCTTCTAGCGTACAACCTGGATGAGAGCTCATAAAATAAGGCACTAAGAATTGTTTTTTACCCAGCTGTTTATTCGCTGTTTCAAACCAATTCTTAAATTTAAGAAACGTCGCTTTATCCGCCTTCCCCATAATTTCAGTAACACGATTCGATACATGTTCTGGTGCCACTTTAAGCTGTCCACTTACATGATGTTCACAAAGTTCTTTCACAAACTGCCGATTATTATCTTCCAAGACATAATCATAGCGCAGACCTGAACGAACAAAAACTTTTTTTACACCTTTCAACTGACGTAATTTTCTTAATAAAGCTAAATAATCGTCATGGCTTGTATCTAAACGTTCACAAGCATGAGGGGCTGCACAATTTTTACCAGGACAAGCGCCCATAGTGTTCTGTTTCTGACAGGCCGCATGACGAAAATTCGCGGTTGGCCCGCCCACATCATGAATATAGCCTTTAAAATCAGGCATCGCTATCATACGCTCCGCTTCAGCAATTAACGATTGATGACTACGGTTTTGGATAATACGACCTTGATGACTCGTAATCGCACAGAAAGAACAGCTCCCAAAACAACCGCGATGACTAACTAGACTAAATTGTACTTCACTTAGAGCTGGCACACCGCCTTTAGCATCATAACGTGGATGCCACCGTCGCGAAAATGGCAAATTATACACTTCATCCATTTCTGCCTGTGTCAAAGGTAATGCAGGACTATTTTGCACTACATAGCGGTCACCGTGACGTTGTACTACCGTTTTACCAATAAACGGATCTTGCTCTAAATACTGTTGTCGAAATGCCGTTGCAAACTGCTGTTTATCCGCCTTCACCGTTTCATAAGATGGACATTCTACTACCTTACCTTGAGGTATTTCTTTCGCCATATAACAGACTCCTTTGATAGTAGGCAACCTATCCCTAAGTTGTCCTTTGTCCAAAGCTGCCGCTATTTCTAAAATCTGCTTTTCACCCATACCATAAATAAGAGCATCCGCTTTGCTATCTGTCAAAATAGACCGGCGCACTGTATCAGACCAATAATCATAATGGGCAAAACGGCGCAAACTTGCCTCAATACCACCAATGATTACAGGTACATCACGAAAGGCTTCACGCATACGATTCGCATACACTAATGTAGCTCGATCAGGGCGATGACCACTCTCACCACCTGGTGAATAATCATCATTATGTCGGTATTTTTTAGCCGCTGTAAATTTATTTAACATCGAATCTAAATTGCCAGCCGTCACTAAGGATGCTAATCGGGGCTTACCTAATACTTTAAAAGCCTCCACATCATTCCAGTCAGGCTGTGCAATGAGCCCCACCCGATACCCATGGTGCTCCAATAATCGGCCAATCACACTACCAGCAAAAGACGGATGATCCACATAGGCATCACCTGTAACTAACACAAAATCGAGCTCAGCCCAACCACGTGCCTCCATCTCTGCCCGTTCCGTAATTAAAAAGTCGCTCACTACACATATCTCCTTGATTTATCAACAACTTAGTTTTATACAAAAAATAACCAACCTAAAAAGACTATAATACAAAATATAATAACACCAACAGCTAAGCGCTCTTGGGCTAATGTTTTTTGACGACGCTGTTGCCTAGAAGTATAGCTCAAGCGTTTTGAGCGCGGCACCACTTTATCTACTTCTCGCTCCACTTCTTCATGAGGCGCCAACTTCCGTGGTTTCATACGCCGCAAAGGAACGCCTAAAGGCTCCCCAATCAGACTTTTATAACGATCAATCATGCGATGCCGTTCAAGGCCCAGCAAATCAGCATAATTACCAATAAAGCCCTTTACATATACATCGCCAGGAATAATTTTATAATTATCTTCTTCAATGGCTTCCAAATACGCGGATCGTATGTGAAGCACTTGTTCAATATCTTTAATGGTTAATCCACGACGATTGCGTTCGCGCCGTAATTCTTCCCCAATGGTTGACAAGGTCTACCTCCTTATTTCGTAAAATATTTCTCTTTAGCCGCTGCGAAGGTCATCAATATATCTCTTGGCTTACTACCATTAGCCGGACCAATAATTCGCATTTCTTCCATCGTATCAATTAAACGCGCCGCTCTTGAATAACCAATTCTGAAACGACGTTGCAACATGGATGTAGAGCCTTGACCAGCACTAATAACAAGTTCTGCCGCTCGTTCCAATAATTCATCCTGTTCTTCCGTATCATGATCCGCTTCTTCTACCAGCTCTTGTTCTACTTCTTCTACAATAGATTCATCATACTCTGGACGACCTTGTTGCTTAACAAAGGCCACCAATTCTTCCACTTCTTCGTCAGAAATGAAAGCCCCTTGAATACGAATTGGCTTGCTCGCACCAATTGGATTAAAGAGCATGTCACCTTTGCCTAATAATTTTTCCGCGCCCGCCATATCAAGAATAGTCCGCGAATCAATCTGCGTAGCGACGGCAAAGGAAATACGACTTGGTACATTAGCCTTAATCGTACCCGTAATAACATTTACCGATGGACGCTGTGTTGCCAATACCATATGAATCCCTGCCGCACGGGCTTTAGCGGCTAAACGATTAATCGCTTCTTCCACGTCTGGTGCCGTCATCATTAAGTCTGCCAATTCGTCAATAATAATTAAAATCAATGGCATTGCTTTATCTGGATACCGTTCATTAAAACCACTGATATTGCGAACTCCATTTTCTGACATAGCAAGGTAACGAGCTTCCATTTCACGAACCGCCCAGCGCAAGACAGCTGCCGCTTTTTTCATGTCTGTTACTACTGGCACCTTTAAGTGAGGGATTCCATTATATACCGAAAGTTCTACCATCTTAGGATCCACTAAGATAAGCTGTACTTCACTTGGTTTACGACTAAATAAAATACTCGAAATCAAAGTATTTACACATACAGATTTACCAGAACCCGTAGAGCCGGCTACCAATAAATGAGGCATTTTAGCTAGGTCTGTAATGACAGCTTCGCCTGCAATGTCCTTACCAAGACCAACGGGAATACCACCACGTGCTTTTTGGAATTTTTCAGCTTCTAATACATCACGCAAATGAACGGCTGTTACATTTTTATTAGGCACTTCAATCCCTACCGCCGATTTACCAGGAATTGGGGCTTCAATACGAATATCAATAGCAGCCAGTGCCATTTTCAAATCATCGGATAAATTTAAAATTCTACTTACCTTAGTACCTGGTGCCGGTTCTATTTCATAGCGAGTAACCGTTGGCCCCTGTGTTGCATTTACTACACGCGCAGTCACACCAAAACTTTTTAAAGTTTCTTCTAAAACCGTAACATTATGCGTTACTTCTTGCCCCGTCACAGGGTTTACTGTTCCCTTAGATAACATAGTAAGTGACGGAAAACGATACGGCAGTTCAATGCGTCGCGGTTTGGGTGCACCACCCACAGTAACGGCCACGGCCGCTGTATCTTCGGCCGTCCCATCCATAGTAGGTACTGGATGCATAGCCGTTAAACTAGCCGTGCTCGGCGCTACTGGTTTTGTAATAGACGCTGCTTCTATGTCAGACTCATCAATCGCTACAGCTTCATCCTCATAACGTTCTTGAGCTGCTGTAGACTCAACCGCTTCACTATGTGCCGAATCATCAACCACACTTGGATATGATGAAGGGCCCCGCAAAAATGGTGGTACTTCTAATTCATCGTCCGCATCATCCTCATCAGCCACCATATTAGCTACCTGTTCCTCAGCCGGTCTTTCATCCGATTGATGCGAAGCTTGTGAAACAAGAACTTCTTTAATCTGATTAGAATCAACGGAAGATTCAATGGTAATACCTTGACTCGGTGTTTCTGTCGTTAATACAACTTCGGCTTCAGCGCGCGCCTCCGCGGATACTTGTGCGGCATTAGCAATCACTTCAGCAGCCGCACTTTTAGTAAATCGTTCATCTTTTTCCTGATTATAGGCCCGTCTTTTTTCAGCTTGCTGTTCTTTCCATTCCGTATAACGTTCTTTGGCTTGATGTACTGTTTCTTCTGTAATATTGCGAGCAATCTCTAACCCAACGTCTGTTTTTTCTTTAGCTTTATGCAAACCAGAACGAAGTGAAATCTGATAAATCAATAGCAATAACCCTAAAATAAGTACAACAGCCACTATAATAGCCCCTACATCACCTAATAGGGTGCGTAGTAACACGGCCAATAAGCCACCGATAACACCACCTTGAGTGGCAATTTTAGTTGTCAATAATTCCTGACCTGGATCTGCCAACAATAAGGTAATAACGGTAATGCCAAATAAGTAAACAAGACTCAATAATAGGCCTCGCTTAGTAAAACTAAAACCTTCATCAGCGTATAAGATACGCCACCCTACATACCCCACATAGAGGCAAGGAATAATACCGCCAAAACCAAAGCCGTATTTAAAAATGCCAGCAATTACATCTACTACTGTACCAGAGGTAATATTAAACATCCCTAATAATGCCACAAAGGCAAATAGCATGGTAAAAAGGCCTCTCACTTCTTTTCGAATTTTAGGGACCTGTGTATTTGCTGTTGTTTTTTTTGTCGTTTTTGACGAGGTTGTCGCTTTACGTCTCGTAGCTGTTTTTCGAGGCGTTGCTTTCGCTCGTTCCTTTTGTTCTGCCATAATCTATATGTACACCTCAACCTTGTAATCATCTGTTATAAAAATAAATACCTTAGCATTTTATTATACCACACCTTGACTACTTTTTAGAAGTTTTACCGCCTGTACGTTCGCTCCAATGGGCTAACAATTCTTTTTCACAACCACGGTCAATTCCTTTATAATACACTCTATCTTTTAAGGCTGTTGGTAGGTACTGTTGTTTTACATAACCATTCGGATAATCATGAGCATATTTATAGGTAACACCATGTCCCAATTTACTAGCGCCACTATAATGCGTATCTCGTAAATGGGCCGGTACTTCACCATGTTCATAATGACGCACATCGCTGGTAGCGGCTGCAATAGCCATGTAAGCACTATTACTTTTAGGCGCCAAAGCTACATATAACACAGCTTCTGATAAAATAATCTGCGCTTCCGGAAATCCCACTAAATGGGCGGCTTGCGCAGCTGCATTGGCCACTACTAAGGCCTGTGGATCTGCTAGACCTACATCTTCAGCAGCACAAATTACAATACGGCGAGCTATAAAATTGGGATCTTCCCCAGCTTCAATCATACGGGCTAAATAATAAACAGCCGCTTGCGGATCAGAACCACGCATACTTTTAATAAAAGCAGAAATCGTGTCGTAATGATTGTCCCCTTTCTTATCATAGCTATAAATCCGTCGCCCCACAACGCCCTCTAGCACAGTAAGAGTTAATTCCCCACCTGGTTCAATCATAGCGCTGGCCTGCTCTAATATATTTAGCGCCATGCGAGCATCGCCATTCACAAACATGCCTACTTCACGAAGTACTTCTGGTGTTGCTTTATACTGCTGTTTGCCTAACCCTTTCTCTTCATCAGTCAATGCTCGCTGCAATACCTTCACAATGGCCTCTGGTGTCAATGTTTCAAGCGTTATCAAGCGAAGCCGTGATAACAATGGCCGATTGACTTCAAAGAAAGGGTTCTCTGTAGTGGCACCAATTAATATAATCGTACCATCTTCTACACAAGGTAATAAGACATCTTGTTGACTTTTATTAAAGCGGTGAATTTCATCAAGGAATAAGATCGTCCGTTGTTGTAAATTTTGAATAGTCTTCCGTGCTGTATCTATAATCGTCCTAAGCTCCCCAATGCCTGCATTTGTCGCATTGAGAACGACAAACTGACTATGTGTCATAGCCGCAATAATACCTGCCAAGGTCGTTTTCCCTGTGCCAGAAGGACCATAAAATAATAGTGACGGAATCGTATCCTTTTCAATCATAGCCCGTAAGAAGCTACCCTTACCAACGGCCTTTTCTTGACCATAAAAATGATCTAAGGATGTTGGTCTAAGGCGAACAGCCAAAGGCTCAAAACGTTTGGGCTCATATTCAGCAAATAAACTATCCATAACTAAACGCTCCTTTTTCGTAGCAATCTATATCAACGCTAACTTAGCAATACATAATCCAACTAGCTAAAGTATTTCATCTAAAGAAACTCATATCTATTCTTGCTGCTGTTTCTTATTATTCTTGTTTCTATTATACTCTAAATTTGGGTAAAAAAATAAACCGCCCTAAGGCGGCTAAAAAGAGCCCCACCATGCCGTATATGTACCGTGTTTTGATCCTGCGATAGCAGGTGGGTGCTTTCCTTGTAATCTTACTGTCCTTTGCAGGCATAGCGCCATTACAAGAGTCCAAGCTCCCGATGTAATAGTGTTGGCTCAAAACTGCGATACCACACGCACACAGCAGGGGTGTTTCTTTACTATTATATTAACAAAATCAGTCGTTTATTTCAAGGTCTTGAAACAAACGACTGATATTTATTTAGCATATATCAAAGGATGGTAGACCAAAAAGTACTAACTCATTGTCTAAAAAGAGAGCAACATTAACACCTTTTAACCAGCTATTCCCTACAAACTGATATTATACTAATTTTTCTTTTTCGGTATTTGTTTTAATGTGAAGTTCCCGAAGCTGTTTAGGTGCCACTGTGGAAGGTGCTTGACTCATAAGGTCAGCTGCACTTTGCGTTTTAGGGAACGCAATTACGTCACGAATTGATTGACGTTTCGCCATAAGCATAACTAAACGGTCAAGACCAAAGGCACAGCCACCATGTGGCGGAGCCCCAAATTGGAACGCATCCAACATAAATCCAAATTTGCTACGACTTTCTTCTTCGGAAAGACCAATCGCTTTAAATACTTTTTCCTGTACATCGGATTGATAAATACGAAGACTACCGCCACCGATTTCAACCCCGTTAAGTACCATATCATAAGCAATGGCTTTAACAGATGCTGGATCAGATTCTAATTTATCCATATCTGCTTCACGAGGCGATGTGAATGGATGGTGCATAGCTACATATCGTTTTTCTTCTTCGTCATATTCAAACATTGGGAAGTCTGTAACCCAAGTAAAGGCTAATTGATCTTCGTCAATAAGGTTCATGCGACGACCCATTTCAAGACGAAGTTCACCTAAGGCTTTCGCTACAACGGCTGGTTTATCAGCAATCATAAGCACTAAATCACCAGGTTTAGCCTGCATTTTTTCACCAATAGCACGAATTGTATCTTCCCCTAAGAATTTCATAATCTGAGATTTAATCGTACCATCTTCATTGAAGCAAGCCCAAGCAAGACCTTTAGCACCATATTGATTTACATAGGTTACTAAATCGTCTAATTCACGACGAGGAATCCCTGCATCACCAGGCACTACGATACCTTTAACGACACCACCATTGTCGATAACGGAACGGAATACTTTAAATTCAGTCGTACGAACTAAGTCCGTTACATCGGTAAATTCCATACCAAAGCGTAAATCTGGTTTATCAGAACCATATTTATCCATTGCTTCATCCCAAGTAATCCGAGGCATTGGTACTGGCACATCAATATCCATGGCCACTTTAAATACATGCTGAATCAAGCCTTCTAAGGTAGCTAAAATTTGTTCCTGATCAATAAAGCTCATTTCCAAGTCAAGCTGTGTAAATTCAGGTTGACGGTCAGCACGTAAGTCTTCATCACGGAAGCAACGAGCAATTTGGAAGTATTTTTCATAACCAGCTACCATCAAGATTTGTTTAAAAATCTGAGGAGATTGAGGCAATGCATAAAAAGTACCGGCATTAACACGCGATGGTACTAAATAGTCACGCGCCCCTTCTGGTGTGCTCTTCGTGAGCATTGGAGTTTCAATTTCAAGGAAGTCACGAGAATCTAAGAAATCTCGCATAGCTTTCGTTACGCGATGGCGCAAAATTAGATTGCGTTGCATTTCAGGACGACGAAGGTCCAAATAACGATATTTCAAGCGAATATTTTCATCTACATCAATATTATCTTGAATGTAGAAAGGCGGTGTTTTAGATGCATTTAATACACGAAGTTCTTCGCAGTACATTTCATAACGACCGGTTGCCAAGTTCGGATTAATCGCTTCTGCATCACGTTCCGTAATTTTACCACGCACACAAAGTACATATTCACTACGTACATCTTCTGCTTTGTGGAATGATTCTAAATTATGATCTGGAGACGCTACGATCTGAACCACGCCAGAACGGTCACGCAAATCAATAAAGATTAACCCGCCATGGTCACGACGGCGTTCTACCCAACCACAAAGAACAACCTCCTTACCTACTTGTTCTTCGCTGATAGTACCGCATCCATGGGTACGGTGCAATCCTTGCATTGTTTCCATTATTGTCATCCTTTCACTAGTGAAGTTACTCGTGCCACTACTTCAGATAATGCCACGGTTTCTTGCTCGCTGCTTTGCATATCACGAATGATAGCTTCGCCACGAGCTAATTCATCGTCACCCACTATAATAACATATTTTGCATTAATTTTGTTAGCATGTTTTAACTGACTTTTCATACTTTTGCCTTCGCCATCCATAGCCGCCTTAATATAAGCCTGACGAAGTGTATGTACCATTTTAAAGCCAGCCACTTGAGCAGCCTCACCTAAAGCGACTACAAATACAGATGGATCTATGGTTTCTTCTGGCAATAAGCCTTGTTTTTCAAGGGCTAACAATAGACGTTCAATCCCCATAGCAAAGCCAACAGCTGGTGTATGTGGACCATCTAATTCTTCCACCAAGCCATCATAACGGCCACCACCGGCTACCGCACTTTGTGAGCCTAATGGCGCATATTGTACTTCAAAAGCTGTCTTAGTGTAATAATCTAAACCACGAACTAAGCGAGGATTTACTACATAGTTAACATCAGCCGCCGTTAAGTATTTCTGTAACTGTTCAAAATGATCCGAACAGTCTTCACAAAGATTTTCGTGAATTTCAGGAGCTCCTACCGACAATGCTTTACAAGTTTCTTCTTTGCAATCTAAAATACGCAATGGATTTTTATATAGACGCGACTGACAATCTTCACATAATTGTTCTTTCTTTGGTTCAAAGAAGGCAATTAATTTATCACGATAAGCAGGTCGACAATTTGGACAGCCTACCGAGTTAACTTGCACACTTAAATCCTGCAGCCCAAAATCTTTAAATAATTGCAAGACCATTAAAATGACTTCCGCATCAGTCGCTGGTGCCTGCGTACCAAGCACTTCTACCCCAAATTGGTGGAACTGACGATAGCGCCCAGCCTGTGGTTTATCGTGACGGAACATAGGGCCAATATAAAACCATTTTGTTAAATTTTCTTGACCATACACCTTATTTTCTAAGTACGCCCGCACAGCAGAAGCCGTGTTTTCAGGACGCAAAGTATAAGTCTGTTCCTTTTTATCCCCTGTAGGGAATGAATACATTTCTTTTTGTACTACATCCGTCGTTTCACCAATGCCACGTAAGAAAAGACCCGTTTCTTCAAACATTGGTGTCCGTACTTCCTCAAAGCCATAGGCCTTACAAATACGGCGAATTCGGTCTTCAACATAGCGCCAATTGCCAATCACATTAGGCAATAAATCTTGTGTGCCCCGTGGTTTTTGAATTCCCATGATTATCCCTCCCAAAATTGTTTACATAATTGACTACGTTTACCGAGTAGTGTATCGAGTGTATCAATATATACTGATACATCTTTCGGCATATGTTGTTGCAACTGCCGATATTCCGGAGCCCGCATCCATTTAGATGAACTACCTGGCCCCACTGACAAAATACTTTGTCGCTCTTCCATAATGCGAATATTATATTCACACACATGACCAGGCAACGTATAACCAATATTCTCGGTTTGACTGGTCATATACTGTTGACGATACACATAATAAGGTACATATCCAGCCGCTTCCAAACGACCTTTACAATAGGCAACCATAGCTTCTACCGCCTGTTCCTCAGGCATAGCTTCACGGCCAACCCCTTCATATAAAGGACTACCACGTTTTAAAGCCAATGTATGAATTGTAACATTTTCAGGCATAGCCTGACAAATATAATCCATATTTTCTATCATATGACCTTCTGTCTGATACGGCAAACCGGCAATAAAATCCATATTAACCTGAAATGACGTATGTTGTCGTACATAGCGATATAAATCCCTAATGGCCTTAGCTGTATGCCCACGACCAATAGCTTTTAAAATAAAATCATGCATACTCTGCGGATTAATACTAATGCGATTAACCCCAACTCGTTCCATAGCACGCAATTTATGAGGTGTCACCGAATCAGGACGCCCCGCTTCAACGGTAAACTCTAAGGCATTCGTAGTTACGTTTGGCCCCTGTAACTCAGCTAATGAGCTAACAATCGTTTCAAAATCAGCGTCGCTCAAACTTGTGGGCGTACCACCACCTAAATAGAGCGTGCTTAACTGTAACTCATACTCAGCTATTACCCTTTGTAAATGCTGACTATCCTTTACAAAAGCCTCTACAAACTGCGGCACACGCTTATAATCTTGAATCAGCCCATAGGGAAATGAACAATAGGTACAGTGAGTCTGGCAAAACGGAATTCCTCCATAAACACTCACCATACGGTCAGCTTTAGCGTTGGGTGCTACATAAGGTCGCTGTAACGTTGCTACTTGTTGCAATAAGTCAATTTTAGGCTCGGTTACTTCATACTGCTGACGCAAACAGTCCACAGCTGCCTCAGCAGATCCTAGTTTATCCCAGAGTTTATGAAATAACTTGGTAGGCCGAACACCGACTAAAGTCCCCCAATCACCCAAAGGTGGTAACCCTCGATGGGTCCGTAACAATCGTAATAATTGGCCACCAATTTGCAAACGTCCTTCATTCGTGTGCGCTCCTGTAAAAATGGCGATGAATTGCCCGTCCCGATAGACAGACAGCACATACTGATGTTCGTCCTCTTGTCCAGCCAAACGCCACATAGGGTTTTCCTTATAAGTAGTGAGCCCAGCCGCTCCACAATAATGAGCGACCACACTCCCCAGTGGTAATGGCCCACTATACGAATAGGTTAACTTATTCACCTTTTTGAGCCGCCTCGGCTTCCTCTTCAGCTTTCATTTTTTCTTGGCAATCACCGCAATAGCCATATACTTTTAACTGATGGTCAATGGTCTTAAAGTTAAGTTTTTTTGCAATAATTGACTCTAACGTTTCCAACATATCATCTTCAAATTCCTTAACACAACCACATTTTACGCAAATCAAATGATGATGAAAATGAGCAAATTCTTCATCATTTAATTCATAGCGATTACGGCCATCCCCAAAATCCAAACGTTTCAACAAATCAAGTTCAGTAAATAAATCTAGGGTACGATAAATAGTGGCCAAACCAATATCAGGAGCTACCGCTTTTACCAATACATACACATCTTCAGCGCAAAGATGTTTTTCTTCAGCATCAATAAACGCTTGCAAAATCGTTTGACGTTGTGTCGTCAATTTATACTTTTTGTCTTTGATACGTTCTTTTAATTTTTCTAATGTCGTGTTCATACGGTCCCATCCTTTTTGTAAAACGAATTAAAATACCAAAGCTTTGTAAGCACAATTTGTAGCATTGCTGTAAGCGGCACGGCCGTCATCATACCAATGATGCCATAGAAATAACCACCTACAAAAATGACGGTTAATATAACTAACGGATGCAATTTAATAACATGCCCCATAATCTTAGGCATAACAATCTGTCCGTCAATTAACTGGATAAGCGCATAGGTAATAACTACTTTTACTACCAATGCAGGGCCTACTAAAGAAGCCAATACAATGGCTGGTACAGCACTCACAATCGGCCCAATAATAGGAATCCATTCAGCAATCGCCGCTAATAACGCAAGCACTAATGGATACGGTAAATCATAAATATACGCCACAATCAAAGTTACGCAAAACATGTTAGTCGCTAAAACAAGTTGACCTCGCAAATACCCACCCATGGTGCGATGAATTTGATTGACCACATCTAACAGGTACCGATTATGAGGGGGCGCAAAGATAGATAACGCCTTAGTCTTCAAACGACGCCCATCTTTTAACAGATAAAACGTCATAATGGGCACCAAGAGAAGCTCTAACATGGTCGTAGCTATGGAAAAGATGGCAAAAATACCACGTTGTGCTAATTCCACGCCATACGCACTAATACGGGCTAATGTATTCATTACAATAGCATCAATTTGTGGCGGTAAGGCCACCCATTGTCCTGAAGTCAATGTTTGCCATAAGACAATCAATTGGGAAATCAAATACGGTAAATTATTCAATAAACGAGTAAACTCCACAATAAATGGCAAAACAATGAATTGGATTACCAAGGCTGTCACTAGCACCACTAACAGAAAGGCGGGTAAAATAGCTAACCACCGTGGAAACCAGGTTGCCCCTACACGATGACGCATATAGTCTTGAATCCCATTGACAATAGGCAATAAAATTAGGGTAAAAATAAATGATACAATTAACGGCCAAAGTACGGGAATTATCGCCCATAAAAATATGACCGCCAATACAATTAATACCACGCGAAGCCAATACTGCGTTGACTTTTTTAACATATCCCTCACCGCCTAACGCACAAAGGGATTATAGGTCTTTTCATGACCTATGGTAGTCTCAGGCCCATGCCCTGGATAAACTACCGTTTCATCAGGCAAGGCATAGAGCTTCGTCTTAATCGCCTCTATCAAATCCTCATAACTACTACGCGGAAAATCAGTGCGACCAATGGACTCTTGGAATAAAGTATCCCCAGCAAGCAACAAGCCTTCGCCATAATAACAAACACCACCTGGTGTATGACCTGGCGTTTCAATAACAGTAAACTGATGATTACCTAACGAAATTACATCGTCTTCTTTCACCAATTTAATATCGCCATGGACTTCTATGGTAAGCCCCATAGCACTGCTCAAATTTAAATCACTATCCGTAAGAAACGCTTCATCCCCTGCATGAATATATACCGGTACATGAAAAGCATCAATTACAGCTTGCACACCACCAATATGATCGCCATGACCATGTGTCAATAACACGGCCTCTGGCACTAACCCTTTTTCATTAAGAACGGCCACTAATTGCGCCCCATCACCGCCAGGATCTGTGATAAAACAATGATGTGTCGTTTCATCTTCTAAAATATAGCAATTGGTACCTAGTGGTCCTAAGGGCATACGATATAACTTCATGGGCATCACTCTCCAATATCTCTATGGAACACCTTTACAGTGTTTCTCCATTTATACTTGTTGTATATTACATTTTCTTTTAAAACTGTTTCTGACTATCTAATAAAATCGTCACGGGCCCATCATTCACAAGGGCCACCATCATGTGAGTTTGAAATTGGCCCGTTTCTACGGCCACTCCTAATTCTGCGCAACGTTTGACAAACACTTCATATAACGCTTCCGCTTCCTTAGGCGCGGCGGCCTGATCAAAACCTGGGCGACGACCTTTGCGTACATCCCCATATAAGGTAAACTGTGACACGGCTAATAGTTGGCCGCCCACATCAAGTAAGGATAAATTCATTTTCTCATCATCATCTTCAAAAATACGAAGATTAACAATCTTTTCTGCTAAGTAATTGGCATCGGCTACGGTATCATCTTTCCCCACGCCTAATAAAACTAATAGACCTTGGGAAACAGCCCCCACTTTAGTCTCTGCCACAGTAACACTAGCTTCACTGACACGTTGTACTACCGCTCTCATTAGCTACCTCCATTCGCTCGTTGCACCGTATATACATCGCGAATACGGCGAATCTTCGTCATAACAAAATCTAATTCTGACACGTCTCGAATTTCGATAACTAAACTAATATTGGCATTCTTCGTATCGTCGACTTTCGCATTAATATTGACAATATTAATTTTCATCTCCGATAGACAGGCCATAATCTCCATGAGCATACCGCCTCGGTCATAAGCCGTAATATCAATAGCTACATGGAAGTTTTCACGAGTACCTACATCCCAAGCCACTTCAATCATACGATCCACATCTTCTGGTGTATGACCAATATTCGGACAATCAGCACGATGTACGGATACTCCGCGGCCTCGAGTTATATAACCAACAACTTCATCGCCTGGTACAGGATTACAACAACGAGCCATACGGACCATCACATCAGGCTCACCATTCACTAAAATACCTGTACTGCTCTTGCGACGCACCGGCTCATGAGTCTTTAACCGTTCAAGTAAAGCCATGGTATCACGGCGATTATCTTCCTTTGCTAAATCGCGTTTATATAAATCAACAAAGCGAAGCAATACAGAATTGACAGGAATCCCTCCATACCCAACAGCCGACAGCAATTCCGCATCACTCCCCGCATTTAATGCTTTAGCGATTTGATCTAGTCGACCAGGCTTATTAAGCTCTTTCCAATCATAATTTAGACGACGAGCTTCTTTTTCAAGAAGTTCACGACCCTTAACGACATTTTCTTCTTTGTTTTCTTTCTTAAACCAATTGCGAATCTTGCTCTTACTTTCCGTAGAGCCTACAATATTCAACCAATCTAAGCTAGGTTTTCCATTTTTAGACGTAATAATATCTACAATATCACCATTTTGTAAGGTGTAATCAAGCGATACAATCTTGCCATTTACTTTAGCCCCAACACAACGATGCCCCACATCAGTATGAATTCGATAGGCAAAGTCCAATGGAACAGCCCCTTTTGGCAGCTTTAAAACATCACCACGCGGCGTAAATACGAATACTTCGCCAGAAAATACATCGAGTTTTAAAGCATTCACTAATTCTTTTGGATTACTCGAATCTTGCCATTCTAATACTTGACGGAGCCAACCCACCTTTTGGTCAAAATCTTTATCACCGTTCTTAGCCCCTTCTTTATACCGCCAATGAGCCGCTACCCCATATTCTGAAACGCGGTGCATATCCCACGTACGAATCTGAATCTCTACTGAATGCCCCATCGTACCAATGACCGTTGTATGTAATGATTGATACATGTTGGACTTAGGCATGGCAATATAATCTTTGAAACGATAAGGCAAAGGCTTCCACAAATTATGAACAATCCCTAACACTGCATAACAATCAGGAATTGTATCTACAATAACACGCACTGCATACAAATCATAAATCTGTGATAAATCACGATTATCTTTTTTCATTTTTTTGTAAATACTATAAAAATGTTTAGGCCGCCCTTTTACATCCGCCTTAATATGGGCATCACCAAGCGCTTTTTTAAGCTGCTCCATCGTGTCATTGACGATTTCTTCGCGCACATGCCGTTTTTCCTGCATTTGCTCAACTAAATCATAATATTTATCAGGCTCTAAATAGCGGAACGATAAATCTTCTAACTCCCACTTAATATTAAAGATACCCAACCGATGCGCTAATGGTGCAAAAATCTCCAACGTTTCCTGAGCAATTCGCTTTTGTTTATCACTGCGCATATGCTTCAAAGTCCGCATATTATGCAGTCTATCACCAAGTTTAATAACAACTACGCGCACGTCTTTCGCCATGGCTAAAATCATCTTACGATAATTTTCTAACTGTTGATCTTCTTTAGTGTGATACTGAAATTGATTTAATTTTGTTACCCCATCTACCAAAAAAGCGACTTCTTTACCAAAGGCTTCTTCAATTTGTGGCAGTGTCACATCGGTATCTTCCACCACATCATGAAGTAAAGCTGCAATAACAGTTGTAGCATCAATTTGCAAATTAGCTAAAATGGTAGCCACAGCTAACGGATGCAAAATATAAGGCTCTCCAGAGGCTCTTTTTTGCGGGGCATGCGCTTTATCCGCCATTTCAAAGGCACGCATAATGAGTTCACAATCAGCCTCATCCAAATACACCCTAACGATTTCCATAAGGTGGGCTAATTCAACGTCTTTATTAAAGGCTGGCATATCAACCAATACTTTGCCTTCTTCATTTTCTACCATACGTCCCACCTCCTTAAGCACTGTATTTTAGAAACGTCAATGACGTAATCAATTCTAATTTTTCTTTCACATGACACCAACGATACAAAGCCATCCCATCTTCCGTTGCTTCTTCTTGTAAAATTCCCAATTCTTTAAAAACGTCTAAGGCTAACATAGCCTCTTTGTCGGTCTGATTCTCTGGATGACGATGTAACACTTCTGATTCGACAATATAGCGAGGCGCCGTGGCACTGCGGAATACACTGCGTACAATGACATACATTTCACGTAATCCTTCCGCTGTTAAATGCGCTCGTTGCTCCCCTAAAAGAGCTAAATCTTGTACCATTAATTGTGGTGAAACGCGACCTTGCCATTCATTTTTTTGTAAGGCAAACGCCACCTTTAGCTTTTCATCTGGAAAAATCTCCCGATGATAGTCAGCCCCATGCCAAATAATTGCATCTAAAGGCCCGACTTGTGACTGTAAAATAATCTTGCAATGGTTCTTTTGTTGCCCTAATAAAAACACATCTTGCACTGCTATGGGATCAATAGAAAATACAGGTGTACTATTCCCCATACCATAAGGCTCTAATGTTTCAATTTGATCCACCAACTCTACGGTCACTTCAGCCGGCTCTAAAGGCGTATCAATATCAATAATAGGGACATAGTCTTCTTCCGTTAAATTAGCTTCACAATAAGCCGTTAAGCGTTGACGTAAAGCAGGAATATTCTCAGCAGTAATACTAAAGCCAGCCGCTTGCTTATGCCCACCAAACTGTAACAGTAAATCTTCAGCCGACTTTAAGGCTTCGTAAATATTACAATTTTCTATACTACGGCATGATCCCTTACCAATGCCATCATGAATACTAATCACCATCGCGGGACGATAAAACTCCTCAACTAAGCGTGAGGCCACAATCCCAATCACACCTGAGTGCCAATTCTCACCAGCCACTACAATGACCTTATTCGCTTCCTCACCTTGATTAATTACATCAAGCCGCGCCTCTTCGTGAATTAACCGTTCAATGAGTTGTCGCTCTTGATTCGTCGCTTGTAACTCTTCTGCAATCGTATTAGCCGTGGCTATATCTTTCGTGATTAAAAGCTCTACGGCTCGCGTTGCATGAGTTACACGACCGGCTGCATTAAGTCGTGGGGCCAACGTAAAGCCAATATGACCCGTCGTTAATTTACGCCCCCCTAGGCCTGCCACTTCTACTAAGGCCGCAATACCAAGGTTTGGCGATTCTGTCATTTTCTTAAGACCTTCACGAACAATAATACGATTTTCGCCAACTAGAGGAACTACGTCAGCCACAGTACCCAAAGCCACAATATCTAAATCTTCTAAATAGGCTTCGCCTGTACGTTCTCGCCAAAGCGCTTGGCACAACTTAAACGCCACCCCTACACCAGATAAATTCTTATCTTTATAAGGACAACCTGGCTGTTTATGATTAATGACGGCCGCTGCCCGTGGAATATCTGGTGGTGCTGTATGATGATCGGTAATAATCATAGTCAGCCGATTACGAACTGCTTCTACAATATCATACGAACTAATACCACAGTCTACTGTGATGACAAGTTCAGTACCTTGCTCAATAATATGCTCGAGAGCCTCTGCATTAAGTCCATAGCCTTCACTTTGACGTTCCGGTATATAATAGCTCACATTAGCTCCACAGCGTACCAAAAAGCGATACATCAAAGAGGTCGCCGTAATACCGTCTACATCATAATCGCCATATATAACAATTCGTTGCTGTTCTTCAATGGCCTGTTGAATTAAGGGCACGGCTTCGGCCATACCTTTTAAGTCATATGGATCTAATAAATCATTCACTGTGCCATATAAAAAATCTTGCCCAGCTGTTACTGTATCGATGCCCCGATTTACTAATAGCTTAGCCACTACAGGATATACGCCTAAATGACGTACTAACTCGCGTTCGGCTTGTTCATTACCTGTTGCTAAGCGCCATCGTTTTGCTTTACTCTGTCTCATATCTATCTCGTCTCACTTATATATTCAGGTATCGAATTTCAATCTCAATATTAAAAATATTCATTTAAAAATAGTGTATTATCATTCTCAATATATTTTATTATACATCATTTACCAATTAAATTAAACTCTTTTCTATTCTTTTTCTCAATACGAGATATTTAAAACTATAAAAAAAGAATGAGCGATTATCAATTTATAACCACTCATTCTCTATCATTCCTATTTGTTTATAGCGTATATAAAACGTTTATTGTACAGCAATTCATTAACAATTATATTAGAAACGGAAATCTCGTTCCCCATGTTCCATTTGTTTAATATAATTAGTCGATGCTTCTTTTACTTTTTCATTTTTAATCTTATGAAGTTGTTTTTCAATAACAGCTTCCCCTGTCGCCTTCGTTTCATCAGATGCATAATCAAGTAAATACTCATTCAATGTCATCAATGCATTTGGCTGGCAACAGTTATGAATCTGGCCACTCTTCGCTAACGCCATAAAGCGGTCGCCTGTACGCCCTGCTCGATAACAAGCGGTGCAGAAGCTTGGTACATAACCAAGTTCTAATAGCCAATCCACAATTTCATCTAAGCTACGACGGTCACTTGTATCAAATTGTGCCGAATTATCTTCTGGCAACTCTTCTTCTTTATAGCCACCAACACTAGTACGAGAACCACCACTAATCTGAGAAATACCAAGTGCTAAACCACGTTCACGCATACGTTGGCTTTCACGAGTAGACATAATCATACCTGTATATGGTGTAGATACACGAATTAATGCTACGATTTTTTCAAAAATATCATCTGGCACCGCATTGCTAAAATCATCTACATCAATATCATCAGCCGGACAAATACGAGGCACACTGATTGTGTGAGGCCCTACCCCAAAAACAGCTTCCAAATGTTCCGCATGCATCAACAAGCCTACAAAATCATAGCGATAATGTTCAAGACCATACAATACGCCAATCCCTACATCATCAATACCGCCTTTCATAGCACGGTCCATAGCTTCTGTGTGATATGCATAATTACTCTTTGGCCCATGTGGATGAAGAGCTTCATAGTTTTCTTTATTATAGGTTTCTTGGAATAAAGTATACGTACCAATGCCTGCTTCATGAAGTTTTTTATAATCTTCTACTTCACAAGCTGCAATATTAACATTAACACGGCGAATTTCACCATTTTTATTTTTAATACTATAGATTGTCTTAATACATTCTAAAATATATTCTAATGGATTGTTAACAGGGTCTTCACCAGATTCAATAACGATACGTTTATGTCCCATAGCTTCTAACGCTAAGACTTCTTCACGCACTTGTTCTTGTGTTAATTTCTTACGTGCAATATGGCGATTCTTAGCATGATATGGGCAATATACGCAACCATTTACACAGTAATTAGATAAATATAAAGGGGCAAATAATACAATACGATCCCCATAAATCTTTTGTTTAATTTCCTTTGCCAACGCAAATAATTTCTCTTTATACTCAGGCAATGGACATTCCAATAATACAGCTGCTTCACGATGAGTCAAGCCGTTATACGTCGCTGCTTTTGCCAAGATTTGATCTAACAATTCTCGGTTCTCTTTATTGGCCTCAGCATAGGCTAAGGTATCTAAAATCTCTTCGTGATTAATAAATTCTTCCGCCTTGGAGGATTTTACATCATACATATTGATCTCCTTTACTCTACCATAGCGAAACCCTGTGCGCTCGCCTTTCCCTAATATGAGCTACAATAACCATCTACACTTTGATAGTCTATTCAGGTTGAGCATACCACGTATGCACTTCGTTTCTACTATATTGAATCTCTTGAATATGTATTAATTATACACTCTTTCTCCACTTTTGAAAATAGCACGGCTCTAAGATACTGCATTATTTTACATATATTTGAAAACTTGACTTCGAGTTAACTCGAGCCCTTATTCTTAATTATAGAGAGTCAAATTTCCCCTCTACTCACTATATACATTAATTATATATTTTAAACTATAGAAATATCTATGATTCTATAAATTCTTATTTTTTAATATCGGGAGGTATTATATGAAACAATTTACTAATCCTATCACATTTAAACATGGACTCACTATTAAAAATCGTATTGCTATCGCACCAATGACAACGCGTATGAGTTATTTTAACGGTAAAGTAACCAACGACGAAATAAACTATTATGCTAGTCGAACTGGCGAAACTGGTCTTTTCATTACTGGAGTAGCCTATATACAACCTGATGGTATCGGTTGGACTGGAGAACTAGGTGTCCATTCTGATGACTGTATTCCTGGCTTAAGTAAACTTGCCGCTGCCATTAAAGAAAATGGCTCCCGTGCTATTTTACAAATTTTTCATGCTGGACGTATGACAAATAGCCAAACTTTACAAGGGCTACCTATCGTTGCACCTAGTAAAGTTCCTGCCAATAGACCAAATGCTGAAATATCTAAAGAACTTACCATCGAATCCATTGAAGACATTATCCAAAACTTTAAAGAAGCTACAAGGCGAGCTATCTTATCTGGTTTTGATGGTATAGAACTTCATGGTGCTAATCATTTCTTATTACAACAATTCTTTTCACCACACAGTAATCGACGTACTGATAAATACGGTGGCAGTTTAGAAAAGCGTTATCAATTTATAAGAGAAGTAGTTGATGCAGTTTTAGCAACAGTGGATGAATTAGCACCACAAAATTTTATTGTAGGTTATCGCATTTCACCGCGTGAAGAAACTACCCCAGGCTATAATTTAGAAGAAACTCTGTGGCTAGTCGATAAATTAGCTGACACAGATCTTGATTATTTGCATCTCTCACTAACATACTTTCACGGAAAAACAAATCTACCAGACTATCAAGAGAAATCCATGCTACAATATATTTATGAAACAATTAACGGCCGTATCCCTTTAATTTCTGTAGGCCAAATCCATACTCGTAAAGATTTAGAAGCCGCCCTACAACACTCTGATATAGCAGCTATAGGTTCTGCTATTTTACTAGATCCACATTGGATTCAAAAAATTCTTACTCACCAAGATGATTCAATCCGCCATACTATGTCGCCTATCGAAAAAGATACATTGCAAATTTCTGATGGCGCCTTTGAGTTCTTAGCGGCTATCAACCCAGACAGAATTTTATAAAAGAAAAAATAATTTTAAATTATTAGGAGTAAGTATGTATACTGTTAAAGATGTTGCTAAAATTTTTAAACTTTCAGTTCACACAATTCGTTATTATGATGATTTAGGGTTAATCCCTTATGCAAAACGTTCGCAAGCAAACACGCGTCTATTTGATGACAATGATTTAGAATGGATTTTTATGATTTTAGTACTTCGTGATACAGGAATGAATTTAAAAAAGATAAAGCACTATTTTGATTTATACAAAAAAGGAGATGTCACCCTCTCCGAACGCCTCAAATTAATGCAAGAACAACGCGATAAAACTATATCACAATTAAACGAACTACAAGTACAACTCGACATACTGAATCAAAAAGTCAATCACTATAAAAATCTTTCAAAAGGTGGTGCAGGCACCTGGAATCATGAATATATTCAATCTTTAATTGCTAAGAAAAAATCTACTATAACATAAAAAAGCCCCTATTAACTGATAACTCAGTTAATAGGGACTTATTATTTACTTACACTTCTACTGGGTATACGCTAACTTTACGGTTATAACGACCAGCACGTTCGAAAGCAACTTTACCAGGAACTAATGCGAATAAAGTATCATCTTTACCAATACCTACATTAGTACCAGGGTGGAAATGAGTACCACGTTGACGAACGATGATGTTACCGCTTTTTACAACGGAACCATCATGGCATTTAACGCCAAGACGTTTGGATTCGCTATCGCGACCATTACGTGTACTAGATACACCTTTCTTATGTGCAAATAATTGCAAATCAAAAGTAAACATTCCGTTCACCTCCTATGTTTCACTTAGTGATACAAAATCACCATATTGTCTAACAATCTCTTGTAAACCAAGGTTCATGGTAGCCAATATAGCCTGTCCATTCTCAGTGATATCCCCTTCTAATGAAATGGTACATTCACCAGAATGATTGTTATATGTTCCTGCCTGTTTAGCAATATCTTGCAGCCCTAAGATAGCCGTACAAGATAACACAGAGACAGCCGCACATACAATATCATAGCCATGCTCATCATAATCAGCATGTCCACTAATGTGACACTTTACAATCTGTTGTGCCTCATTACGTTTAATTTGAATCTGAATCATAGCTTATGCCTGAATGGATTCAATGCGAACTTTTGTGAATGGTTGACGATGACCTTGGCGACGACGATAGTTGGATTTTGCTTTATATTTGAAAACTAAAATCTTCTTCGCTTTACCATGTTCAAGTACTGTACCTGTTACTTTTGCACCGTCCACAAGTGGAGCGCCTACTTTAACATCACTGTCATTAACTACAGTTAATACTTCGTCAAACGTTACAGTTTCTTCAGCAGCTGCTTCCAATTTTTCGATAGTAATTACATCGCCTTCAGCAACGCGATATTGTTTACCACCAGTTTTAATGATTGCGTACATTGTGACACCTCCTTGTTTTCGAACTCGCTGAATACGGTATTCTCTCATGCCTGATGGAATGAGGGACATTTACAAACCTCTCCACGCGGCTGCAATAGCTGGGCGTACCCAAACTATGACTAATTTATTTTACATGAAAAAACGCAGTAAGTCAACTACTTACTGCGAGTATTTATTGAAACCATAAGAGATAGACGCCCACTAACAGCGAGCCATGACTATTATTTTACTTAAATAATTTGTAAATGTTGCAACAATATTTTTAGACCGATAAGAATTAATACAACGCCCCCAACAACTTCAGCCTCACCAGCAAATATCTTTTTAAGCTGTTGCCCCAAATATACGCCAGCTAAAGATAATACAAACGCCACAATCCCAATGAGACTGGTAGCCGCTATAATATTTATATCAAAGAAAGCCAGCGTTAAGCCTATAGCTAGCGCATCAATGCTAGTCGCTAAGGCCAATACTAAGACTTCACGCCAAGTTAAAAGACTACAAATAATTAAATCGTCCTCATCGCGTTCTTCCTTTTTGCCATTTCGAATCATATTAATTCCTAAATAGGCTAACAGACCAAATATTATCCAATGATCATACGCATCTATGTTACCTGCTAGTTGAGCACCAATAAGCCAACCGATAATTGGCATAATCATCTGAAATACACCGAATAACACAGGCATGCCTACTTTTTTAGCAATTTCACGATCCGTTAAACACGGTCCTTTAGCGACAGCTACGGCAAAGGCATCTAAAGCTAAACTTATAGCAATCAAAGATAATTCCCAAATCGACATATACGGACATCCTCTCTCAAGATTAGGGCAATTCTACGGTATCTACACCTAAACAATCGGGCGCAATGATAACCTATATATTATATAAAAAAAGAGAAGACTTAGCAACCTAAGTCTTCTTAATTTTCATTAACTGCTAATAAGGAGTACGCTTCTCGATTCATTGTTGACTGCACATCAAGACGAATCGTACGCTTACATTCACCTTCCAACTGCGCTATAACCGCTTTGGTAAAATAACGACCTACATCCTCACTCACTTCAATAAGAATATCTGATTTCAAACGCCCCGCTCTATATAATTCGCGTAACCGTCTTACAATTTGTAAATATACCGTTTCAGCCGATAGTAATTGCCCCGTGCCACCACATTGTGAACAAGTATCATACAAAATAGTCTGTAATCCTTGCCGTTCTCGCTTGCGCGTAATTTCTACTAGACCTAAGGACGTAATGCCACATACCACTGTTTTTATAGGGTCTTTACGGACTAACTCAGTTAAATAAGCTACCAAAGCTTCTCGTTGTGTCTTTTTAGGTAAGTCAATAAAATCACATATAATGATACCTCCAATGTCACGCAACCGTAATTGTCGAGCAATCATTTGGGCCGCTTCACGATTGACTTCTAAGGCCACTTCACTGGCAGTACCTGAACGACCAGTATAATGACCTGAATTGACATCAATGACCGTCAAAGCTTCTGTAGTATCAATTTTTAAAAAGCCTCCTGATGGCAAATCAACGCGTGAATTAAGTAATGTATCGAGTTGACTTTCGATTTGCCATTCCTTAAATACAGGCTCTGCTCCTTCGTGACAAATGAGCTTAACGGTATCTAACATATTCGTAACCTCTAGTAAATCACGCAAATGTTCATAAGCGCCTCTATCATCAACAATAATTTCACTAACGTCACGACTTAAGTATTCACGAATCAAGCGAAACCAAAAATCAGCATCACTATATAATTCCGTAGCGCCTTTAGCCACTTTATAACGATTTTGTAGTTGAACCCAGGTATTCCAAAGAAATTCCATGTCCCCTTGAAGCGCTTCTGCGGAAGCTGTGGCCGCAGCGGTACGCAAAATAAATCCACATCCCCGGGCTAAATAAGGAGCGGCCAATTCAGCCAATTGAGCCCGCAACGCATCGTCTGTAATACGTTTTGAGATATGCAAGCCATCAGAATAAGGTAATAGCACCATAAAGCGGCCAGCCAAACTAACGTCAGCACTAACGCGAGCCCCTTTGCCTAACATCTCTTCTTTGACAACTTGTACTAATACAGTCTGCCCTACATGGAGTTTGCCCATGGCCTTAGTCTGTTTGCCTTGTTTCAAATTCAAATAGGCATTTTGTTTAAGTCCAATATCTACGAACGCAGCCGACATACCAGGTAATACATTGCGTACTATCCCTTTATAAATATGGTTAATCGTTTCTTCGCGACTCGGTCTATGAAACGCTGTATCAATGAGCTGATTCGCTTCATCTAACAAAACCATACGAATTTCTTCAGCCATTACATTGGCTACAATTCGTTTCATGGCAAACTCCTTTCTTACGTTCTTACATTCTTACGTTCTTACATCAGCAAAGCTTTTACCTATGCCATAATTCTTATATAGTCACATCTAAAGGTGATAGCAACTGCCCGTCCCGTTCTACCATAATCGCTTTACGATGGATTGAATATCCATCCGTTACTGGCCAGCCATAAGCATCACGGCCTAATTGCCAAACATCCCCAGGCTTCATAGTCCCTTCGGGATAAATACCAATTCCCATAGTCAAGGTAACCCGATTACCTTCAAGCTTAGCTGTAATAGGCTCTTTTACAAAATGTTTGACATCAATAGTCCGTGTTTTCTTAGGAGTCACCTTTTCATAAGCAATCTCAGTAGCTTCATTAAAAGATTTCAACAAATTATTCCAATCTACATCAGCTGTTACGGGGCCAGACACTTCATACACAGCATAGTTACAAATAGCCATCAATTTTTTTACCTTATCAGGCATTTCACGACCTGCAAGCACCTGTAACCCAGGCGGTGCCACTTGATTTAATCGGTCTGTAACTTCAGCGACGGACAAATCTTCAACAATATCCATATCTAAATATTCTACTTCAGCTGTAATCCCCAAGGCCAACGCCGAAGAAAAACTGATCTTCATATGCGGATTAAAACCTTCTGAATAGGCCATTTTAATGGTAGCCCGTCGAATCATGCGTTCTACAGCTTGTGCATAATCTAAATGCGACAAGAATCGCATAGCTTCGCCCTTACTTAAGGCCAAACGTAACTTTTTCAACACGGCCACCCTCCTTATAATCAACAATAGCAGTATCTAATTCAGGACATACATTACAACCATTACATGGTAAACGGCGACAATCATGCGTTAATGTTGCTTCAACCGCTCTATCCCATTCCATTTTAAGATATTTCTTAGACACAGTATCATCCAAATGATCCCAAGGTAATGGCTCATCAAAATCACGATCTCGCCGTGCATAATAATCAGGATCAATCCCTGTATTTTTAAAGGCTTGCATCCATTTATCAATGGAGAAGAACTCTGTCCAACCATCAAATTTACAACCGAGTTTCCAAGCTTCTATCAACGTTTTACTCAAACGACGATCCCCTCGAGCAAATACAGCTTCCATGTAACCCGTTGCCCCATCATGATAATGATAGGAAATATTTCGGTTGTTAATTAAGGTTTTCAAATATTGTTGTTTACGATGAATTTCTTCCACTGATTGCTGGCCATACCATTGATACGGTGAATGGCTTTTGGGAACAAAGAAAGATACACTCACTGTGACTTTACCATTTCGTTTACCGGTAATTTCACGATGTAAATCTAACACTTTATATGCCAAATCAGCAATACCGGCTACGTCTTCATCTGTTTCAGTAGGTAAGCCCATCATGAAATACAATTTCACAGTATTCCATCCAGACTTAAACGCATTCGTACAAGCAGCGATTAAATCTTCTTCACTTACCCCTTTATTAATAACATCACGCATGCGTTGCGAGCCAGCTTCTGGTGCGAAGGTTAAGCCACTTTTACGAACCTGTTGTACTTTCTTCGCAATATCAATGGAAAACGCATCAATACGCAAAGATGGCAAACTAACGCTCACTTGCTTATCTTTAAATTCTTCCATTAACATATCTACCAATTCTGGTAGCTTAGAGTAATCGGCTGAACTTAAAGACATAAGTGAAATTTCATTATAGCCCGTATTAGCAATAATTTCTTTTGCCAATTGCACCAATTTTTCTGGCGAACGTTCACGGACTGGACGATACAACATACCCGCCTGACAGAAACGACAGCCACGTGTACAACCGCGGAACAATTCTAACACAGCCCGATCATGCACTACATCAATGTATGGCACTACTGGTTTCGTTGGATAATGGCAATTGTCCATATCTTCAATAATACGCTTTTTAACCACTGCAGGCGCTTCATCAGCCAATACTTTCATGCCCTTAAAATCGCCATTAGCTGTGTATTGTGGCTCATATAAAGATGGTACATAGTTACCTGGAATTTGTGCCATTTTACGAAGCAAGCCTTCTTTCCCCCCAGGGAATCCAGCAGCTTTTTCTTGGCGATATAGTTCTACCATCTCTACAATATGTTCTTCTGATTCGCCCAAATTAACAATATCGACAAAGTCAGCAATAGGCTCTACATTGTACGCACAAGGACCACCCGCTGTAATCAATGGGAAGGATAAGTCACGATCCTTACTATAAAACGGAATCCCCCCCATATCTAACATATTTAAAATATTGGTGTAGCTCATTTCATACTGTAAAGTAAAGGCGAGAAAATCAAAATCCTTAACTGGTGTTTTTGTTTCTAAAGAAAATAATGGAATGTTGCGCTTGCGCATCTCCTCTTCCATATCATGCCAAGGTGCACAAACTCGTTCAGCCGCCACATATGGTAATTCATTTAATAAGGAGTATAAAATTTTAATTCCTAAATGGCTCATAGCCACTTCGTATACATCAGGAAAACCAAAACACATGGTCACATCCATGTCTTTGTGATCTTTCACAACACTATTCCATTCACCGCCAGTATAGCGGGCCGGTTTTTGCACATGTTGCAACCAGCTAGCATCTAATTGAACCATAGGACCTCCGATTCAAACTCTATCATAACATCTATAACATTCGATATATCATGTACAGATTCTTATTATACAATATAACGGTTACCTTCGCCAAATATAAGGTATAGGATTAGCCTAGAACATTAATTTTTTCCGGTGCATAGCAATATTGAGCAATAAACCAACACTAATCATATTCGTCGTCAATGCACTGACACCATAACTAATGAATGGTAGTGGAATCCCTGTAACAGGCATAATCCCAGTAGTCATACCAATATTAACTAATACTTGGAACACTAACATAGAGCCAATGCCAGTGGCCAACAACATCCCAAAGGTATCATTAGCACTGCGAGCAATGACAATACTGCGATAAATTAAAGTAAATAGCAAAATTAACACAATAACGCAACCTACAAAGCCTAATTCTTCGCCGATTACAGAAAAAATAAAATCTGTATGATTTTCTGGTAAAAAGTTTAACTGGCTCTGCGTACCTTCAAATAAGCCCTTACCTAAAATCATACCCGAGCCAATGGCAATTTTAGACTGAATAATATGATAGCCAGCGCCAAAAGGATCGATATTCGGGTTTAAGAAAACCAAAATACGTTGCTTCTGATACTCTTTTAAAATAAACCATCCTAGTGGAGCTAGTACCACCGCTACGCCTACAATAATTTGAACAAGGCGCATTCGAATGCCACCTACAAAAAGCATCCCACAAAGAATAGCCAAATATACTAAGGAAGTTCCTAAGTCAGGTTGTTTAAACACTAATAACGCCGGAATCCCTACAAACACTACTATGGGCACCAAAGAGCGGAACGTATTTAACTGATTCACTCGATGTTCCATCATTTTAGCCATACTAATAATCATAAGCAATTTTGTAAATTCAGAAGGCTGAATCGTAATTGGCCCAATTTGAATCCACCGCTGAGCCCCTAGAGCTGACGTCCCAATGAACATAACGGCTAATAGTAAAACTATGGTAACGAAATATAAAGGTCGTCCCCACGCCCGCAAACGGCGATAATCAAACCATTGCATAAGTACAACAATGACTGCATTAATAAAGAAAAATAAAATTTGTTTACTCACTAAATCTGTAAAATTTAAACCTTCTCGGTTCACATGGGTAGCACTGCCAATAATGACAAGCCCTACGCAAATGAGCAAAACTGTAGAAATTACTACTGTCCAATCCCATTCACGCCAGATTTTATGCCACATATATACCTCCTAGCGAAAACGTCCGCCACGGTTCCAAAAACTCGCAAACCGACGTTTTAAAAGCGACCCAAAACTTGTTTTTTTAGGGGGCTCTTCGTTTTGTTGTTCAACCTCATTAGCTTGAGTCTCTGTAACTAGCTCAATAGTCTCAGTTTTATTCTCTGGTGTCATAGCTACCTCAACAGACTCATCAGTATCTGTATCTGTATCTGTTTCAGTAATCGCTTCCTCTTCATCAACGTTCTGCACGTCAAACAAGGAATGCCACCGTTCCAAAATATCAGTTTCTTCCCAAGCCGTATCTGACTCAAGATAGGTTAATAATGGTTCCATCATAGTTTCGATGGCTTCGTCGCATTCTTCATGAAGGACCCCGGCTTGCGACCAATTCAAAATATTAGCACTGTGAGGCCATATGGTAGCTAAGTTTTCTACTTGTAAACTTTGTAGTGCTTCCTCAACAGGTACAGCCGCTTCACTACGGCCCACATTATTTAACACCAAACCATAATTAAATAAACGCTCTTCATGGCATAATTGCATAACTCGCTGTACAGCCCGCAAGGAAACCCACATCGGTTCAGCCACTAGTAATAACTGTTCAGCCACTCTAAAAATAGCTTCATTACCTCGTCCAATACCGGCTGGCGCATCAATGATTACATAGTCATAATCTTTCGCAATTTTTTTAATTAACTTACCATACCCTTTACGGCCCACATCTTCCCAACGACGGCTTTGAGTAGCTGGTAAAAAATCAAACCCTTCACGCAAAGGTACCATAGCATTATCTTTATTACAACGGTCTTTCCAAATATCAACAGCATCAAAGAAAATATCATTTTCCTTGCCAAGCACTAAATCAAGATCACGCATGCCAAAATCGGCATCCGTAATGAGTACGCGATACCCTCGACGATTTAATGCCGCACCTACATAAGCAGTCAACGTGGTTTTACCAACGCCACCCTTACCTGACATAATGGCTATAATTTTTCCCATAGCTACTCCTTTCTCCTTTAGACTTCTTTCCCTTTATGGAACTTTGGGCCCTGTAACGGTATCATTCGTAGTCGTACCCGTTGCCGTATTAGTGCCAGCACCAGCTGTGCCATTAGCATTATTAGGTCCTTTACCTTCATTAATCTGAAAATATTCTGCTAATACATCTTTTACAATAGGCCCCGCCGAACCAGCGCCAAAACTACCTTGTTCTACTAAAGCAACCACTACAATACGTGGTTTATCATACGGTGCATAAGCTACAAACCAACCGTGGTCACGTCCCGTAGCATTTTCGGCCGTACCTGTTTTACCGGCAATTTCAATGGGCCAACCTTTAAATAAAGAGCCGGCCGTACCACCTTCAGCAGTAACATCACGCAACGCATTGCGAATTAAATCCATTACCGTTTTAGACACTTGCAATACCCCTATTTTTTTAGGGCCAAAAATTTCAGCCGGAGTACCATCACTATTATCTACACGGCTTACTACATATGGTTGATAGCGAATACCCCCATTCGCCACTTCCGACATAAGTACCGCCATTTGAATAGGCGTTACGAGAGTAAAGGACTGACCAATGGCCGCATCAAAGGTTTCCCCTAAATACCAGTCTTGATCAAATACTTTGCGCTTATATTCCGGACTAGCTAAGTTACCACTAGACTCACCATAGAGCCGAATGCCAGTTTTCTCACCTAAACCAAACAGTTTGGCAAACCGATCTAATTCTTCAATCCCTACGCGATTCCCCATTTCATAGAAATACACGTTATCCGATTTAGCTAATGCCGTATTAAAATCAAGCCAACCTAAGGCTTCACCTTCTGCATTTCGTTTGTCAATTAACCAGTGACGCCCACTATCGAAAATCATTTCATTAGGCGTCACTTTCTTTAACTCTAATGCGGCGGCGCCTGTAACAATTTTAAAAGGTGACCCTGGTGGATATTCACCAGAAATAACTTTATTATCAAAAGGATGATTAGGATCTGTATTGAGTTGATTCCACTGCGCCGAAGTAATGCCACGAGCAAACCAATTAGGGTTAAAACCTGGAGCACTAACCATAGCGAGTACTGCACCCGTATTAGGATCCATAGCAACTACGGCCGCCCCACGAGCAGGTATACCCTGTGAACGCAATGAAGCTAATTGATCCGCCACCGCCTTTTCAGCCGCCTTTTGCAATGGTAAATCAATCGTCAAGTGAATGTTACGCCCCGGAATCGTATCCTTACGCCCTACTTCTGCTACAGGCCGGCCCGTAGCATCAACTTCCACCTGTTTACCGCCATCAGTACCTCGCAATACATCATCATACATTTTTTCTAAGCCAGAACGACCTAAAATTGTACCTGGACCTACTGTAGTTTCAGGATTTTCAGCTTTAATCTCATTTAATTCATCCTCACTCACTTCGCCTACATAGCCAAATAACTGAGAAGCTAAGGAGTCATACGGATAATAACGCAATGGTTCTACTTCAATGGATACGCCCGGCAACTCATGTCGATGTTCCTCAATCATAGTCACCCTATCCATCGTAATATCCGTAGCCAACCGGATGGGTTCATAGCCCCCTTTATGATCAGCAATCTTACTTTGAATCGTTTCAGGCTTAATATTAAGCATCGTGGCCAAACGCTCTAATTCGGCAGGATCAATATCCTTACCGGTTGGCACAATAGATACCGTATAAGCTGGTCGTGAACCCGCTACAATTTGCCCATTGCGATCATACATAACACCACGAGCGGCCGTCACCGATACCATGCGCAATCGATTGCCTTCTGCCTTTGTGTGATAATACTCGCCATCCATAATCTGCAAGTAAAACAAGCGAATCACCAAGATGACAAAAATTGCCATCACTGTATATGCTAAGGCATCAAAACGGCCTTTTTTATTCTTTTTATATAATGCTTCAAGCACGCCGATGCCTCCTATTATAAAGTACTACCAAATATATTCATCTTTCTCTTCCATATTCCAGAGAATTTCATGAATCATAATCCCCAGCAATCCATTGAGCCACCAAACGGGCCAAATGTGATGCCAAATGTAAGTGCCAATCAATATATCTTCACGGCCTAGCCATAACATACCTATGCGCACCAGCATATCAACTATCGTGGCTACCGATACCCAAGCAAAGGTAACATACCATTGTTCTTCATATACGCTATGAGACCAAATGCTTACCAAATAAGCCACAGCAATATAAGGGAAAAAATGTAACCCAAAGGAATTAGATATGAGTATATCATGCACCAAGCCACCGACAATAGCTGCCATCAAACCAATACGGCGTCCTTTAATCAGTGCCAGTACAATAACCCATACTAAAATCAAATTAGGTAACCAGCCTTGGCGAAATAACATAGGAAATACATTGGCCTGAATAAGAAACGTAAAAACGCCCATGAGTATATAAATCATAGTTCTCATTGTTTTGTCGCTCCTTTAACCCCTTCTACTTGGTCACGCTGTGTCTGAGGTACCAATTTAGGTGTTAAACTTGGTTTATCTAACTCCCCTTCACGGGAACGAAGAATGACAAATACTTCTTCTACATTACGTAAATCAGCGGATAATTGAACAACAGCATTTTTCACAAATCCTTCTGAGTCATTATCAATACGAGCCACATGACCAACTAAAAGACCTTTAGGATAAATGCCACCGTAGCCTGACGTAATCAGCGTATCACCCGTCAACACATCCCCGTCACGAGCCACATTCACCAATAAAGGCTCATCAGGATTACTCCCATTGCCTTTTACAATAGATGCTACCCGCGATTCAGGTCGCTGTACAATAACCCCAATGGCAGTACGGGGATCAAGGATTGTCTGAACCCGTGCCGAATGCGTATACACGTCACTAATAAAACCAACGACCCCACCAGGAATAACTACCGCCATATTAGGTTCAATGCCATCCTCACTACCACGATCAATAGTAAAGGTATTAGTCCAAGTACCTACATCACGAGTCACCACGGCCGCCGCCATCATATCAAATTGAGGATGACTATTCTGAAACGACAACAATTGGCGCAGGCGCATATTCTCAGCAACCACTTCATCGTAATTAGTCATCTTTTGCTCTAGTTGCGCATTTTCTTCCCGAATAGCATCCATTTCTTTCGTGCCATTAATAGCTGTATCAATAACAGAAATGCCCGTATGAATAGCTCCTAAGAACCGTGAAGCGCCATATGTAAAAGGTGTTGTAATCCGCTCAAATGGTACTGTTACATAGGGAATACTCGTCCGTTGTTTCCAAGCATAGCCTAATAGGGCTAAGAATACACAACAAAGCCCTACTATAGCAATTAAACGTCGTTCTGATGAAAACATTACGCCCTTCCTTTCCGATTCTTCGAGGCAATTATAAAGCGTTCCATGCGCGCAAATTCCTTGCCCGCCTGACCTAAACCCACAGCCACTGCAAAACCCGGCTCTGGTGGCACTTGTACAGGAATTCCTAATTCCTCACTCAATCGCTGTCCTAGCCCTTCCATAAGCGCTGTAGCCCCCGTTAAAATCATACCCCGTTCCATAATATCAGCAGCAAGTTCAGGCGGTGTTTGTTCCACAACTGATTTAATTTCATCTACAATGCGTTGCAAGGTTTCCTGCATCACTTGATAAACTTCTGATTTACGAATTATAATCCGCTTCATAAGACCATTCGCAATATCGCGGCCTAAAAAAGATAATTCCATTTCTTCTTGCGGTGGTAACGCTGTACCTAATTCTAATTTAATCGCTTCTACAGTCTCTACCGCCACCATAACAGAGAAGGTATTTTTTATGTACTGTAAAATACTTTCATTAAAATCATGGCCGCCAATACGGGCAGAATGCGCTATTACCTTGCCACCTAAAGACATAACGCCAATATCAGTAGTTCCCCCGCCAATATCAACGGCCATACTCCCACAAGCTTCAAATACAGGTAAATGGCAACCTAAGGCCGCTGCAATAGGGGCTTCTAACAAATAGGCTTCCCGTGCACCAGCTTGAATAATAGCATCTGTCATAGCCCGCTTTTCTACATCCGTAATCCCACAAGGAACGGCCATAATCACGCGCGTACGCCCTACTGAGCGAGATGCTTTATTCATAAAATGGCGAAGCATCGTAAGCATTACCCGATAATCTACAATAAAACCATCCCGTAAAGGACGCATTTCATCAAGCATATCAGGGGTGCGTAATAACAAACGTTCTGCATCCGCCCCTACCGCTACAATGCCCTCTTGTTTAGTGTCAGTCGCTACTAATGATGGCTCAGATAAAACAACACCACGTCCTTGTACATGGATATGTGTATTAACTGTGCCTATATCTATGCCTAAGTCTCGTCCTAAGGACGAAAATATACGAATCATTTGTTTAGTCTCCTTACTTAACTCATCTCTTAATTATACTATTGCCAGCAAGGATAAATCAACCAACCACATAGGAGTTCTTCAATTATAACAACCCTTTTTCACAAAGACTGGTATATATGCCATCACCAATAATTATATGATCAAGCACAGGGATGCCCATCACCAAACCCGCTTTAATAAACACCTTTGTAATCGTCACATCATCTTCGCTAGGGGTGGCGTCGCCTGATGGATGATTATGGATTAAAATTAGACTGGCCGCATTAGCCTGCAAAGCTTGGCGGAACACGGTTCGCTGTTCCGCCAAACTCCCAGTGAGCCCACCAATAGACATCGTATCAATCGTAATCAACTTATTTTTACAATTTAAAAAAGCAGCGCATACATGTTCTTCCTTTTCATATCGCAATCGTTCCATAACATAGGATGCAACGGCTTTAGGATTACTAAAATCCTCATAGCGTTGTTTGACTTTTAATTGCCCTAGCCGTCGTCCCAATTCAATAGCTGCACACACAGTAACAGCCTTATCACGGCCAATCCCCTTGATAGTTTGCAGACCCTGCACTGTAATTTCATTGAGTCCATACGCACCATGTTGTACGGTATGCAACACTTCCTTCGCTAATTCTAATACAGAAGCCCCAGGCCGCCCTGTACGCAATAAAATCGCCAATAACTCTTCCGTACTTACATTATTAGGTCCTAATTGAAAAAACTTCTCCCGCGGTTGTTGCCAAGGCTGCCATTCTCGAACACAGCCCGTTGTCATCGCTCTCATGAATATATCGTCTCCCCTATTTTACTACCATTGCGTTAATTCTCTAGCTACCATTGCGTTAATTCTCTAGCTACCATTTCTACTGGCAATCCCACCACATTGGTATAAGACCCTTCAATCCCTTTTACTAAATACGCGCCTTTGCCTTGAATACCATAAGCACCCGCTTTATCAAGTGGTTCACCAGTAGCCACATAATCAATAATCTCTTTATCACTGAGTGGAAAGAAATAAACTTTCGTTCGCACATGAAATACCTTTTGACTAACTAGTTGATGTGCTCCCTCATACCGACAAAGGGCAACACCAGTAACGACCTCATGGTATTCACCAGACAATTCCTGTAACATAGTCTTAGCTTCTATCTCATTGGCTGGTTTGCCTAATTTATGATTTCTATGTACAACTATCGTATCAGCACCTAGCACAACATAAGGAGTTTCATTAGCTGTAATCTCAGGTAGCACCGCTTCTAAGGCTTTACCTAAAGCTTGTTGTTCCACCAACTCATATGGCGATTCATATTGTTCATTATGCTCTTCATAGGTACTTTTTACGACTGTAAAAGGAATAGCTAATTGATCTAATAGTTCTCGTCGCCGTGGCGAACCAGAAGCCAAATATAATTTCATCGTTTATCCTTACCCCCGATTAGACTATAAACTACAACGCGCAGTACCTGCTAAGGTACTGCGCGTATGTGTTATATTTCGTTCACACGAATATGTAATTACCAGTTTTTCATTACAAGACTTGCTGTAATACGTTTAGTATCACGAGCAATCATGATTTCTTCGTTAGTAGGAACTACAAAGATTTTAACTTTAGAACCTTCTACACTGATTTCAGTTTCTTTACCACGTACGTTGTTACGTTCACGGTCAAGACGAGTGCCAAGGTATTCTAAGCCATTACAGATAGCATCACGGTTACCAATACCGTTTTCACCGATACCAGCCGTAAATACGATAGCATCTACACCGCCCATAACAGCTGCATACGCACCAATTGTGGAACGAACTTTGTAATGGAACATATCAAGTGCCAATTGAGCACGTTTGTTACCTTCTTCAGCAGCTTCTTCAATCACACGGAAGTCATTGGATACACCGGAAATACCAAGTACGCCAGATTTTTTGTTCATAATAGCGTCGATTTCATGGTATGTCATATCCCATTTATCCATCAAGAAAGGCACGATAGCTGGGTCAATATCACCACAACGAGTACCCATAATCAAGCCAGATAGTGGTGTGAAGCCCATGGATGTATCAATGGAACGACCTGCTTTAATAGCAGCCACACTAGAACCATTACCAAGGTGACAAGAAATAATACGTAAATCACTCATGTGTTTACCCATTAATTCAGCAACACGTTGAGATACATATTTATGACTAGTACCGTGGAAACCATATCGACGAACACCTAATTCAGTGTATGCTTCATAAGGCAAACCATAAAGGAAAGCTTCTGCAGGCATAGTCTGATGGAACGCTGTATCGAATACAGCAACTTGTGGTACATTTGGCATAATCGCTTCACAAGCTTCAATACCTTGAATATTTGGTGGATTATGAAGAGGTGCAATTTTAGCACATTCCTGTAATGCTTCCATAACAGCAGGTGTAATCAACACGGAGTCAGCAAACTTTTCAGCCCCATGAACCACACGATGACCTACAGCATCAATTTCATCCATAGATGCAATTACGCCATATTCAGCATCAATTAAGATATCAAGCAAAATTTTAAGTGCTTGTTTGTGGTCCAAAATTGGTTCTACACGTTCCAACTTTTCAGCATCAGGACGTTTGTGAGTGAAGATAGCATCTTCAGCGCCGATTTTTTCAAATTGTCCTTTAGCTAATACCGCTTCTTTGTCCATGTCAATAAGCTGGTATTTCAAGGAAGAACTACCACAGTTTACTACTAAAACATTCATTACTTATCCCTCTTTCTTAGTAATTTGAATTTTGCCTACCACGAGGTCAGAAATCTGAGCACCCATCGTGCTATCTATTGGGTACTGATAGGTTATATTCCACAATACACCCTTATCTACAAACGTGTATTGAAAGAAACGAATTTTTGCTTTGTCTGAATTAAGTGAAGCATCCGCTGTAAAAGCTGTTACACCATCAACAGTCTTCATTGCTTCTGCCCAAGTCAAACTCTTACCAAAGCTTTTTTCAAAAAATTGTTTAGCTTCCGCGCCATACGCCTGTGCCGTTGGCAATGGTTGCCCCGCTTTAGGAGTCACCGCTTCAATAGAAACTAAAAAATTCTTGTCGGCCCCTAAATAAGTCGTCACGGGATACCCTAGTGCATTTTGCGACGTATTAGGTTGAACCCCAATATCATACGGCAATGCCACTGTAACCTCCGATGAACCGGCTTTAATCACCTTGTGACCAAAACTATAAGAATCTAATGCATTATCACTGCCACAGCCACTCATAACGAGCACCATAAGCGCCATAAGACATACAGTGAACCATTTCTTCATACTATCCCTCGATTCAGTTTGTCTGTACAAGTAATCACGTACGCTTAAATTATACCATTCTTTCTTAATCATTGCACCTCTCTTTTTATACATATTCATTATTAATTTTACACATACGAACTGCGCCCTTTATAACGAATGGCAATATGACTTATGATAAATATTATGCGCTATATATGCTATAATGAGCATACAATACATACCCATCTATAAATACATTTAAAAGGAGATATATATGAAATGTATTGGCATTGTTGCCGAATATAATCCCTTTCACATTGGCCATGCCCATCAATTACAACAACTACGCAAGGATCACCCCGATGCACTTATCGTCGTTGCTATGAGCGGATCCTTTGTGCAACGAGGCGAACCTGCCATTTTCAATAAGTTTATACGAGCTCGTTGGGCATTACTCAATGGCGCTCACGCCGTCATAGAACTCCCCACTATTTATGCCACAGCTAATGCGGAACGCTTTGCAGCCGGCGCCATACGCTTATTAGCGGCCATGGGCGCTACCGCTATATCCTTTGGTTCTGAAACAACCGATTTACCGACTCTAACGCGAATGGCCCAGCTCAGCACTTCACCAAGCGTACAAAGCCATTGCCAAGCGTTACTTAAGGAAGGTTTGTTTTACGGTGCCGCTCTACGCCAAGCCATGGCTATACAAGCCCCTGAAATAGAACCACTACTGCAACAGCCTAATGCATTGCTGGGGGTCGAATATATACGAGCGATCCAAAAATATCATTTAAATATTGACGTTTACCCTCTGCAACGCGATGGCGAACATCATAGTGAAATATTAACTAACACTTGGCCGTCTGGTTCCGCTTTACGTCACTATCTCTACGCAAACACCCCTCAAGGCATCATACACGATATAGCGTCCTATATTCCTAGCTCTATACATACCGACTACGCCACGCTAATTAAGGAAGGTGACTTGCTGGATCCTAAGCGTTATGAAGATTTTATATTGTACGAAAGTCGGTGCCGAACACAATCAGAATTACAAAGGCTTTGCGATTTTAACGAAGGTTTAGAAAATCGTTGGCTCCAGGCCAGCCAAGCAGCCACTTGGGCTGACGCACGGGAACTACTAAAAACAAAACGCTATTCCTATGCTCGTTTAAATCGAATGGCCAGCTATACGCTGCTTAATATTACGCAAGAATTACAAACAAACGCCCATCATCAAGGGCCAACCTATGCCCGCTTACTAGGCTTTACTCACGAAGCACGACCTTGGTTACAAGCTAAAAATTTTACCATTCCCCTCATCCAGAAATGGGCTCCTTTTGTAAAACAGGCACAAGGCTTAACGGCTCAATTAGCTCGATTAGACCAAAAAGCTACCGATATACAACAGCTTTGCCTATTCGCCCCACAAAAACGAAGGGGGCGTACAGACTACACGTTCACGCCTTGGTATATATAAAAAGAACCTCAACACATTGCGCCCTTAGGTTAACTCGATTCACGTTAACCTAAGGGTATACAATATGTTGAGGTTCTTTTATTAGGAAATAGTAACACTATCTTCCCCATCTTGTTCTTTCACATTAACCCGTACAGTTTCCATATGCGATGTAGGAATATTTTTTCCCACATAATCAGCACGTATTGGTAATTCCCGATGACCGCGATCCACCAAAACGGCTAATTGTATGGCACGCGGACGCCCAACTTCCATTAATGCATTTAAAGCGGACCGTATCGTGCGCCCTGTATATAGTACATCATCCACTAAGATAACAAGCTTACCCGTTGTATCCAAGGTAAAGGGCGGGCCTTCTTTGCCTTTAGTGGTACGATCATCTCGATACATAGCTACATTGATTGTAGCTACCTCAATATGAACACCTTCAATAGCTTCAATTTGCGCCTGTAATCGCTCTGCGAGATATATACCACGTCGTTCAATGCCCAAAATCAACGCATTTTCTAGGCCCTTATTTCGTTCTAATATTTCATGACTAATACGCCGAACAGCACGCATCATAGCCTGTTCGTCCATAAGGATTCGCTTTTCTTCCATAACTAGACTCCTTATACATTATGAGTTTTAGCATATTCAAGACAAGCTAAAAAATCATCTGGTAATGGCGCTTCAAAATGTAAGGCCTGTCCTGAAATAGGATGTTTCACATCTAAACTATAAGAATGTAACGCTTGCCCTTCAATAGGGAACTCCATCTTACGATATCCATAAAATGGATCATTCACTACGGGATGTCCAATATGCGCAAAATGAACACGAATTTGATGTGTCCGACCTGTTTCTAACACGCATTCTACCAGAGTATGCTTACCATATCGTTCTAGCACTTTAAAATGCGTCACCGCTTCTTTGCTATTTTCAAATACCACGGCCATTTTCATACGGTCTTTAGGATGGCGCCCTATAGGCGCTTTGATAGTCCCTCGTTCTTCAACAATATTGCCTTGAACTAGCGCATAATATGTGCGTGTCGCTGAATGAGCCTTAACCTGCTCTGCTAAGCCAATATGGGCTAAGTCATTCTTCGCCGCCATCATAACACCAGACGTATCTTTATCTAAACGATGAACAATGCCAGGACGAATTTCACCATTAATGCCTGATAAATCTTTACAGTGAAATAATAAAGCATTAACTAATGTACCTGTATAATTTCCTATAGCTGGATGGACAACCATCCCCCGCGGTTTATTGACAATAATAATATCATGGTCTTCAAATAAAATATCAAGAGGAATGTCTTCTGGTCTTACTTCCACGGCTTGCGGTTTAGGTACAGCCACCGTAATAGTCATACCACTTGTTAATTTTAAATTACTCTTGCCCACTTTATGGTTTACCGTAACAGCGCCCCCCTTAATTAACTGTTGCACATAGCTACGTGACCCTTCCATAAGAGAGGTCAAATATATATCCAACCGTTCGCCTTCTTTATCTTGAGGCACCACTACGGTAATCGTCTTGCCAGGTTCAAACTGAACCGTTGTTGCCAATTCATTATCCATTATGTTCTCCTCCCTGTGGTGAACGCCAAACATGTATAGCCAATAGAACTACACCTATACAAATACCAATATCAGCCACATTAAATATAGGCCAAATTCTAAAGTCAAAGAAATCCACAACAGCGCCTAGATAATATCGATCCCATGCATTTCCTAAGGCACCACTCACCAGTAAGGTTGTTCCTAACTTAGTATAGGCATCACCAGCCACAATATATCGCCTAAAATACCAAAGCACCGCTAAGAGCACAATCACAATACATAAAAAGAACAGTCGTTGGTTGGCTAATATTCCAAAAGCCGCTCCTTTATTTAAAATGTAGGTCAAATGAAATACATTAGGAATAATCGGGATTGATTGTCCTAACGACATGCCCTCCTGTACCCAAAATTTTGTCACTTGATCTATGACTAACCAAATAATTCCAATAATTACATATATAATTGCCATCTATCTCTTCTCATCCTTCTTATAGTTTATTACTCTCTATTATAAAGCTAAATAGCAAACCATGGCAAATAAAAAAAGCCCTCTACTAGAGGGCTTTGGCATCCGTTGATTATTCAGCTGGATGAATAGTACCTACTGGGCATACGGATTCGCAAGAACCGCAGTCGATGCAAGTTTCGTTAATTTCGTATTTAAGTTCGCCTTCGCTAATAGCGCCTACTGGGCATACAGAAGCACAAGAACCACATTTAATACATTCGTCACCGATAACTCTCATTATTGGACACCTCCGCAAAATATACTAGATAATTTCTTGATTATCAATTCCTTAAGGAACTTACCTTAACTTTATATTCTCATTATGGCACGTTTTTTTATTCTTGTCAAACTTATGGATAATGATTTCTTATTATTTTTCCGCAAGTTTAAATGACTATTTTACATAGTAAATACGCCACTTCTTAGATATTTGATAGTTGTTTTCAATATGATAATAGCCGTTAAAAAAGGAATCACACATGTCACTTGTATTCTCATTTACAGTCATAACTCACAAAAACAACAAATGAATTTTATTCTCAATTATTTCGTATGCTATTTTTTACTTTTACGAGATTTTGGTAATTTAATCTTAGGAAATGGGACGCCTAATTCTTTAGATACGTCTTTCAGTTCTTCATTAATTTCAGCTACAAGCCCTTGTAATTTATCAATTTTCTTACGGCGATTATCTACAGTCACTTTGCTATTAAAAAAGACAGCAACACCCACTAACATGAGTATAACAGCAATCAAAAATTGTGGATCATAAATATTAGGTGTATCCGTTATAAACGACAAAATAGTGGCTGCCCCAATAAGAACAAAGGCACTTAACATAGACGTTGTAGACGGATGTTCCGGTTGTTTTGCTAGTGTTTGCCACTCTTTTACACAACGAGCTCTTTGTTCTATTAAGTCATCTCGCTTATGCGTTAATGCTGTTTTATCCATCTTTATTATTTCCTTTCAGTCTTATTTATAATCGTAGCAGAGCGCTTGGCTGTGTCTTCTTGAACCAATATTTCCTCCTCTGGATCGGCAGCAAATGATTTAAAATATTCTTCAACACTTTCACCATGCATAATCGCATCACGCCTAGCATATGCATAGAGTACAACATCCCCCTGTGGTGCGCAAATACGATTAGGTACAAATTCCTCTAAGGCTTTAAAAAATGCTGTATCGGCTTTAATAAGGACACGTGCATTTTGTACCTTTTTTCCCTTTACAATGGAATAAATCAACGCCCACGTAGGACGGCTATCCGTAGTGGAACTTTTGCGATATTTATAACGCAATTTGAATTTACTAATGAATTCTGTTTTATGTGCATATACACCATCAATCATGGCATATGGGATTTCCATTTTTTTAGTATAAAATAATACATTCTCTACAATCACTAATTTATCATCGGTTACAAGATATGTATACTGTGCAATAGCTGATTTTAAAATAACAAGTAAGGCTACAATCTCAACAAAATATTCGTCTAAAATAATAGCACCTTTTTCAATACTACGCATGGTTGTCCAAACCATGGCCCCTAATAATGCGATGACAAAAATTCCTACAATTATACTGGCACTACTGCTTCGCTTTGATTGCTCCTTATAAATTACATGCATTGTATGAACTCCTAAATTTTTAATTCAGATAAAAAAATAAATGTTGAAGCAGTACTAATGTACCACCTCAACATTTATTATAAGGTATTAAAAGCAATTATCTCAACCAGATTTTTATTTACCTGGGAAGAAAGGCCATACCATTGGAATGATTAAAATACTTACGATGAAGCATACAATAATCAATGGAACGCCTGCTTTAACATAGTCCATGAATTTGTATTGACCAGGGCCAAGAACTAATGTATTTGGAGGTGTACCTACAGGTGTATCGAATGCACAAGATGCAGCAACACCGATAGCCATCAATACTGCATGAGGGTCAGCGCCCATACCTTTTGCAATAGCAATACCAATTGGTGCTAACAAGGCACAAGATGCAGTATTAGACATGAACTGAGTCATTACGCAAGATAATAAGAATAATACACCTGTTGCAAAGTAAGGGCTAGGATCAGAACCCATTACGCCAAGAACTGCATTAGCAATTAATTGACCGGCACCGGATTTGTCCATAGCACCAGCAACTGGCATCATACCTGCAAATAAGAAAATTGTTACCCAGTCAATAGATGTGTAAGCTTGTTTTTCTTTTAAGCAACCAGTTAATACACAAGCGATAGCACCCATAACAGCTACTAAGCTTAATGGTAAATTAATACCAAAGTATGTTTTTAAAGGATCGCCTAAAATCATCAATAAGATAACGGCACCTAAAATTAAACCAGAGTATAATTGTTTCTTAGGATCGTTAGAAACATCTTCAGCTGATACTTCTTGTTCTACTTCACCAGCATCAGTAATTTCATGTTTAGGTAAGAAATATTTACCAATGAACATCATGAAAGCGATAGTCGCTACAGTCAAAGGAATACCAATCCAAGCAAATTCAAAGAAACCAAAAGGTTCGATACCAGCTTTAGCTAAGGCACCATTAACGATAATATTTGGAGGTGTACCAACCATTGTAATGATACCACCGATACCAGCAGCAAATGCTAATGGCATTAACTGACGGCTTGCAGGAATCTTAGCAACGGCACAAATACCAACAACTACTGGTAATAAAGCAGCGGCTGTACCAGTGTTCGATAAGAATGCAGACATAGCTGCTGTAACAGCCATGATAGCAAACATCAAACCATTTTCACTAGTCCCTGCTTTAGATACAACAGTTTCCCCGATTTTTTGAGCCAAACCAGTGTAGAATAAAGCACCACCAACAACGAACATACCGGCAAATAATACTACTGTACTATCAGATAAACCAGAAAAAGCTTCTTTAGAACTAATAATTCCCATCAAAGCTAACGCAATAGCGCCACCTAAGGAGGTAATAGCAAGTGGAATAATTTCAGTTACAAAGAAAACCGCCATAATAGCGAGTACGATCAACGTTTGTACTGCTACATCCATATTAGTCATCTCCTTTTAATACAACAATATTCACGATTTGTATTAATAAGCATCCTATTTTATGAATGATTAATTTAGCTTAGTTACAGTTATTTAATCTCATAAATTCTATCTTATACTAAGGACTACAAAAGATAAAGAATATAGGCAACTACAGCAATTGCGAGTGCCATACCTGTCGTTAAAAAAATACCTTCCTTAGTATTTGGATAGCCATAAAATAAGATTTCACTAATAAACCCCCGTCGATTAAAGAAAGAATACTTTTCTCGACGTTTGAACCATAACGCTTTTCGTTCTGGTCCAATAATTAAAGCAACTACTAAAAAAACAATAAGAGCCCACACGAAACAAATCAAAATTTTCAATTCTAAGGAGAACAAACCAAAATCACCTCTACATTACTAACTATAAATGCAATACGATTTATCGATATAGTGTTAACAATCCCCAAAGAATACTTCGAGCAGAACCTTATTGTCAAAGTATGTCTTCACATTACTGTAAATCGACAAGTAATAAACTATCTATGGGGAGGGAGAATCCTCCCCATAGTAGTTATCATATAAAATTTTACTTGGAACCTAACATTGCAAGCATAGTACCAGCTGCTACAGCTGTACCAATAACACCAGCTACGTTTGGACCCATAGCATGCATTAACAAGAAGTTACCAGGGTTAGCTTTAGCCCCTACTACTTGAGATACACGCGCTGCCATTGGCACCGCGGATACACCAGCAGAACCAATAAGCGGATTAGTTTTACCACCATCTAAGTAGTACATAAGTTTACCGAACAATACACCACCAGCAGTACCTGCGATGAATGCGATTAAACCTAAGATAATAATCTTAATAGTTTCGAATGTTAAGAAGTGTTCAGCATTCATTGTAAGACCAGTACCAGTTGCTAAGAAGATAGTAACGATATTGATCAACGCATTTTGAGATGTATCGGATAAACGTTCTGTTACACCAGATTCACGGAACAAGTTACCTAACATTAACATACCTAATAAGGAAGTGATGGATGGTAACAATAAAGAAATGAAAATAGTAGAAAGAATTGGGAACGCAATTTTTTCAAAGCGAGAAACTTCACGAAGCTGTTCCATAACTACTTCACGTTCTTTTTGTGTCGTGAATAATTTCATAACAGGTGGCTGAATCAATGGTACCAAGGACATATAGGAATAGGCCGCTACGGCAATAGCACCTAATAATTCAGGAGCCAATTTAGTAGCAAGGTAAATCGATGTAGGACCATCGGCACCACCAATAATACCAATTGCAGCTGCTTGAGGAGCGGTAAAACCGATCATCATAGCGCCAGCAAGAGCAACGAATACACCAATCTGTGCTGCTGCCCCTAAGAATAATGTTTTAGGGTTTGCAATTAATGGACCAAAGTCAGTCATTGCACCTACACCTAAGAAGATAAGTGGAGGGAAAATTTCATTAGCAACCCCAGCACTAATAAGAGCCATAACCCCTTCTTCAAAGCCATTGCGAGGGATATTGGCGAGAATACAACCAAACGCGATTGGAGAAAGCAATAATGGTTCGAATTCTTTAGCGAATGCCATGTACAATAATAGTAAACCTACTAAAATCATAACAGCATTACCCCAGTTGAAGTTTACGAACCCGCTGTCTGTCCAAACTGAAGTGACCGCCACGATAAATGCATCCATGTGTGATCCCCTTTCATAATTGAGAACAAAAATAACGATTTAATCAACATTTCACTACAAAATAGCTATTAGCCAAATACCACCATGTCTTCGCCAGTGGATACAGTTTGGTTAGCTGCTACGCGTACTTCAGCGATAGTACCGTCTTGTGGAGCAGCGATTTCATTCTGCATTTTCATAGCTTCAAGAACTAGCAAAGTATCACCTTTTTTAACGGCCTGACCAGCAGATACGTTAACGGATAAGATTTTACCTGGCATTGGAGCTTTAACTGTAAGTGCGCCAGCTGCTACTGGAGCTGCTGCCGCTTTAGGTGCTGGAGCTGCTGCAGGTGCTGGAGCTGCTTTAGGAGCAGGAGCTGCTGCAGGTGCTGGAGCTGCTGCACCAGTTGCTTTTACTTCATTAACTTCAACATCATATACAGTACCATTTACAGTTACGTTAAATTTTTTCATTTTATAATCCTCCAAACTTAAATTTCTCAATGTAATATGTTCCTTCTCACCATATTACAATTAACGACTCATGCGCAAGCGACCATCCAATTTCCAATTATGATTATTGATACTTGGACGAATACTAGCAATCTGACCGACCGAATAGCCCATAGCACTAATAGCACTAGCGATTACAGCAACTACTTCATCATTAACGGCCTTCTTCTCTGCCTTGCTCATGTTTACACCTCCTAGAAGTTTGACTAAATTCTACCACTTAGTCTGCCATCTAGTCTCCAATTGCGACTTGTTTCGCTTGGACGAATGGATGCAATTTGATCTGATGAGTAACCCATAGCTACGATGGCTCCTGTAATAGCGGCTACTACAGGTTCATCATTGGCTACCACTGGCGCTGCTGCAGTCACAGGAGCAGCGGCTGGTGCTACGTTTACTGGCTCTTTAGATTTTTTTTTTGTAGGGTCTAATTTATGAGTAATGACCATAATTAAACCTAACATAGCCAACACGGCAAATACGACAACCATATTAATTGTCATAAATAGCCACGGGTTCATAGTACCTTCGTTTCCTCCCATAATAAATTCCTCTTTCTAATTAATACAAAGAATAAGAATTGTGATACTCCAAATCAAAAACTAAGTTTTACCTTATTAAAAATTATAATGGAATATTACCATGTTTTTTAGGTGCCCGAGTTTCGCGTTTACTTGCAAGCATAGCGAGTGCATTGATAACCGCTGGGCGAGTAGCTTTTGGTTCGATAACAGCATCAACGAAACCACGTTCTGCTGCTTTGTATGGTGTAGCAAATTCTTCTACATATTTAGCAGTTTTTTCTTCTTTATCTTCGTCTTTTCTGAAGATAATGTTAGCAGCCCCTGCTGGGCCCATTACTGCGATTTCAGAAGTTGGCCATGCATATACTTGGTCAGCACCGAGGTCTTGAGAACACATAGCGAGATAAGAACCGCCGTATGCTTTACGAGTAATAACTGTAATCTTAGGCACTGTTGCTTCAGAGTACGCATATAGCATTTTAGCACCATGACGAATGATGCCGCCCCATTCTTGGTTAGTACCAGGCAAGAAACCAGGAACGTCAACAAAGTTAACGATTGGAATATTGAATGCATCACAGAAACGGATAAAGCGAGAAGATTTATCAGATGCATTAATATCAAGACAACCAGCCATAACTTTTGGTTGGTTTGCAATAATACCAACACTTTGACCATCAAAACGTGCGAAGCAAGTAATGATGTTTGTTGCATAGAATGGTTGTACTTCATAGTATTCACCATTATCTACAACAGAGGAGATAACATCTAACATATCATATGGCATGTTACTGTTATCAGGTAACAATGTGTTAAGTTCTTCAGATTCACGAGCAGGATCATCACCAGTTTCAACAAGAGGAACATCTTCCATATTGTTGCTTGGTAAGAAGCTTAACAAGTAACGAATCTGTTGCAAGCAATCATCTTCATCTTCAGCAGCAAAATGAGCTACACCAGATACACTGTTGTGAGCCATTGCACCACCAAGAGCTTCAGCTGTAACATCTTCTGCTGTTACAGATTTGATTACTGCAGGACCAGTAATGAACATCTGGGATGTATTTTTTACCATGTAGATAAAGTCTGTTAATGCAGGAGAATATACTGCACCACCAGCACAAGGTCCCATGATAACGGAAATCTGAGGAATTACACCAGAAGCATTGGTATTTTCAAAGAAGATTTTACCATAGCCAGCTAATGCATCAACAGCTTCCTGAATACGAGCTCCACCGGAATCATTGATACCGATAATTGGAGCACCCATTTTCATTGCTAGGCGTTGTACTTTTACGATTTTAGCAGCGTGCATTTCACCAAGGGAACCACCTTCTACAGTGAAGTCCTGAGCGAATGCATACACTAAACGGCCATCGATAGTACCAAAACCAGTTACTACACCTTCACCAGGAAGTTCTTTTTTCTCCTGGCCGAAGTTTACACAACGATGTTTTACAAATTGATCCAATTCAACGAAACTGTTTTCGTCAAATAACTTAGCAATACGTTCACGGGCAGTCATTTTGCCTTTACTATGCTGGGACGCAATACGTTTTTCGCCGCCGCCAAGTTTCACAACTTCCAACTTCTTGTGTAACAACTCAATCTTTTCTTGGACTGTTGCCATTACTACACCTCCATAAAGTTTTTATATAAATAAATTATATATCTTAATATTACTTCATTCTCTGGCAAAGTTCAAGAAGAACACCACCAGTTGCTTTAGGATGAATGAAAGCAATAGCAGATCCGCCCGCACCATAACGAGGTTTTTCGTCAATCATGCGAATCCCTTTAGCCATTAAGTCAGCAATTGCATTTTCAATGTTGTCTACACGAAGTGCAACGTGTTGAATACCATTACGACCACCATTTTTTTCAATGAATTTGCCGATAGGGCCATCTGGAGTTGTAGATTCTAAGAATTCTAATTCAGCATCGCCACATGGGAAGAAGCTTACTTTTACTTTTTGTTCTTCAACTACTTCATCTTCTGGAAGATGTTCAATACCTAATGCATTTTTGTAAAATTCTTTTGTTGATGCTAAATCAGTAACACCGATACCGATATGATCTACGTTCAATACTTTAAATGCCATAATAAAAATCTCCTTTTTTTCAACTGATACACCATCTAGGTTAGTAATCAATTAAATTTTCAACACATCTGCCAAGACTTTATTCACCACTGTATATGGATCATTTTCACGCTGATTAACAGCATTGACTTGGTTAGTAAATTCGTCGCTATTAACGACTACATTAGCAACACGTCGACCGATTTGTTCATTAATCATTGCAATGATTTCATCACGCGTTCTGTCTTTACGACGAACGGCTAATTCTTCGCTATCTTCGAGGAATTCAAAATGTTCATCCAATGCTTCAACAAGTTCATCTACGCCAACATCTTTACTTGCAATAGTTCGTTTAATTGGCGGACGCCACTTTAACTCACGGGAGTCTAAGTCCAACATCATTTCAATTTCAACATTTAGTTTATCGCAGCCATCGCGGTCGGCTTTATTAATGGCGAATACATCACCAATTTCTAAGATACCAGCCTTAATCGCTTGAATGTCATCACCTAAACCTGGTACAAGTACAACAAGCGTACTATCAGCATTTTTTACAATGTCAACTTCCGATTGCCCTACCCCAACGGTTTCAATGATAACTAAATCCATGCCAAATGCATCCATTAGTTTTACAACGTCAGATGTTTTCTTAGACAGACCACCTAAGCTACCACGAGTACCCATACTGCGAATGAATACATTTTCATTTAATGTTAAATCATTCATACGAATACGGTCGCCCAAGATGGCACCACCGGAAAACGGACTGGTCGGATCCACCGCTACGATACCGATTTTTTTACCTTGCTGTAAGTATTGTTTAACTACTTTATCAGTCAAAGTACTCTTACCAGCACCAGGAGCACCAGTAATCCCTAAGATACGAGCTCGGCCCGTTTTAGGATAAATCGCTTTCATAATGTCGATTGCATCATCATATTCGCTTTCGACTGCAGTGATGGCTCGCGCCAAGGCCAGTCGGGAACCATTTAACAGTTCTTTGACTAAATCCATGGGTTACACCGCCTTCTTAGTATAGTGGCAGGCTCAGACCTAATGAATCCGAGCCTGCTCCTAAAACATCTTATTTAACGTTAGCTTTAATAAATTCAACTACGTCGCCAGTTGGTGTGCCTGGTGTAAATACAGCTGCTACGCCAGCTTCTTTAAGACCTGGGATATCAGCATCAGGAATTACGCCACCGCCAACTACAAGTACATCATCCATGCCTTTTTCTTTTAACATGGAAACAATTTTAGGGAACAATGTGTTGTGAGCACCAGAGAGAAGACTTAGTGCAACTACATTAACGTCTTCAGACAAAGCAGCTTCAACAATCTGTTCTGGAGTCTGACGAAGACCAGTATAAATTACTTCAAAACCTGCATCGCGAAGTGCGCGAGCTACAACTTTGGCACCACGGTCATGACCATCAAGACCTGGTTTTGCTACTAATACACGAATACGTTTTTCTGCCATGATATATTACCTCCGAACTAATCGTTACGCTATCTTTACCTAGAAATTATAACGTGGAATGAGCTTGGTATTCACCAAATACTTCACGTAATACGTTACAAATTTCACCCAATGTTGCATATGTACGAACTGCATCAAGAATTAATGGCATAAGGTTAACATTTTCATCTTTTGCCCCTTCTTTAAGTGCTGCCAATGCTTTTTCTACTGCAGCGTTATCGCGTTCTTCACGAACTTTCTGAGTTTTCTTAGCTTGGTTAACACCTACGGAAGCATCTACACGAAGAAGACCTTCAACTGGTTTTTCTTCAACCTGGAATTTGTTAACCCCTACGATTGTACGAAGGCCAGATTCAACTTCCATCTGCCATTTGTATGCAGATTCTTGAATTTCTTTCTGGATGTAACCTTTTTCAATAGCTACTACAGCGCCGCCCATTTCGTCGATTTTGCGAATGTATTCAGCAGCTTCATCATAAATAGCATTAGTCATAGCTTCTACATAGTAGGAACCGCCCAATGGGTCGATTACGTCAGCTAAACCAGATTCGTAAGCAACGATTTGTTGAGTACGAAGAGCAACCTGTACGGAAGCTTCTGTAGGAAGTGCTAACGCTTCGTCACGGGAGTTAGTATGTAAGGACTGAGTACCACCCATTACAGCAGCAGCCGTTTGCAATGCTACACGAACGATGTTGTTATCAACTTGTTGTGCAGTAAGCATGGAACCAGCTGTTTGAGTATGTACACGAAGCATCATGGATTTAGCTTTTTTAGCACCAAAGCGTTCTTTCATGATAGTCGCCCATAAACGACGGGATGCACGGAATTTAGCAACTTCTTCAAGTACGTTGTTATGAGCGTTCCAGAAGAAGGATAAACGACCAGCGAAAGCATCAACGTCTAAGCCAGCTTTTAAAGCAGCTTCTACGTAAGCGATACCATCAGCGATTGTAAATGCGATTTCCTGAGCAGCTGTAGAACCAGCTTCACGGATATGGTAACCGGAAATGGAGATTGTGTTCCATTTTGGTACATTCTGAGAGCAATATTCGAAGATATTAGTAATCAAACGCATGGATGGTTTTGGAGGGAAAATGTAAGTCCCACGAGCAGCATATTCTTTCAGAATATCGTTCTGGATAGTACCCATCAATGCAGAAGCAGGTACGCCTTGTTTTTCAGCTACTGCAATGTACATAGCAAGAAGTACAGATGCAGGTGCATTAATTGTCATAGATGTGGAAACTTTACCAAGGTCAATGCCGTCGAAAAGAATTTCCATATCTTTTAAGGAGTCGATTGCTACCCCTACTTTACCAACTTCGCCTTCTGCCATAGCGTCGTCAGAGTCATAACCAATCTGAGTTGGTAAGTCGAATGCGCAGCTAAGGCCAGTTGCACCAGATTCGATAAGGTAACGGTAACGTTTGTTGGATTCTTCAGCAGTAGCGAAACCAGCGTACATACGCATTGTCCAGAAACGACCACGATACATTGTAGGTTGTACACCACGAGTGTAAGGGAATTCACCAGGGAACCCTAAATCTTTTTCATAGTCAAAACCTTCAATATCAAGTGGAGTGTATAAACGGTTATACTTCAAATTTTTGCGTTCTGGGAATTTCGCAATTTTTTCATTAACTTCTGCCTCATATTTGGCAAGATTAGCTTTTAGAGCTTCGTTAGCCATAGTTTTCATCATCCTCCTAAAAATACCTTACTTCTTCATGCTTCCTGTTTCAAGGAAACGTTTATGCCAAGAAAGAGCTTCATCAAGCAAAATTGGTGTATGGGCGTGTTTCGTTGCCACCAAAGCTCTTTCGAGGTAATCTTCTAACATTGGTTTATATTCTGGATTAGCGCAGTTCTTAATAATTAAGCGAGCGCGTTCTTCCGGAGCTAAACCACGGCAATCAGCGATACCTTGTTCAGTACAGAATACCATTACATCGTGTTCTGTATGGTCAATGTGAGAGCACATTGGAACGATAGAGCTAATTGCACCATCTTTGGCTACAGAGTTTGTACAGAAGATGGAGATATAAGCGTTTCGAGCGAAGTCGCCAGAACCACCAATACCATTCATCATTTTGCTACCCATAATGTGAGTGGAGTTTACATTACCAAAGATATCAAATTCAATCGCTGTATTCATAGCAATAACGCCAAGACGTCGAGCTAATTCAGGACTGTTCGAAAGTTCTTGCGGACGAAGAATAATTTTCTTCGAGTACAAATCAACGTTGTCATAAAAACGTTTTAATCCATCAGGTGATGGGGAAAGAGCGGTCCCTGAACATACTTCTACTTTACCAGCATCAATAAGGTCAAACATACCATCTTGAATTACTTCAGTAAAGATAGATAAATTAGTAAATGGACCTTGAGCCAAGCCTGTAATTACAGCATTCGCTACAGAACCTACACCAGATTGTAATGGCAATAAATTCTTAGGCAAACGACCATGTTTGATTTCATTTTCGAAGAATTCGATTAAATGTTGGCTCATTTTCTTAGCATCATCATCAATTGGTGCTAATGGACGAGTCTTGTCAGTAATGTCACATGGTACAATAGCTACGATTTTTTCTGGATCACATGGGATGTATGGAGTCCCTACGCGATTACCAGCTGCCGTAATTGGTAATGGCTGACGATATGGTGGATCCAATGGTTCATAGATATCGTGCATGCCTACCAAACTCATTGGTTGACTTACGTTGACTTCAACAATAACTTTTTTTGCTTGGCTAATGTAAGTTGGTGTGTTACCTACTGATGTAGAAGGAACAATCCCACCATCTTCACGGATGCATACGGCTTCTACGATAGCAATATCGCAATCGCCATAGAAACCATAGCGTACGTTTTGAGCTGTTTGACTAAGATGCATATCGCTGTAACGAACTTTGCCTGCATTAAGTGCTTTACGCATATCGCCATTCGTCTGATATGGGAATCGACGAGCAATACCATCAACACGAGTTAACGCACCATCGGCTTCATCACCAACAGAGGCACCAGTCCACAAGTCAATTTTGAATGGATCACTTTCCATTCTCTTTGCCAATGCCAAAGGAACTGCTTTTGGATAACCAGAAGGGGTAAATCCACTAATCCCAACATGGTCACCAGGGTTGATCAACAAAGCGGCTTCTTCTGCAGTTTTAATTTTTGCTTGAAGAGCTTCACCTTGCACGCGATCGAGGATGTTAATCATCACTACCATCTCCTTTTAAAGTTTGAATGACATTAAATTGTACTTCCGCATTCCAACACTATACATATTCGACAAAAGTTTAAAATATCCTCTTTTTTTGTGAATATTTTTTTATTTTTACCAACATTTTACTGTATCGAAAAACTTCCCTTTTATCGACATATTTAGATATTGATTAGAGAGTTATACTTCAAACTATGGCTAATATTAGAAGAATTAAGTCCCTTTGTCAACCAATATGATTAAACGGCATTTCATACGCAAAGAAAATAGGTATCATGATATTAAATCATGATACCTATTAAAAATCATATTAAATTGTTAACTTACATCAATCACAAAAAGTTTTCAAAGGTCTATTCTATCGGTATTTACGAAGTCTTATAGTTATTTTTCTTATAAGTATATAAGACAGCGGAAGCCCAACCTAATAGTTGCCAGAAAATAACCGATACTTGGTGACTGAATAAATCATGATCAAAAAGACCACTTATTGTAACCCCTACTACAACAGCGCCCATACCATATTTTACAATATTGCTAATTGTTGCTTTTGGCAATCGCAAAGCATACACAGCATGGCCATAAATAGCTGCAAAATAGAACAGCGCCCCAGGAAGCCCGATTTCAGCCAAAACATTTAGAAACATATTGTGAGCATGATAAATAACCACATCCGGTGCCTGAATATAATAATTATAGTGAGGGTATACAAACCAGAACGCATCCCAACCGATGCCTAATACAGGATAATCGACAATCATATAAGTCGTACTATCCCACAAGGCCCAACGCAATACAGCAGATGTATCATTACCGTCAAACAAAGACCACAGCCGTGATGCCACTTCACCATGATAGAAAAAGAGTATAGCTGGAATAGCTAATAAAGAAAGCAATAATCGTCGATCGATTACGATTCCCCAATAAATAATTACACAAGCAAAGCTAATCCAAATCGCTCGTGAGTAGGTTAATGTCATGCAAATTAAAAAGAATAATGATAAAGGTACCATCCAGGCCAATAGACGCCAACGCTTCTCCTTTAGCCCTTGGAATATACCTGTTCCAGCAACAGACAATACAATGAGCAAGTACTCACCAAATAAGTTTGGATTTTGCAAAGTTGCAAACATACGCCGTTTCAAAAGTGGAAAATGTTTAGCATCTACCCATTCCTGCAACAAATCCATAGACATAGTCATGTACTGATAGACCCCTACAATGCATACAATACAGGCAGACCATATAAAAATCCGCAAAAATGTACGCCATTGTTCAGGCTCCCTTAAATAGCGATAGGTAAGGAAATAAATGGCTCCATACATCCCCACATTATATAGCCAACTAAAAGCGGTAAACATCGGCCGGGTTGAAGCCAAAGAGGATAATAAACTCCATCCCATAAAACCCAACACACACCATTGTAACCAAGAAGCGGGCTTTGATAATGGACGATACCGTACTGTATCCCAAATACTGAGTACTAAAGCCAATACCACCAAAATATCACCTAATAATTGATGCAAAGGCATAACCAAGACAATCGCATATAGGAGTCTAGTAATATATTGTTTCAACTCTTGGCCCCTATCGAGGCAAACTGCGCTAGGCATATTACACCATTACTGAGCGTTTAACCATTGCTCAGCTTCCCCTAAAATATATAACGAACCAGCGACTACAATAATGTCCCCCGCTTTTGTAGTCTTCATGGCTCTCTCTAAGCCCTCAGTTACAGAACTAGCTGTTGAAACTTCGCTATGAATATGACTCGCCAATTCTTCAGGTGTACAAGACCGTGGTGTCGGAGCTGGTACCGTTATGACAGAATCCTTTGACCCTACTAATTGATCCACAACAGCCTGTACTTCCTTATCAGCTAAGACGGCTAATATCATCGTCTTTGCTCTATCTTTAAATAACTCTGTATAGGTCAAATGAAATGCTTCAGCCCCATTGGCATTATGAGCACCATCAAAGATAAAGAGACGATCTAATCGTTTCACAATTTCAAAACGACCAGCCCACTTAGCCCGTGCTAAGCCTTCACGCAATGTTTCTTCACTAATAGCTGAATCAGATTTCATAAGTACTCGTAATGCTTCAGCCGCACAAGCTAAGTTAACCGCTTGATGAACCCCAGCTAAGGTAGTAAAGAGCATATCCTTATGCCCTGCTTTATCTTCAAGCGTAATCATCTGCCCTTCAGGCATAGCACTACGACTCTTAATCGAGAAGTCTTCATTAAAGACCAAAATTTGAGATTTCAATTCCTTGGCTTTACTTCGAATTACTTCTAATGCACTGCTTTGTGCCGCTGTCACAACGGGTACCTTCGGTTTAATAATCCCCGCCTTATGAGTGGCAATTTCTTCTACCGTATTGCCACAATAAGCTTGATGATCAATGGTAACATTGGTAATTACCGCCACTTCTGGGGTAATTACATTAGTAGAGTCTAATAAACCACCTAGGCCCACTTCAATAACGGCATAATCCACTTCTTGCTCACGGAAAAACAGAAAGGCTGCCGCTGTTAATACTTCAAATTGAGTGGGCGGCTCTAAACCACCATCAACCAGCTTCGTTACTACCTCAGCTACTTTGGCAATCAATTCACCAAAGGCCTCTTCCGTAATAGAGCGACCATTCACACAAATTCGTTCTGTGTAACTAATCAAATGAGGCGACGTAAAACGACCAACTCTACGACCACTATGAGTGAGTACAGAATCTATCAACGCTGTTACAGATCCTTTACCGTTAGTCCCTGTAATATGAACTGTTTTATATGCTGTTTCAGGATTATCCATCGCCTGTAAGAGCGCCTCAATGCGCTCTAAACCAGGCTTAATTCCAAAGGGAACACAACTATCTAAATAGGCTACTGCCTCTGCATATGTCATGCTTTCCTCCTATAAGGTCTTAAGAAATTCTTCGCGTTCTGCTACGGCTTGCTGTTTCTGTTTATATTCAGCTAATTTCGCTTCTTCCTTAGCGACTACATCAGCTGGTGCTTTAGCTACGAAGCCAGGATTGCCTAATTTACCTTCTAAACGGGCAATTTCTTTCTTCAATGTTTCTTTTTCTTTTGTCAAACGTTCCCGTTCTTTAGTCACATCGATTAAATCTTTAAGTAATAGATATACTTCAAGCCCATTAACTACAGTAACGGTTGCATTTTCTGGTTTCGCATCCATAACGCCTAATACAGTAACTGTCTCAGCCCAACCAAGCGTTTTAAAGTAATCTTGATGATTATTCACTACATCACGCAACGATTCGTCAGTAAGCGCTAAAATAACAGCACTTCGTTTACCCATTGGTACATTCATTTCTGCACGCATGTTACGAATTCCTTTAATGGCATCCATCATAATAGACATTTGAGCCGCACTAGCACTTTGATCACCAAACGGCAAGGCTGTAGGCCATGGCGCAACAACAATGCTTTCACCTTCATGTGGCAAGTGTTGCCAAATATGTTCGGTAACAAATGGCATAAATGGATGTAATAATTCAAGCATATGTCGTAAAATTGTAACCAATAAATACTGTACTACAGCACGGTCACGGCCACCTTCTTTATTATAAAGACGTGGTTTAGCCAATTCAATAAACCAGTCACAATAGCTATTCCAAATAAAGTCGTATACAGCAGAAGCCGCTTCACCCAATTCAAATTTATCTAGGTTCGCAGTAATGGTTGCTACTGCTTGATTATATGTATCAATAATCCAACGATCAGCTAACGTGAGATCGTCTTCTGTAGGTACAAAATTAGGATCATAATTATCTAAATTCATAAGAACAAATTTAGAGGCATTCCAAATCTTATTTGCAAAATTACGATTAGCTTCTACACGTTCCATATAAAAGCGCATATCATTACCTGGTGTATTGCCTGTTACTAAAGTGAAACGTAAAGCATCAGCACCATATTCATTAATCACGTCAAGTGGATTAATACCATTGCCCAAAGATTTACTCATCTTACGGCCCTGGCTATCACGAACTAGCCCATGAATAAATACATGTTTAAATGGAATTTCTTGTTTAAATTCAAGGCCCATGAAAATCATACGCGCTACCCAGAAGAAGATAATGTCATACCCTGTTACCAACACGCTCGTTGGGTACCAGTGTTTAAGTTCGTTTGTTTCTTCTGGCCACCCCATAGTCGCAAACGGCCACATAGCAGAACTAAACCAAGTATCCAATACATCTTCATCTTGATGTACATGACCACCACATTTAGGACATACATCAATATCTTCACGAGATACGGTAATTTCACCGCAATCATCACAATACCAAGCAGGAATTCGATGCCCCCACCATAATTGACGAGAAATACACCAATCGCGAATGCCTTCTAACCAGTTAGTGTATGTCTTCGTGAAACGTTCTGGCACAAATTCAATGGCTTTATCTTGTACAACTTTAAGCGCTGGTTCTGCAATAGGTCCCATCTTTACAAACCACTGTTTTGATACAAGCGGTTCTACAATCGTATTACAACGAGAACAATGACCAACACTATGATCATGGTCTTCAATTTTTACAAGTAAGCCTTGTTCTTTTAATTCAGCTACCACTTGTTTACGCGCTACTTCGCGAGTCAAACCTTCAAAATGCCCCGCTTCACTATTCATAGTGCCATCAAGATTCATAACAATGATGGACTGTAAATTATGACGTTGCCCCATTTCAAAGTCATTAGGGTCATGGGCTGGTGTAATTTTTACGCAACCAGTACCAAAGCTAGGATCTACATAATCATCAGCAATCACTGGAATTTCACGGTTAACAAATGGTAATAATAAGGTTTTACCAATGATATCTTTATAACGGTCATCCTCAGGATTAACAGCCACAGCTACGTCACCAAACATTGTTTCAGGTCGAGTCGTAGCTACCGTTACATAACGGCCGTCTTCACCTACTACCGGATAATTTACATACCATAAATGACCTGCTTCATCACTATGTTCTACTTCAATATCACTAAGTGCGGTATGACAACTTGGACACCAATTCGTAATACGTTCGCCTTGATAAATTAAGCCTTTTTCATATAAGCTAACAAATACTTCCCGAACCGCTTTATAATAGCCATCATCTAAGGTAAAGCGTTCACGAGACCAGTCACAAGAAGCCCCTAAACTACGAATTTGTTTAACAATTGTGCTACCGTATTCTTTTTTCCATTCCCACACACGTTTAACAAATTCTTCGCGCCCTAAATCATAGCGACTTTTGCCTTCTTCTTTCATAAGATTTTGTTCAACTTTAACCTGAGTTGCAATCCCGGCATGGTCAGTCCCTGGCATCCAAAGAACATTATAACCTTGCATACGTTTGAAACGAATCAAAATGTCTTGTAAGGTATTATCTAGGGCATGCCCCATATGCAATTGTCCTGTTACATTTGGTGGTGGTAATACAATACTATATGGTTTCTTATTGCTGTCTACTTCTTCATGGAAGTACCCTTGTTTCTCCCAAAATTCATACCAATTCTGTTCAATCTCTCCTGGATTGTAAGTTGTTAAATTTTTAAACTCACTCATCACAAATTCCTCCTATATCGTATATAAAAAAGCCCTTTCGTCCATTAGGACGAAAGGGCTTAACTTCCGCGGTACCACCTAGATTATTGCCGTAGCAATCACTCATTACCGTTAACGGGGTTAGCCGGACAAAACTACGCATTACAACGCTCAAAGTAAGCTACTTATACTTATAATATATACAATACATTCACTTACGCATCCATGTAACTTCATCTCATCAGCTCCGAGGCTACCCTCTTCTATTCACGTACGTTGCTCTCACCTTATCAACGCTCTCTGCCACGCTAGGAGAAGATTTTTCCTCATCGACGCTTGCTCTATATAAGAGTATTTCTAACTCTCATAATAACTAAAAAAAGAAAGTCTGTCAATTTACTTTTCAAAAGTAATCAAACAGACTCTCCTAATCATGTGTGACTAATTATTTTTTCATCACCTTCGCTACCATCCACAGACTCACTTCATAAAGAATAATCATCGGCATAGCAATCATAGTCTGTGAGAACATGTCTGGAGTCGGTGAAATTAAACCACCAATAACAAAGGATAAAAATAAGAAGATTTTACGTTTAGACCGCAAAAAGGCAGAGGTAATCAAATTTAATTTTGCCATAATAATCATGACAATTGGCAATTCAAAAATTAAACCAAACGGCAAAACAAAGGCAATGACAAAATCAATATATTGACCAATGGAAAATAAAGGTTGCAATTCATCGGTAGCAAAGCCAATAAAAAATTGAATCGCCACGGGTAATACCAACGCATAAGAGAATAAAATTCCCATAATAAATAATATAATAGCAAATGGTAAAAACCAATTCGTCAATTGCTTTTCTTGTTTGGTTAAGGCCGGAATGACAAAGGCCCACACTTCATATAACCAAATTGGTGAAGCTGCAATAAGCCCCGCTACTAAAGCGACTTTCATATAGGTAAAAAAGGCTTCAGTTGGTCTCATATAATACAGTTTACCCGCTGGAGCTATAATGATAGCCAATATATCATCTACATAATAATAGGCTACACAAAAGCCTACCAAAATAGCGATAGCAGAAATAATAATTCGTTTACGAAGTTCACCTAAGTGCCCAACCAAAGACATCGCCTTATTCTCAGCCATAATTTGCTCTTCTAAGGGCGTATACTGTGGCTCTATAGCTTCTAAATCTACATCGGCTATGGCTTTATTTTCCGGCGAAGTTTCCACCGTTTCTCCGAGGCGAACTCGCTCTGCCGCTTTGAGGCGTTCTTTTTGCGCCAACACACTATTCAAGGAAGGCTTTCGTTTCGGGTCATTAAAATCTCGTACCTGAAACGATTCCATAATTTACACCTTTCTATGAGCCAACGAATCTAATACCTCATATAATACTGACTTACCAGCAAATTCCGGCAATGCAGCTAAAGCGGTCGTCGCTTGTTCACGATAAGTAGCTTCTAAAGCTTCTGCCTTAGCCACACCACCTTGAGCCGTTACATACTCAATCAATTCATCAGCCGCTTGGCCTCCTGCAATGGCATGCACAGTATCTGTAATATATTGTTCATTCTCTTTTGTAATGATAGATAATAACGGATACGTAATGAGCCCTTCTCGCAAATCTTTACCTACCGGTTTACCCGTGGTATCCGATGTCGCACAGTAATCCATAATGTCATCGGTAATCTGGAATGCCATACCAAGACCATGACCATATTGTTTCAACAATGTGGTTTCTTCGGACGTCCAATCACCCAAAATACCGCCTAATTCTAGACAAGCTTCAATAAAGTCAGCAGTTTTCTTTTGTGTCTTAGTTAAATAGCGCTCTGTCCCTTGGGTAATGCAAAATACATCTTCCATTTGCATAAATTCCCCTTCTACTAATGCAGAAATAATAAAGGAGAATACCCTTAAACACGCTACGGATTCAATCTGTGCCACTACATCAAAGGCTTTGGCAAATAAATAGTCACCACTTAAAATGGCTACTTTATTGCCTTTACTACAATGAATAGCTGGTGCACCACGACGGACAGCCGCTTGATCGAGTACATCATCGTGAATTAATGTCGCTAAATGTAGCATTTCCACAGCCGCTGCAATGGGAATTCGTTTTTCTTCCGGTGCATTACCTGATCCCGCAATCAATAAGCATAGGCGTGCCCGTAAACGCTTACCACCCGCTGCTGATATGGGGCGAATTAATTGATTAAAATCTTCTGAGCCTGTGTTTAAGGAGTCCGCCAAATAGGCTTCCACCTTAATGAGGTCAGCTTTTACTTGTTCAATTAACGCCATCTCTCTCATCAAACTCATTCTTCGCCCCCTACAATCACTTGATTAATACGACTCAATAGCAACTCACGGCCTGTATGTTTTAACGAACTATACGGAATGGCTGGCGTTTCACAAGGGAAATTCTCTTTAATAAAACGCATATTTTGTTGCCGTTCTTTGCTGTTTAATTTGTCAATTTTAGTTACTACAATCTGCAATGGCACCCCTGCCTGACGTAACCAATTAAAAGCTTCTTGATCAATCGGCAATTCAGGATGGCGACCATCTACTAATAAACAGAGCAACATTAATCGCTCTGAATTTAAAATATAATCGGCAATAAAAGATGACCAAATATTGCGATTACTTTTATCTGTCTTAGCATAGCCATACCCAGGTAAATCAACTAAGAACCATTCATAGCGACGTTCTTCAGTTTCGCTAAGATCTTCTTTAGACGTAATCGTAAAGAAGTTAATCGTCTTAGTTTTACCTGGCTGACCACTTACTAAGGCCAAGCCACGATGATTACACAAGGAATTAATAAGGGATGATTTGCCTACATTAGAACGTCCTAAAAAAGCAACTTCTACTGTATCCCCTTCAGGATACTGGTCAGGACGCACCGCTGATGCCACGTAATTAGATGCAATAATACGTGGCCCCTTTGGTTCTTTGCGCGTATATATAGGTTGTGGTTTTTTAACTGATTTCTTCTTCTGTTTCATCATTTCACAAATGCTCTAGCTAATACTTCATCCATCGTTTTAACTGGCGTAATTGTTAACCCTTCAATGACAGAGGTTGGCATTTCTTCAAGGTCTTTAATATTACCATGGGGAATTAAAACTTCTTTAATGCCATAACGTAAAGCAGCCAATAATTTTTCTTTTAAGCCACCAATCGGTAATACACGACCACGTAAGGTAATTTCACCAGTCATAGCCAAATCAGAACGTACTTTACGGCCTGTCAAAGCTGATACAATAGCCAATGTCATAGTAATACCGGCCGAAGGACCATCTTTAGGTGTCGCACCTTCTGGTAAATGCACATGAAGATCCATCGTCTTATGGAAATCTTCCGGAATTTTTAATTCTTTAGCATTATGACGAATATAGGACAAGGCTGCTTGACCCGATTCTTGCATAACTTTACCTAAGCTACCAGTTAAGGATAATTTGCCAGTCCCTGCCATAGTTGTTGCTTCACAAGGTAATACTACACCACCTACAGAAGTCCACGCAAGACCACAAACAAGACCGACTTGTGCATTTTTTTCACGTTCTTGTTCTAAATAAATAGGGGCCCCTAAATAATTAGACAAATTCTTAACCGTTACTTTAGGTGTTGCTTCAGAACCACCAATAATTTCAAAGGCCAATTTACGGAATACTTTAGCAATCGTTTTTTCCAAACGACGAACACCCGCTTCTCGAGTATATTCGCTAATAATTTTACGTAGCACTGCATCAGACAATTTAACAGAATGACCTGTTAAGCCATGTTTTTTAATTTGTTTAGGTACTAAATAACGTTTAGCAATTTCTAATTTCTCATCTTCCATATAGCTGGTAAGTTCAATAACTTCCATACGATCCATTAAGGGCGCTGGAATATTACCAGGTACATTAGCTGTTGTAATCCAAAATACGTCAGAGAAATCAAATGGAATTTCAATAAAATGATCACTAAACGTAGAATTTTGCTCAGGATCTAGCACTTCTAATAAGGCAGAGGATGGATCCCCTTTATAATCAGAGGCTAATTTATCAATTTCATCAAGCAAGAATACAGGGTTACGAGTACCAGCATTCTTAAGCCCTTGAATCATACGTCCTGGCAACGCACCAATATAGGTACGACGATGACCGCGAATCTCAGCTTCGTCGCGAACGCCACCAAGTGAAGCACGGATAAATTTACGATTCATTGCTTTAGCAATTGAAGTCGCTAAGGATGTTTTACCAACCCCCGGTGGTCCTACTAAACAAAGAATAGATCCACTTTGCGCATTCGATAATTTACGAACAGCTAAGAATTCCAAAATACGTTCCTTTACTTTTTTAAGACCATAGTGATCTGCATCAAGAATGTTAGCCGCTTCCGCAATATCAAGACGGTCTTCACTTTCTTTATCCCATGGTAAGGAAAGTACCCAATCTAAGTAATTACGCAAAATGTTGGCTTCTGGCATCATAGCCGGCATACGGCTATAACGACTGATTTCTTTCTCAATTCGTTCCCGTACTTCGTCTGATACTTTGAGCTTCTTAAGCTGTTCACGTAATTCTTCTGCTTCTTCATCAGGGTCTGATTTATCCCCTAATTCATTGTGAATCACGCGAATTTTTTCACGCAAAAAGTATTCTTTCTGTGCTTTTTCCATTTGCTGGCGCACCTGATTATTGATAGAATTTTCCAAATCAGAGATTTGTAACTCCATATTTAGCGCGCCTACTACCATATTTAAACGACGTAATACGTTAAGTTCACTTAAAAAACTCTGACGCGTTACTAATTCTGTTTGTAAAAATTGTACAATCTGGTCAGCCGTTTCCGATGGCTCTGTACGTTCCATAACGCGACGAATTTCATCGTCAGTAACCATCTTCGTTTCTTCTGCCCATTTCAAAAAGTTAGATTGTGCTAAACGACGATAAGCTTCTGTTTCCACTTGATCATCATATTGTGAAACTAACGTTTCCATCGTAGCACGATAGTAGGTACCACTTTCGTCAATATCCACTACTTTAGCACGGGTAATCCCTTCTACTAAAATTCGTACCAGCCCACCTGGCAAACGAAGCATCTGTTTAATTTTAACAATCGTTCCCACTTCAGCAATATCTTGCTGCGTTGGATTTTCCACTTCATCATCTAACTGTGCAGAAACGGCCAATAAACGTTCATTAGCCATAGCTTCTTCAACAGCGCGAATGGATTTATCACGACCAATATCGAGTCGTACTTCTACTTTAGGAAATACTACCATGCCCCGAAGTGGCACTAAGGGCAACGAAAAATTCGTTTCACTCATATAGGCTCCTTTTCAAGTTTATATTTATAAAAAGAAACTCATTCCAAAGGAAATGAGTTTCTTAGACTTACAATTAATTCTTACCTGTAACGGTAGACTCATTCTTGAGTATCGGTTCTGCTGTGCCTTTCACAGCATCACGTGTAATAATGCAGTCTGTAACCCCTTCCTGAGATGGAATATCATACATAACCTGCTTCATTACTTTTTCAATGATGGATCGTAATCCACGAGCTCCCGTATTTCGTTTCATAGCTTCCGATGCTATTTCCTCTAATGCTTCTTTCTCAAATGTCAATGTTACATCTTCTAAGGACAACATTTTTTCATATTGTTTAGTCAATGCATTACGAGGTTCTGTTAATATGCGAATTAACCCTTCCTTATCCAATGGATCCAAAGTTACCATAACTGGCAAACGACCAATGAATTCAGGAATGAGGCCAAATTTTTGTAAATCTTCAGGCACAACTTCCTTCAAAATAGCAGACACATCTTTTTCTTCTTGCTTTTGAATATCCGCCCCGAAGCCTAAAGTTTTCTTCGCTGTGCGCTTAGAAATCACTTTTTCTAGACCGTCAAAGGCACCGCCACAAATAAACAAAATATTGGTTGTATCAATTTGAATTAATTCTTGGTGCGGGTGTTTACGCCCCCCTTGCGGAGGTACGGAAGCAACAGTCCCTTCTAAGATTTTTAAAAGTGCTTGTTGCACACCTTCACCAGATACATCACGTGTAATCGATGGATTTTCCGACTTGCGGGCAATCTTATCGATTTCATCAATATAGACAATACCACGTTCTGCTTTTGTTACATCATAATCAGCTGCTTGGATAAGTTTAAGCAAGATATTTTCCACATCTTCCCCAACATAACCAGCTTCTGTCAAACTAGTGGCATCTGCAATAGCAAACGGCACTTCTAACATTTTGGCCAAGGTTTGAGCAAGTAATGTCTTACCGCTCCCCGTAGGGCCAATAAATAATACATTGGCTTTCTGCAATTCTACATCATCCACAGTATTATTTACTTGCAAACGCTTGTAATGATTATATACAGCAACGGCCAAGGAGACTTTCGCCTCCTCTTGACCGATTACGTATTCATCTAAATATTCTTTAATTTCGTGAGGTGTAGGCACATGCTTTAAAGCAAAACCTACTTCATCACTTTGACCGAGTTCCTCATCAATAATATTTTGACAAACTTCTACACATTCATCACAAATATATACATTAGGACCTGCCACTAGCTTGCGAACTTCCTCACCGGTGCGTCCACAAAAACTACAACGCAACGTTTCTTTCTCGTCTTTCTTCAAGCTTAGTCCTCCTAATTATTTACTAGTTACTACAGGTCTAGTCAATACCTCATCAATTAAACCATAGGTAACAGCATCTTGCGCACTCATGAAATTATCACGATCTGTATCGCGAGCAATAACATCAATTGGTTGACCACTATGAGAAGCAAGTAAGCCATTTAATTCTTCACGCATACGTAAAATTTCACGTGCATGAATTTCAATTTCAGAAGCCTGACCTTGTACACCACCTAATGGTTGGTGAATCATAACCCGTGCATGAGGCAACGCATAACGTTTGCCCTTAGCACCAGCCGTAAGGAGCACTGCCCCCATACTAGCTGCAGAGCCTACACAAATAGTAGACACATCTGGTTTGATATATTGCATCGTATCATAAATGGCCATACCAGCAGTAACAACACCGCCTGGGCTATTAATATACAAATGAATATCTTTATCAGGATCTTCTGCTTCTAAGAATAGTAATTGTGCAATTACAAGATTAGCCACATCATCATTAATAGGGCCACCTAAGAACACAATTCTATCTTTTAATAAACGAGAGTAAATATCATAGGAACGCTCACCACGTCCACTTTGTTCTACTACTACTGGTACATACATAAACTACACCTCATGTCCATGTACCTATATAGCCCGTGGATTATTTTTCCTGGGATTCTGCGCCTTTAGCTTGCTCAATAATTAAACGAGCTGCTTTTTTACGAGCTACAGAATTTCTCAACATAGCTACACGGCCTTCTTTAACAATAATATTCATAACTTCTTTTGGATCGGCGCCAAATTGCTGAGCCATCGTGTAAATTTCGATATTCATATCTTCTGGGGTTACTTCGATGTTTTCAGCTTTAGCCACTGCTTCTAATACCAAATCAGCACGTACATTTTCAGCCGCATTTGCATGGTATTCTTCTTTTAAGCCGTCCATTGTTTTGTTGGAGAATTTCAAGTAGTCTTCTAATTTCAAACCACGGCTTTCTAAATTCATAGCCATTTCTTGAATCATCTGTTCTACACGGTCTTCTACCATAACTTCTGGGATTTCTACTGTTGCATTTTTAACGGCCGTTTCAATAAGTTCCGCATTATATGCATCAATAGCACGACGAGTAGCATCTTCTTCCATTTGTTTGCGAAGATCTGCTTTTAATTCTTCAATTGTTTCATAAGAGCTAGCTTCTTTAGCAAATTCATCATTCAATTCAGGCAATTCTTTACGTTTAATGTCATGAATATGAGTTTTGAAAACAGCTTCTTTATTAGCTAATTCTTTTACAAAGTAATCTTCAGGGAAGGTTACTTTTACTTCTACATCATCACCAGCAGCATGACCAATTAATTGATCTTCAAAACCTGGGATAAAGCTACCGGAACCGATTTGAAGTGGGTAGGATTTGCCTTCGCCACCATCAAATGGTTTACCATCGATAGAGCCAGCAAAATCGATAACAGCAAAGTCATCTTTCTGTAATTTTGCATCTTTATCAGCAACTACCATTTTAGCTTGCTGATTGCGAATATTGTCTAACTGTTCCTGAATCTGTTCATCAGTTACCTTAGCTTCTTGTTTTTCAGCTTCTAAGCCTTTATAATCGCCAAGTGTTACTTCTGGGCGTTTAGTAAGAGTTGCTTTAAACACTAAATCTTTGCCTTCTTCAAACGTTACGCGTTCGATTTCTGGTTCGCTTACAGGTACGATTTCATTAGCTACAAGAGCTTCCTGATACGCACGACCAGCGATTGTTTCAAATGCTTCTTCTAAAATAGCTTCTTTGCCGAAGTTCATTTCTAAAATACGACGAGGTGCTTTACCTTTACGGAAACCAGGAATGTTTACCTGACCAGCAATGCGTTTTACAGCTTGCTGAATACCTTTCGTTACGTCTTTTGCTGGAACTTCAATAGTTAAGGTTACCTTATGTTGATCAACAGGGGTTACAGTTGCATTCATGAAAATATGTCCTCCTTGAGGGCTAAATGCCCAAAATTTCTGTTTTTTAATATTGCATTCCTTATCTTATCATAAAATTTGAATGTATGCAATTTTATATGATAAAGTAAGTCATTTTCTTCTAAATTTTTTCAATATATTATGCTATTAACTTTCTTTAGCAATTAATTCCACTACATCACGACGGCTAAATACACCAATCACAGTGTCATTGTCGTCCAATACAGGCATGGTTTTTAAATGCTTTTCTAACATAGTGGCTACCACTGGTTCTACTTCTTCTTTAGGCCCGCAAGTAATCACTTCTTTAGTCATAAGTTCTTCTACATGAACTGCTAATAATTTTTTAAATTGTGCATTATATTCACCAATGCCACTGTAATAAATACTAGCGCCTAGTACATTGACATAATGAGGTGCATGAGGGCGTACTTTTTTATATAATAAATCGCCTTCCGTAATAATACCTTCTAATTTATTTTCTTCATTAACGACTATAAGAGCAGCCACTTTGTATTTTACTAATAGCTTAGCTGCTTCATTAATAGATGTATCTTTAGTAACAGTTACAGGATACTTATTCATAGCTTCAGCAATTAACATAGGATTACCTCCTTTTACACACTATCTAAACAGTGCTTTTACTACGTCCCTATACAAATGACAAAGAGAATAGTAAGCTTCATCTTCGTATATACTTTCTTTGCCAATTGTATTCTCTACTCTGTTATATAGTATATGTTAGACAAAGAGTCTTGAAACTCCTGCTTATTTTATAGTTTTTTACCCTTTTAAAACAAAATAGGCAATAATAGCTGCCACAATAATAGCGCTAACAATCACAACTTGCCAACCGCGACGATTGCCACCTTGGCCACCTTCTTCAATGCCAATTAAATTGCCTTCTTCATCATAACGATGACGATACTGACCTTCTAAATCATCATAGTCAGTCACGTCTTCTACTTTTGCTTTATAACGACGAGCAGCCACTTGCCGAGCACGTTCTTGTACATCTTGCTCCATCTTATGCACTTGTAGACTTGTTAAGTCCTTACGCAATGACTCTAATAAACCACTGATAAACACTAATCGTGCTTCTAATAGTTTATTTACGGCAAAACTTCGCTCTAACCATGATTGATATAACGCCATTAACACGCTGTGATTCACATCAGTAATGGCTTCCTCGGCCTGTAAACGCTGAGCTGTCTTTGTTTCATTATTAAGCGCATCTAATAAAGTTTGTGCATAACGACTAAACTCAATCAACAAAGTATTTAACTCTTTATTCTGCAGCCCCAGTTCTTCTTTACGATGTACAATATAATCTTGAGCAAAGCCGCCTTTTTCTAAGGTTTGCACCATTTTAGAGGCATCGCCATAAGCACCTAAGGTTGAATTCACAATACGAGTCGTATTACTAATTTCACCCAAGGTCTTATCTAAAAATGTCACACGTTCACGCAACTGATTAACCAATGTATCCGCATCATCAAAAGGTTCTACTAACTCCTTTAATTGATTAATTTGAGCCGTCAATAAATCTAAATTACCTTGAATTACTGTTTGCGCCGTATCCGTAGCTTCCCCATATACTCCATAGAAGCCATCACTCCCCTGTTGCTGTTGTACTTGCCACAACGCTTCAAGACTCGGCAAACCAGTAAAATTGGTTGCATTTGTTGTCACCTTACTACCTCCATTTATTCTTTTTACACCACTCTATACACTTAATTACCAATGATACGGTTCATGACGATTAATTTTACAAGCTCTATAAATTTGCTCCACTAATAGCAAACGAACCATTTGATGGGTAAATGTCATCGGACTAAACGATAATCGAAAATCTGCACGCTTTCGTAATGCTTCTGAAACACCAAAAGCACCACCAATAATAAAGGTCATTTCACTGATTCCCTGCACTTCTAAATCAGCAATCTTTTCAGCCAAACCTTCTGAAGATAAGGATTTTCCTTTTACATCTAACAGAACTACATAGCTTTTAGGATTCACTTGTTTCAGAAGTCGGTCCCCTTCTTCAGCTACAATCGCTTGACGCTTACTATCATCCGCACTAGGTAATTTGCTTTCGGCCAGTTCTGTAATCGTAACGCCCCCATATACGGTGAGTCGTTTCACAAATTCTGCAACGCCTTCACGCAAATACGCTGTTTTTAATTTGCCTATAGCCAATATAGTAAACTTCATTACGTAACACTTCAACCTCCTAACACATTACATATCCATCAGGCCGAAGTATAGTAACTGTATAGCTATACTACAGCCAACCTATCAATTTATAACAACTTCCAATCCATTGATTAATTAGTTGCTTCTGGCATGGTACCTAATTCCAATGTAACCGTTCGTTCCGCCCCATTACTAAGCACGGTCAGTTCTAACGATTCACCTGGTTTATGCGCATCTAAAATTTGTTTTAATTCTATTAAATTTGTAATTGATTTTTCTCCAACAGCTGTAATCAAATCCCCTTCGCTAATATCACTATTAGCTGCTGGTCCATCACTATAGACACGCGCTACTAATAAACCATCTTTTTTAAGTTGTAATCCATATTTAGCCGCCGTTGACTTATCTAATAGTCCAAGACCTAAATAGGCGCGAACCACTCTACCTTTTTCAATCAATTCTTTTACAATTGGTTTAACTTCATTAATTGGAATAGAGAATCCCATACCTTCGATGCCGGTATGAGCAATTTTTTCACTATTAATACCAATAACATCACCATCAGCATTGACTAAAGCACCACCAGAATTACCTGGATTAATGGCGGCATCTGTTTGAATGAGAGGAAATCGTTGTGATTCCATATTCACCGTACGATGCAAGGCACTGATAACACCGGTTGTAACAGACCCTTGGAATTCTAAGCCTAAAGGATTACCAATAGCAATAGCGGGCTCGCCGACCTGTAACTGGTCTGAATCACCGAGTGTAGCCACGGGCATAGTATCAGGTGGCGTAATTTTAACAACTGCTAAATCAGTTAATGGATCTATACCTACTACAGTCCCTTCTTGCGAAGAACCATCACTCAAAGAAACGGTAACTTTCTTATTACTAGCCTGTGCGACTACGTGATAGTTCGTTACAATATAGCCCTCTTTATCAATAATAACACCCGAGCCCACCCCTTCACCAACTAAAACTTGTTGGTCAAAGATATTGCGATCATATACCTTTGTTGTAATTCCTACAATCGCAGGGCCTGCCTTCTTCACCGCTTCTACAATAGCGGTATTCCGATTATCTGATAAAGGTATGTTTTTCTTGGTTCCTTCACTCGTTAGAGCTGTTGTTTCTGTAGTAGTGCGCTTGGTATTGCTATAAAAATCATTAGTTACATAGCCTCCAACAGCCCCAACAATAATCAATACAATGGCTAATATAATAAATAAGCCACGTTTTTTACTATCCATCGTAAAACCTCCTAACGAATACCTCAGTTATGCATGAATAGATACTTTTTCCTTAGGCTGTCCATGATATAAGCAAATATCTTCGCTCACTCGTAGCCCTTCTGCTTGTAATGCGGTCATAACTGTATCAGCTACGACTGGTTGTGCATTATTTTTTTCCGAGCGATGAGCTAAAATCACTTGTAAATGATCTGGCCGCTTCATCATAAGTAGCGCTTGCGCCGCCTGCTCATTGCCTAAATGACCATAGGGACTAGCCACCCGTTGCTTCAAATCATAAGGATAGGGGCCATATTTCAACATCTGAGGATCATAATTTGCCTCTAACACAAGCAAATGACTATCGTCCATGTGTTTTAACATCGTATCATCTACGACACCTGTATCCGTCATAAAAGTAACTTTATGTGCCCCACCATAACAGCAAAGTCCCATAGGATCAGCCGCATCATGACTCGTACGGAAGGTATCCACTTGCAAATCACCCAAAGTAAAACTACTCTTAGTAATCACTGTAAATGCTTTTGTATCTAACCCTTTGCGTTTTACAATCTCACGCATCGTCCCCGCTCGTGTATACACAGGTACAGCACACTGTTTCAGTAATTGTGGCAAACCAGCCATATGATCTGTATGTTCATGAGTAATGCAAATTCCAGCCAACTGGTCAAGTCCTAGCCCCAACTCTTTAAGGCCCTGTGTAATACGCCGGGCACTAATCCCCGCATCTACTAAAATACAGGTATCTTTATAAGTAATTAAAGTGGCGTTGCCTTGACTCCCACTCGCCAGTACATGAGCCGCTAAGGCGGTTCCATCAGCACTAGGCGCAGAAGTTTCACTCGGTGCCAACTGAGTTATATTCATTTGTAATTTATTCACTGCTTCTTCTATGGCACGTTGTCTCAATAAAAACTCCTTCTATTTCACTTCACGGTTTAAATTACCGCTTTTAAAACTCTGCAAATCTACACTCACATAGGTAAAACCAAACTCTTCAAAGGCGTTGCAAATCATAGCCCGACGTTTGGCATCAGCAAAAATTTGAAAATCAGACTCACTCACTTCAATGCGAGCCATACCTTCATGGTAACGCACGCGCAAAGGGCCGTCAATGAATTGATGTAAATATTTCTCACCCTTTTCAATCATAGTCAAGGCTTCACCTGTGATCACATGATTATAGGGTACGCGGGTCGCTAAACATGGCGAACTTGGCTTATCCCACACTTCAAGGTCCCATTCTTTCGCCACCGCACGAATATCCTCTTTGGTAAAGCCATTTTCCAATAAAGGACTACGCACCGTTCCCAGTTCTTCTAAAGCGCGCATGCCAGGACGATAATCTTTCTTATCGTCCAAATTCCCCCCATCAAGCACACCTTGAATCCCCTTAGCTGCGGCCCAATCTATCAACTTCTGAAAGCGATTTTTTTTACAATAATAACAACGGTCTGGGTCATTACGAGTAAAATCTTCCATTTCTAATTCATTGATTTCTACAATAGTATGAGTAATGCCAATAGCTTTAGCAAAGCGCTTGGCATCTTCAATTTCTTCAGCAGGCAAGGTTGGTGAGCTAACCGTAAAGGCCTGTGCCTTACTACCTAATACTTTATGAGCTACAGCAGCCAAAAAGGTACTATCTACCCCACCAGAAAAAGCTACAACAGCACTCCCCATTTGCTGTAAAGTAGCCTCTAAATTCTCTAATTTTGTTTGTAAGTCTGTACTTAACATAATATCCGTCTCTTTTCTCTTTTCACAATATTTTTCTTTTCGCAAATTTCTCTTTTAGCAATTTCTCTTTTTAAAACATAGTAAGTTAAATACCTTCAATTACGATAACTATATTGTTTAGTAATGTCCACGAACACTTTCATATTCGCTGCCAAATCAGGGCCGCGACGGAACATGTCGCCCCCCACTAAAAACATCGTATCTTTACCATATAAGTCAAGTAACTCAGGTAAACGAAGTTCTGTTACACCGCCACCAGGCGATGGACACGTTGCCTTAATTCCATCTACAGGTTTCGTACAATACTGATGAATTCGTTTACATTGGTCAGCCGTAAACGTAAAACGACCACCATACGACACAAAGATAGACATATCAGCACCAAATAAGCGAGGCAAAAGGCCCATCCATAAATAATCGGCAATTCCTGATACACCAGGTAACGCAAAACCGCCCATCATAGCTGGGTGAGAAATAATAGGTAGCCCTAAATTTTCGTCCTTTGCCAAACGATTAAGCCATCCATAACCAACTAAGGCCGGGGCCACCATAAGAGCGGTAGCACCTGCTTCTTTAGCCATATAAGCCCGTTCTAAGAGCGCTTCGCTATCAGCCGACACATTGGCCGCATAAAGCGTATGATGCCCAGATTGCGCATTAGCCTCTGCTACTGCTTCAGCGCAACGTTTCACACGCTCTTCAAAGGGTGAAAAAAACTGATTCGTAATGCCATGATCATCTTTAATAACATCAGCGCCCCCCAATACGTAAGCACGACACATATTAGCTAAGGTAGTTGCCGATGTCCCCATAGGTTTAATAACCGCTTGAATAAATGCTCGACTCATTGTTCCAGTCAGTGCTCTTACCCCATCCAGCCCAAAACGAGGGCCTTTAAAAGTAGTGGCCAATGTCGGTGAAATTTCAATATCTACCACCCAAATATGCGGTTGCAAAGATGAATTTCCAAACACAACATTTAAGAATTGGGTTGCTTCTAAAGCGGTACATTCCACACCATATGAAATCTTAGCTATAAAATGCACACCATCATTAGCTGGTTCTAACGACTCTAAGTGGCCTACAATATCGCGCTTAATATCCTCATCCTGTAAAAAATCATAGGGAAATTCAATGGTCTGTTCCACTTGTATGCCCCAAGCAATCCCTTTTGCTTCTTCATACGTAGGGGCCTCTATTTGATAGGTCACTACGAACCGTTCATTACATAAGTTCTTCATCAGTGCCTCCTTTTACACATATCTTACAAGTCATTATTTTACTATAAATTGCGTATTAATTGTACCTAAATTAGTAATAATTATAAGAAAGTTACTCATAATTGAATAAAACATATAACTTCATTGGCAAATTACCACTAATAGTATAGCGGCTTTATAGCCCCATAAAAAAATACAACGATAAGACTCGCCTATTCTCTATCGTTGTATTCTTTATATGTGTAATATACTCTTTTTCTATAATAGTGGCTACACAAAGTAGCTATCTTTTATCTCATTTAGACATACCCTACTTATGCAGGAACCCCCTTCATTAATTCATCAATAATCTCTGCTACGGGTCTAATACTATGAATTACAGAAATCCCTAAACCAAAAGACGCATATCCTTTGGATAGATCGCCAAAAAGCATACCATCTCTCATACCAACATACGTATTTTGCGCCTCAAAGAGTTCCTCTTCAGTAGCCCCCGCTTTACTCATCGCCAATAATTTATTAGGTAACTCCCCTGGTAAAGACCGATAAAAAGCAGGCACCGTACGATACATAACTAAATCATTAGCATTAGCTTCTACAGCTAATACTTTAATCCCATGCGCTAATGGTGATTCTATAGCCATCATGAACGCTGTCCCTACGTATAAACCATCAGCCCCTAGGGCAAATGCAGCTTTAGCTGTTCTAGCATCGGCTATGCCTCCTGCTGCAAATACAGGGACTCTTCCTTCAGCGGCATCTACAATTAATGGTACAATAGAAAAAGTTCCGATTCCCTGATATGGCACGGTACCCCCTTCATCAAAGCCAGTAGCAACAATAATATCTGCCCCAGCATCTATAGCCGCCTTAGTATTATCCACTGTTGGTTGTAATGCTCTAAAAACTACAACTATACCATGATCTTTAAATCTACCTATCCAATAAGGAGCTAAATCACCAACTAAAATAACAATCTTGACCTCCTCTTCCACCATTAATTGCAACCAAGCTTCTGTATATTTGTCCAACGCTGGATCATTAGATTGAGGCGCTACATTAAGCCCAAATGGTTTATCAGTCATAGTTCGTACTCTACGGATTTCACGACGCATATTATTAATACGTTCTTCCATATTTTTGGCAGACTCTCTCTCCCCCGCGTTTAAGCCTAACACTCCTAAACCACCGGCATTACTAACAGCACTTACATAATGAGCATCAGTCAACCAATTTAACGGGCCTTGAATAATTGGTTTATCTATTCCTAAAATTTCTTTTATTTTACGTTTCATAAACAATATAACTCCTTTATACACTACATATTTAATTTATGCCATTAATCCAATAATAAAATTGTCACAAATTAAATTTTCCACAATTAATTTTATGAGATTATTTTACAAAATTCTCTTGCTTTTTCATACTTACAAAAGTATAATACTGTAAAAATATATTACAAAATTATATTTTTGTAAAAGGAGTTCTCTATGTCAAACAGAACAAAATTGTGGATTGCAGAGGCCATGCGCCAATTAATGACTCAAAAATCACTAGATAAAATTCGAGTTACTGAAATTTGCCAAATTGCAAATATCGAGCGCCCTACTTTTTATTATCATTTTAAAGATAAATATGACCTTGTATCTTGGATTTTTTTCAATACAATTACAAATACAAACATTTTATCTACTGAGTCAATTGCCAAAAATTTAGCAACTATGAAACAAGATTTTTTATTTTATAAAAGAGCCTATGAAGATACTTCTCAAACACCCCTATGGAAGTATATGTTTGATTATTTTGTTGCTAAATATACCCAAAAAGCCCAAGAATTACTTGCTACTTCAAACTTAAATCAAGAACTACAATTTGATATCCGTTTCTACTGTTATGGCTGTGTAGGTATATCTCGAGAATGGCTCCTATTCGATAAAAACACATCAGCTGAAGTCATAGCACAAAGATACTTTAACGCAATGCCAGTAAGTTTGCGAACAATCTTTTTCAAGGACTCGTAAATTGTAATAAGTTTTATTATTAAGCTTTATAGTCCCTTCTCTTAGAGTTAAAATTTAACTATAAGTATTAAGCTGTTTGTGATACACTAAACACAGATAGACTATACATAAGGTGCCTTTATAACTATTAAACTAAAAGCACTTAATGTGCAAAGGAGAGAGAGTATGAACTGGAACAATTACATTTCAAGAACATCACAAGAACTCCCTGCCTCAGGGATTCGTAAAATTTGGGAAATGGCATTAGCTATGGATAATGTCTTATCCCTCGGTGTAGGTGAACCGGACTATGCGCCACCTGAAAAAGTGTTGCAAGCAGCCATTAAAAGTCTTGAAAACAAAGAAACAAACTATACAAGTAATGCGGGTTTATTGCCTTTGCGTACCGCGATTCGCAATTGGTATAACAAACGCTATGGCGTAGACTATACAGAAGACCAAATGATGCTCACTGTTGGTGCCAGTGAAGCCATTGACCTTGCTATGCGCGTACTCCTTAACGAAGGCGATGAAGTCCTCATTCCAGATCCTTCCTACGTGGCCTATGCTGCAGAAGTTAAATTAAATCATGGCACCCCTATTATGGTACCAACACGGCTAGAGGAAGGCTTTAAAATCACGCCTACTGAACTTGAAAAAGCAGTAACGCCTAAAACAAAAGTATTACTCATGGGCTATCCCAGTAACCCCACTGGGGCTATTTTAAACCAAGCTGATTTAAAAGGCATAGCAGAATTTGCTATTAAACATGACCTTATCGTAGTCAGTGATGAAATTTACTCTGAATTAACCTATGGACAAACACATACTAGCATTGCATCCTTACCAGGCATGAAAGAACGTACACTTATTTTAAATGGTTTTTCAAAAGCTTATGCAATGACTGGGCTCCGTATTGGCTTCCTATTAGCGCCAGAAGAAGTAATTGCCCAAGCCATTAAAATTCACCAATATAGCATTGTCGCTCCAGCTACGCCAATCCAACATGCATCTATTGTAGCCCTCAATGAGTGTGATGAAAGTGTTATTGCTATGCGTGAGGAATATCAAGCACGTCGTGACCTTATTGTCGCCGGTTTTCAAAAAATGGGCTTGCCTATTGCTGTACCAGAAGGAGCGTTTTACGTATTCCCTGACATTTCTAGCTGTGGCTTAAATGACTTTGATTTTGCTGTACAATTATTGCAACAAGAACATGTAGCCGTTGTGCCCGGATCTGCCTTTGGCGAATGTGGTAAAGGTCGTATCCGTTGCTCCTACGCCTCTTCGCGTGAAACAATTCAGGAAGCATTAATACGAATTGAACGTTTTATAGAAACTTTGAAAAAATAGAACTATATAGAACTATAGGGTAAAATAAATCTTCCTATCCCCATTTTAAAAATTATAAACCCTATAACTAATCCAAAAGGGACTGTAACCCTATGACTCATCGTCATTCAGGCTACAGTCCCTTTTATATATCTTTTATGTATCTTTATCGATTAAGCTTCAGCCAATGCTTTGCCACGCGCTTCACAATCAGCAATAGCTGCATCATCAGGCGCACCAAATACAGGAAGGTTATCTGCTACAATGTTGGCACCAGCCGCTTTTACACGTTCTGCCCAATCATCAAGCCAAGTACCACCCCAACCATAGGAGCCGAAAAGAATAACTTGTTTACCAGACAATTTACCTTCTAAGGCTGTATAGAATGGTTCAAATTCCATTTCTTCCAACTGCTCTGCACCCATATCAGCGCAACCCAAAGCTAATTTGTCAAAAGCAGCTGCTTCATCAGCCGTAATTTCAGAAACGGATTTTACTACTACTTCTTGACCTGCATCAGCAATACCTTTACCAATCGCTTCTGCCATAGCTGCTGTGTTACCTGTACCAGACCAATAAATTACACCAATCATGTGATTACCTCCTACTAGCATGCCGTTACGGCTACTAAAGACTCTAATTGTTTACCATTTAAAAGCTGGGTATGACAGTAATTTCTGCATGCCCGAAAACAGTGAAACGAATGCATGGCAGACATAGGATTACCATACACTTTCCATTCGCCACAAAGTTTATACCCGCTACCTTTCAACCGAATGAAAGAACGTACATCGTGGATGGGATAGCCCAAAAACAGACCTATTTCATGAGGAAAATCTTGTCGTTCTTCTAAACGACGTTTTAGGCGTTCAAACCAAACATCTAGTGACTCCGTTGGCAAATAGCCATACATTCTTAAAAAGTTCTGATGCTCTGGTCGCCGTAAATAGTCCTCTAACATCCGTTTGCGGAACACTAACAACAATCTTCGTTGGTCGCAGTGACATAATTCATAAAAGAATAAGCCACGATCGTTAAACATCTCATTATACGCCGACAAAGCCGTTGTCAAATGTATATCCTTATCCCGTGGAATCGCCACAAGATTCGCCACCTTGATGCCCCGTATTGCCGGCGCACAATGATAACCGATAATAGAATCTATCTCGCTTACCATAGTTTACCCTGCCTCTCATTGTTTTCAGGAGAACACTTGCTCTCAAGGCTGTCATACTAGTAAATCCGGATTTAATAAATAGTAGCTTCCAACCAAGCTACTATCTACTTGGCGAAAAATAATTAAGCTAACTATCTTCTTCATTCATCATACAATCAAAGTAGGTATCTGTCAATATAAATGACAATTATTTTCATTTATGATATTTTAACAAATCCTATATACCACCTACTCAAACGATACTTTTCGATATCCTTGTCACCTTAGTATTCTCATATAATACAAAGAGGATGGGGTATCTTTATTGTATACCTCATCCTCTAAAAAAACGGTAGCCTCAGTCACAAAAATCTTCATTCGAACAATTATTTTGAGAAAATCATTCAATTTTATTTTAGCTTACTCATAAACTTTTCGTTATTAATCACGAAGCGCTCATGAGTCCCCTGACCAATACAAGCTTCCCCTTCATAAGCTGCTATTCGATAGGAAATTTTACGCCCCTCTACAGCGATTACTTCAGCTTCTGCACGAATAGTAGCCCCTACTGGCGACGGTTTATCATGCGTAATATTCAATGAAATACCTACGGTACCATCCCCTTCACTCAATGTATTCGCTACAGCCGTTACAGCCGCTTCTTCCATTAAAGCACACATAGCCGGTGTTGCAAACACTGGTAACGCGCCACTTTTCATCGTTTTAGCTATATTTGCTTCCGTCACCGTCACAACAGCTTCGCCCCGCAAGCCAACTTGAATACTCATATAGTCCTCCTAAATAAATACCATAACTCTGTTTTAATTATATATTTAGTATACTATATTCAAGTAAGCCATAAAACTATTAATCGTAACATTTATTATCAGTGTTTATTTATAATTCACTTCTTCATTAACACAAGCAGGTAGTGGCTCTTCATGAATTCCTGCCATTAAATTATTAGCTGTTAATAAGGCCATTTCATGCCGTGTTTCATTCGTAAACGAACCAATATGAGGCACTATCATTACTTTACCCGTTGCTAATAAAGGATGTTCTTTAGGCAATGGCTCTGGATCAACTACATCAAGCGCAGCATAAGCAATTTGCCCTGTTTCAAGCGCAGTGACTAGCGCTGATGTATCAACAACAGCACCACGCCCTACATTTACAAATAAAGCCTCTGATTTCATCAACGCAAACTCTGCACTACCAATCATCCCTCGTGTGGCATCCGTTAAAGGGGTCATAACTAATACGGTATCGCTTTTAGCCAATAGTTCCTCTTTAGTGCAATATGTTAAATTTTGCGTTACGTCATCCTTACGTCGTGTCCGATTATGATACAAAATATGCATGCCAAAGGCTTGTGCTCGCTTGGCAATCGCTAAACCAATTTCACCTAATCCTATAATACCTAATGTAGTTCCTTTTAAATCTCGTCCTATGTGAATTGGTCTTTGCTTAGTCCATAATCCTTGTTTAACAAATTCCACATTTTCTACTATCCGCCGACTAGCTGCGGCCAGTAAGGTAAAAGCTAATTCCGCTACCGTATCAGTAAGTACATGCGGTGTATTACCATGGGGAATTCCTTTAGCGGTGAGATCGGAAATGACAATATTATCATACCCTACCGAATCTTGAGCAACGACTTTTAAATTAGGCGCACTAGCTAATAAATCGGCATCGACTTTAATATGTTTACTACTCCACAGCCCTACCGCATCACGAAGCCATTCTTTTAGTGTTTCACGTGGCATAGGTGTAGATTCTTGCCATTGTCTAATCGTAGCGCCTTCAGCTAATTTAGCCAACCCATCAACCCGAACTTTGCCAGCTACAATAACAAGTGGTTTTTTATTGCTCTCCATATAGCGAGTCCTCTATGATTACAACATCTTATTTAATAAAGCTTACATGTTTATTAATTTCTTCTAATGCTTTTTCTTTATTTTCGTTATATTCAACTTTTTTCTGTTCAAACCAGTTATTGCCGTAGGTATCAATGGACACGATAAGAGGACCGAATTCTTTAACACGGCAAGTCCATAATGTTTCAGGCATACCTAATTCTTTCCAATTAGCTTGTTCAATTTCTTCTACTTCTGTAGCCGCTAATACTGCATTACCAGCAGGGAATACTAAATGCAATGCTTTAAATTCTTGGCATGCTTTTTGTGTGCCAGGGCCCATCCCGCCCTTACCTACAATAAGGCGTACGCCAGTATGTTTAACAAAGTCGTATTCGAATTTTTCCATACGCATACTTGTAGTCGGCCCTACTGAAATCATTTCATATTTATCATTAGCTTCATCAACAGCTTTTACGATTGGCCCAGCATGCAAGATAGCGCCATCACGTACATCAACAGGAAGTTCACGACCATATTCAATCAAGCGACGATGTGCTACATCACGACAAGTTGTAATATGACCAGTTAAATAAATAATATCGCCTGCTTTAATGCCTTCAAGATCTTTTGCTGAAATTGGTGTTGTTAAAATTTTCTTTTCCATTAGTATGCCACCCCACTATGAGATAATACAGTACATTTACCATCTTTAGTAAATACTAAATGACCACGACGATGATTCCAGCAGCCTACATTAACAGCTACACTCAATACAGATGGATGACGGGTACCATTTTCAATATTTACACCCATTACCGATTTATCACCACCCATACCTTGTGGTCCTAAATGAAGAGAATTAATGCCATCTTCTAATAATTGTTCCATATAAGCTGCTTTTTCATTTGGATTTTTAGAACTTACTGGACGCATAAGTGCTTTTTTAGAGTATAAAGCCGCTGTATCAATAGAGGTAGCAATACCAACCCCAACTAACAATGGAGGACATGCATTTAAGCCATAAGACGTCATCAAATCAAGCACAAATTTAGCAACCCCTTCATACCCTTCACCAGGCATCAAAGTTTTACCACTACCAGGTAAGGAGCAACCGCCACCTGCCATGTATGGGAAAATTTCAACATCATCACGATCTGGTACAATATCCCAGAATACATAAGGCGCTGTTAACCCAATATTTTTCTTTGTATTAAATTCGTCAAATGTTTCAACGCTATTATGACGTAATGGTGTTTCTTGCGTCGCTTTTAAAGTTGCTTCGCGCAAAATGCTTTCCAATTCACCAATTAGTGGGAATTTAGCACCACATTTTACCCAGTACTGTAAAACCCCTGTATCCTGACAAGAAGGACGACTTAGTTCTTTAGCTAATTCCATATTCGTATGCATTGTGTCATAAATCGTTTTAGCTAGTGGATTCTTTTCGTCAGCTGCGAGTTCCTTAATTTTTGCATCTACATCATCAGGCAATACTTTCGACATATAGCCTACAAAATCTGCAATAATGCGAGTCATTTCTTGACTCTGAGTAACCTGTTCCATAATGGCCTCCTTAAAAAATGTCCTTACTTACGGATAGAATGGGAAAAAAATTGGTAATAAAATTAACGATGTAATGGCGGATAGAATTAAATATGGTCCACCCACTTTTACATAATCCATAAAACTATAGCCAGCTACATTGTATACCATCGTATTTGGTGGACAGCCTATAGGTGTAGCAAACGCTACTGAACCACCGATTACGGTAGCCATCAATACGGCTTTAGGATCAGCTCCTACTTGCTGTGCTAATGCCAGTCCGATAGGCACTAATAAAGCCGTCGTTGCTGTATTCGACATAAACTGTGTAAGTACCGCTGCAATAATAAACACAACCGCTAATAACATAAATGGTGATGGATTATCCCCTAAACTTTTAATAATTGTATCGGCAATCATCACACCAGCCCCCGTCTTAACCAATGCTTTGGCAAGCGCTAAAGAGCCTACAAATAATAAGATTGTTTTCATATCAATAGCATTAACTGCTACTTTTTCAGAAATCGTACGCGTCGCAACAAGAATCAGAGCTCCAATCCAAGCAATCACATGCAGTTTAATACCCAATTGTGATTCAAAAATCATACCTAGCACAGTACCTACTAAAGTTGCTGCAGCAATCACTTTACGCCACATAGCTACCTTACTATAATCAGCCTCAGTATTATATTCAGTATCCACTTGATGAGTCGGTGTTTCTGGCAAAAGTTTATGTCCAATCAATGCAAAGTACGCAATTCCTACTAATAATACTGGTAGTCCTACCAGCGCATAGTCGAAAAATGCAAAAGCTAAATTCTGTTGTGCTAAACCTGACTGAGCAATCATATTGCCTGGGGAACCAATCAAACTTACATTACCACCAGCTGAAGCAGCAATAGCTAAAGGCATTAATAATCTAGTAGCTTTAATACCGGTTCGCTGTACTAGGCCCATAGCTACGGGAATTAACACAGCCGTTGTACCCGTATTAGATAAAAACGTTGACATAGTCCCTGTAATTACCATAACTGCAATAATAACATGCCGTTCTGTCTTGGCAAAACGATTAACTAAGCCCCCTACAGCATGAGCTACACCTGTTTCAAAAAAAGCTGCTCCCACAATGAACATAGCCATAAATAATAACACATTAGAATCGACAAAGCCTAAAAAGGCTTCTTTTGGGGTTAATACACCCGTCAAGGTTAAACAAACTGCCACAGTCATAGCTGTAATTGAAAGGGGAATTTTTTCCCAAACAAACATAACAATGGCAAAAACTAATAAAACTAACGTTACAATAACACCATCCATAAAGAACTCCTCTCGTTAACTTATACACGTTGGTGATACTGTGAATGCATTCGATAGTTTCATTATACGCATATGTAGAAAATCAGCTATCCAATTTATGCTATGAAAACAATTTTCATTTATTTGATTTTCTACTATATTATTTATGTTTACTCTTATTTTCATATAAAAAAATGACTAGCCACAATTTATAAAAAGCTAGTCATTTATAGAATTCATAATATTTTATCTTTTTAATATGTTAATTTTAATCTAAAAAAATACCTAATTCTCTTTTTATTAGATAGCATTAAAACTATCCCTTATTTGAATTTAAAGCCATATCTAACTGCTTCAAGGTATCTTCTAATTGACTTTTAATCTGCTGAACCGTTGCCAAAGATAAATCGTGCTCAGATATACGCTCCGTTTTATCAACTTCGATAGGGGCTATATACAGCTGTAAACATTGATTAATACTTACATCATCAGAAGCAATATACTCCTTCCAATTATCCATCATCGTTTGTCGCTCTACTTTTGTAGCAATTCGTCGATACTCAGAAGGCGTTGTATGAAAATGTTTTCGAAACGCCGTATTAAAGGATTTCACATCAGAAAAACCACATTGATTGGCTATATCTACCACTTGTTGCTTTGTATTTACTAATTGCACCGCCGCATCACGCAGTCGCATACGTAACAGATACGTTTTAAAAGATATACCTAATTGACGCTTAAAAAATTGAGACGCATAACTCTCAGTATAACCCCCAATAGAGGCTATATCTCCTAAAGTAATGGATTCTTTATAATGCTTATCTATATAAGTAATCATTTTTTCAAAAGTCGCTTCCTGTTGTATTGCTACAGGATTCCCTTGTGGCTCATGTGTATGAGGCAATAATATAGCAGTCAATGTTTCTAATACTTGCAAAAACAGATGCTCAATACTTAAATTAGGTATATCAATTAATGTAGTAGCATTAAAAGAACGATTATTAGACTTATTTAAACTCGCCATATCAAATTGATCCTCTTGCACCTTGGCTAACAATAAAATCAAACGGCCTAATTGCTCACGCAACGCTACGTATAGTGGCAAATTTTGAGTGCCTTCATCTGTTGTTACAAAGAAAGTAGATTGACGAAATACCCTATCATATTGAGCCAATATACTTGGATGTAAATGCAAGACCATTGCCATTGTATCTGGTTCCAAAGCCAACGTAGCGTGACCACATTGTGGCGGTAATATAATAATATCGTTCACTCCTAAGTTAGTATATTCACTATCATGACATACTTCAACACGCCCTTGAAGCACCACTAGTATTTCAATTTCAGGGTGCCAATTATAGTGATAGGTACCAATGCGATATATATACTGACTAAATTGAATATGTCCATGGTCATAAGCATAGTTAAAAAAATCCATAGTACCTCCTACCTGTTGACATACACATTTTTATATTGACTCTTAACAAATACTGCCCCGCTTTATTCAACACTGTCAGTCATAGTAAGCAACCGTTTATAACAAGGACAGGTCACAATATGATCATTCACAATCCCAATTGCCTGCATGAATGAATATACTATGGTAGGCCCTACAAAAGTAAAACCGCGTTTCTTCAAATCTTTACTAATCTTCTCTGCTAAAGGAATTGTAGCCGGCACATCTTCTTGACGTTGCCAATGCCCAACTATTGATTTCCCTTCAGTAAATTGCCAAATATACGCATCAAACGACCCAAATTCAGCTTGCACTCTCTGAAAAGCTTGTGCATTTTTTCGTAACGCTGCTATTTTAAGACGATGACGAATAATATTAGGATTTTCTAATAAGGTTGCTTCTTTTTCAGGCGTATATTGTGCTAAAGTAGCTATATTAAATCCATCAAAAGCCTCACGCATAGCTTCACGTCGTTTCATAATAATTGTCCAACTTAAACCAGCTTGCATCCCTTCCAAAATTAACATTTCGAATAATTTATTATCATCGTGGAGTGGCACGCCCCATTCGGTATCATGATAAATTTGTTCTAGTTCATTACGACTGGCCCAAATGCATTGTCCTACCTGTTCATTCATATGTCTTCTCCTATTACAAAAATCATGTAGTATGTCAAATTGATATAATAAAATTAATTATTTTACATAAATCCATGGTATTTTTTCTGAATTTCGCATATATTAGTATTATACCATGTTATATAGTAAGCGGTTTTATTTTCAAGGAGGTATTTACCTATGATGCAACTACTAGGCGGGGTAATCGTTATTGTCGCCTTTGCCGCCATCATTCGCAAGTATGAAACACGTACAGTTTTACTCATCGCAGGGGCTTTAATGTGCTTAATCGGCGGTGTGATGGGCCAATTTATGGATTCCTTTGTTAAAACCATGATTCATGGCTCATTAGTACCTACCATCTGTACCGTTATGGGCTTTGCCTTCGTTATGAAACACACTGAATGTGATCAGCATTTGGTACATGCCTTATCTGGACTTATCTCCAAAAGCCATGCTGTAATTATTCCGTTAGCTATGTTAGTCACTTGGTGGCTTAACATTGCCGTAACCAGTGCTGCTGGTGCTGCAGCTGCCATTGGCAGTATTTTAATTCCAGCATTAATCGCAGCAGGCGTGCATCCAGCAATGGCTGGAGCCGCTATATTGGCGGGTACTTGGGGCAGTACAATTAGCCCTGGTAACACGCATGTGGCTTTTATTTCCAAAATGGCTAGTGTTGATGTAATGTACGTTGTACTCGAAACAGCTGTTCCAGCTATTATTGCTTCTTTCGTCGTAGCTATTGCTCTTACATTAGTAGCTGCCGTAAAAAAAGAAGGCCCTTCTAAAGCACGTCAACAAGCTTTAGAATCCGAAGGCGATGCTTCTTTAACAGCTAAATTAAAAGTAAATCCATTAAAAGCATTAGCTCCTATTATTCCATTAGTCATTCTAGTTGTTACCAACTTAAACTTGCCTATGATTAAGGCTATGGGCATTTCTAAAGTCAGTGTACCAGCAGCCATGATTATTGGCTGTGTTATCGCTTTACTCATTGCACGCGCTAACCCACAAGAAGTTACTAAAAATTTCTTCAAAGGTATGGGCGAAGCCTATGGTAGTATTATTGGCCTTATCATTGCAGCGGCCGTATTTACCCAAGGTATGCAAGCCATGGGCCTTACAGATGCTTTACTTACTTATATGAAAGACTCCGAATCAATTGCTAAAATCGCAGGTAGCTTTGGACCTTTCATCATTGCTATTCTCTGTGGTTCTGGTGATGCAGCGGCTTTGGCATTCAACGGTGCCATTACACCACATGCAGCTACCTTTGGTATGAACATGGTCGATCTTGGTTCCTTAGCTCAAATTTCTGGGGCGATTGGTCGTTCCACGTCCCCTGTAGCAGGCGCTGCCATTATCTGTGCAACCCTCGCTAAAGTAAGCCCTATGGAATTAGCCAAACGCAACATTATTCCTATGTTGGCCGGTGTTATTACATTCTTAATTCTATTCTAATGTCTGTTCCTAACCGCACTATAAAGAATCTATTAACAGACTTTATAGTTTTACAATTACTATATACACTAGGTACTAAGTAGTTCCATTTTATATATTTTAATTTATATATTTCTATTTTCTTAAGGAGGTTCTCATGATTCAAGAAAAGCGTGTCCTTGACGAATTCTTTGAGCTTGTTCAGATTCCTTGCTCCACATTAAACGAACGGGTAGTAGCTGATCTACTTACCAAACGACTAGAAGATTTAGGATTCACAGTAGAAGAAGACAATGCTGGTGAAAAACTAGGCGGTAATACAGGCAACTTAGTAGCTACTCGTAAAGGTACCGTTCCAGAAGCACCTATGATTATGTTAACAGCTCACATGGACTGCGTAGAACCTTGTGCAAATATTAAACCTCAACTTAAAGATGGTCTCATTACATCAGATGGTACCACTGTGTTGGGTGGCGACGATAAAGCCGGTGTAGTCGCTATTTTAGAAGCATTACGCGTTGTCAAAGAGGAAAATTTACCTCATGGCGATATTCAAGTTGTATTTACTATCGCTGAAGAAGGTGGCGTTAATGGCTCCAAAAATATGGATTCCTCCTTGTTAAAAGCTAAATTAGGGTTTACCTTTGATACCTCTGGTGCCCCAGGTCGTATTGTACACAAAGCACCAGGCCAAAACAAAGTCCGCGCCGTTATTACAGGTAAAGCTGCTCATGCAGGCAATGCTCCTGAAAAAGGGATTAATGCTATTGTAGCCGCGGGCCATATGTTAACTAAATTACCACAAGGTCGTCTTGATGAAGAAACAACTTGCAATATTGGTACTATTAGCGGTGGTCGTGCCACAAATATCGTAGCTGATGAAGCCACCATTCTTTTAGAAACCCGTAGCCGCAATAAAGCGAAACTCGACAAATTAACAGCTGATGTAGTAGCGATTTTCGAAGCCGGTGCTACAGAGACAAATACAACGGTCGATGTAAAAGTATTACCTGCTTATGATCCATTTGATTTAGCTGTTGATTCTGAAACGATTAAATTAGCTAGTAAAGCAGCAGAAGAATTAGGTTTCCCTGTAAACGTAGTGGAATCTGGTGGCGGTAGTGATGCTAGCTTCTTCAATGCCTATGGTGTACCAACAGCCGTTCTTGGTGTGGGCATGACGAATGTACATACCAAAGATGAATGTTTATTAGAAGAAGATTTATATAATTCAGCACGCTTAGCGACTCAAATTATTATTGAAGCCGCTAAACAATAATGGCTTATAATTAATCACATATAACTAAAACGACCTGCCAATGGCAGGTCGTTTTTAATACCATCGCTTTTAATACTATCTTTTCCTATTGACTTTTAATATCGTCTTTTCATGGTTATCATATGCCATATAGCTATACTATATGGACTTTTCTCATGTTCTATGTTACAGTAAAAATATATTATTTATTAATTACATTTAACAAGAAAGCCATACCTAGGTCACCGGATATAGGTATGTAGCATCAAAGAGTCTATCGCAGGTCTTAGAAGATAGATAATTTGGTGCTTTTTTTGAGGTAACATATATGAATACAATACGTCAAATGAGTACGCTTAGTAGAATTAAACATTTTATCGCCTTAACAATACCAATCATCTTGACACAATTTGCCATTACAGGCGGTTCCTTTGTCTCAGTTGTATTAACCGGGCAATACAGCACAGTGGATTTAGCCGGAATTTCGGTAGGCTTTAATCTATGGACGGCCTGTTATTATGGTATCATTGGGATTCATCTAGGCATTTCACCAATTATTGCTCAATTACTGGGCGCAAACGAGAAAGATAACATTCCAACCATTATCTATCATGGTCTCATTTTATCTCTTTGTTTCTTTCTGCTAATGTTGCTACTAGGCGTTACACTTTTAGATCCCATTTTAACACATTTACAATTAGAGCCAGCTGCTTATGAAATATGTTGGCAATACTTAAAAGCTATCGCAGTTGGATTATTACCACTGATTCTAACTTGTGTATTACGCAATACCTTAGACTGTCACGGCTATACACACTACACTATGTATATTATCCTCTGCGGGTTAGGCCTCCATATTTTTTTAAACTATGCGCTCATTCTAGGTCATTTTGGCTTTCCCCCACTCGGCGGTTTAGGGGCCGGCATTGCTACTGCCATTGCCTATTGGTTTAACTTTCTAGCTTTTTTATTAGTATTAGTACTAGGCAAGCCCTTCAAAAGCTATCACTTGTTCCGCCGTTGTTTTACCTTTGACTTCACCTATATTCAGGAGCAATTGCGACTAGGTATTCCCATTGGTCTCGCTATCTTTGCTGAAAGTAGTATCTTTAGTCTCGCAGGCATCGCTGCCACGGCCTATGGTACAAGTATTATTGCCGCCCATCAAGCGGCCTTAAGTTTCACCTCCCTCTTTTATGGGGTCCCCTTAAGTATTGGTATTGCTGCCACTATTACTGTGGGCTATGCTGTTGGTGCTAAGGACCTCCATGAAGCTAAAATATACTCTTATATTGCTCGTGGATTAGCCGTTGTTCTTGCTATGACGATCTGCCTTTATACCTTTACCCATCTGCCTACCATTGCTGGTTATTATACAAACGACCCTAATATGGTTGATTTAATTGGAAGCTTCTTAAGTTATGCCGTCTTCTTTACAGTCATTGATGCGTTGGGTACGCCCATCCAAGGCATTCTAAGAGGCTATAAAGATGTGCGTATTATTTCCATTATCGCCTTATCAAGCTTCTGTGGTACTAGCATTCCTATTGCAGCAATCTTCACTTTTCTCTTTAATTATGGCCCTTATGCTATTTGGATTGGCCTCTTAGGTAGCACCTTAATTGCTGCCTTACTCTTTACCTGGCGGGTCTGGTATATTCAACATAAAACCTTTAAACAATACCAGACTCTATAATTAGAAAACTTGACAGGCATTATGTATAATGTTAGAATACATATCAGTCAAAAAATTGATTGCTAATGTAACGCTAATGTAACACTAATATAGACTTTTTAAACTCTATATTATCGCTTTATAATTTTATATGCTGATGACTTTTGTCGCCGGATAAAAGAAAGAACATCAAATACTCTATCGTAGGCCATTGAAGGTAGAGTGTTTGATGTTTTTTTATTAAGAAAGGAGTTTTTATGACAAATACAGCGCCATCCTTAATGGGTAAAATAAAACAATTTATTCAATTAACCATTCCTATTATTATTACACAATTTGCATTAACAGGCGGATCTTTTTTCTCTGTTGTTATGACCGGTCAATATAGTACGACTGATGTAGCTGGTATTTCTGTGGGTTTCAATATTTGGATTGCTTGCTATTATGGCGTACTTGGTATTCTCCTAGGCATTGCCCCCATTATCGCTCAATTACTGGGAGCACATAAGACAGAGGATATTCCTACCGTCATTATCCATGGTGTATGGTTGGCCCTCTTCTTTAGTGCACTCCTTATCTTTAGTGGTCTAATATTTCTAAAACCGCTCCTTCACTATCTTGCCTTAGAGCCTGCCGCTTATGAAATCTGTCTTCAATATATGACGGCTATTGCCTTTGCCTTACCACCACTTATCCTCACCTGTACATTGCGTAATACTGTTGACTGCCATGGCTACACTCGTTATTCCATGATAATTATGAGTATTGGTTTACTGATTCATGTGACCTTAAATTATGCCTTAATCCTTGGTCATTTTGGCTGTCCCGCCTTAGGTGGTCTTGGGGCTGGCATTGCCACAGCTATTGCTTATTGGTTTAACTGTTTAGCCTATTTAGGCGTACTCCTCTATAAAAAACCTTTTTCACACTATCAAATCAGTAAACAATCTTTCAAAATTCACTGGACACCATTACGCGAGCAATTACGAATTGGGATCCCTATTGGCATTGCTGTTTTTTGTGAAAGTAGTATTTTCAGTTTAGCAGGACTTGCTATTACCTATTATGGCACCCAAGTCATTGCAGCTCATCAAGCGGCCATTAGTTTTGTTAATTTATTCTATGGGATTCCACTTAGTATTAGCATGGCTAGTACTATTGTCGTCGGATACCAAATAGGAGCTAAGCACTATAAAGAAGCTACCCATATGTCTTATATTGCAAGAGGAACCGCAATTACCATAGCCGCTCTGATGAGTATTATTATTTTCACCAATTTACCTCTTTTCGCTAGCTTCTATACGAACGATCCTGACATGGTTAATATTATAGCCTCTTTTATGAGTTACGCGGCTTTCTTCATTATCATTGATGCCTTCGGAACACCTGTACAAGGTATTTTACGTGCTTATAAAGATGTAGCTATCATCTCTAAAATTGCGATAGCTACCTACTGGGGCGCTTGCATCCCTATTGCCCTAGGATTCATGTATCTAACAGATCTAGGGCCATATAGTGTATGGCTAGGTTTACTTGGTGGCGTTGGTTTAGCTGGTGTATTATATATTTGGCGTGTTATGTATTTACAATCTAAGCGCTTTCAATAACCGGCTATATCACCTAATATGCCCAAAAAACAACCTCAATTAGGTTTTAACCTAATTGAGGTGTTTTTATCTAGTAGCTCAATACTTAAACACTTAAAGAGATGTTAACTCTCCTTGTATCACTATAAGAACTTATTTAGTTTTATTTAAATACGTTTCAACAATAGCCCCAGCTACAGCAATGCCATTAATCATATCGGCTTCATCAATATCAAAGCGTGGATTATGATGTGGCGCTTTAATATCAGAGCCAAGAATCATGTACGTTGCTTGACCACCATGTTCAATAACTCGCTCTAAAAAGTAGGCACAGTCTTCACTGCCACCACCCGTATTAGTCAATGGCACATCACGGAATAAACCCATATCTTTTGCTAAGACTTGTACTTCTTTAGCTAATGCTTCAGAATTCACGCAAGCCGGTGCACTGCCCATCTCTCTAATAATAACTTCATTATCATACATAGCCGCCGCACCCTGTAACACTTCATAAGCACGTTTACGGATATATTCATTAACGTCACCTGTCTCACCACGGGTTTCAATTTGCAAATATGCAGTATCAGGAATGACATTACGGCCTGTACCTGCATTTAATACGCCCACATTAATGCAGGAATTACCCTTCGAATGGCGTGATATAGCTTGAAGATTTAACGCTGCTGTACAAGCTGCTAATAACGCATTTTTACCTAATTCAGGAGATGCGCCTGCATGCGAAGAATATCCTTTAAATTCTACGTCTAATTTGGTAGTTGCTAAAAACCCAAAATTCATACAAGCTAAACAATTAGCAATAGCCTTATTAATGCCAATATGCATGCCAAAGAAATAATCCACGTCATCAACTACGCCAGCATCACGCATTGCTTTAGCCCCGCGAACACCTTCTTCAGCGGGCTGTAAAATCAATTTAAACGTGCCATGTAACGCCTCTTTATGGCTTATAATATACTCGGCAAGCCCTAGTGCCATTGTTAAATGAGCATCATGTCCACACGCATGCATCGCTCTATCATGCTTCGAAGAAAATCCTTCTTTCGCTGGTAAATGATCGTCTGTCTGTGCTTCCACTACATCATTGGAGTCAATATCCGCACGAAAAGCCACAACGGGCCCTTGGTCATCAATATGCAAAGTAGCGACCATACCAGTAAAGCCATACCCCATAGCCTCTACCCATTTAGGATTAGCCCCTTCACTAATCGCTCGCTCCATAGCTTGCTTCATAGCTTCTTCGCTAGGTAATCCCATACGAGATTCAGCATGAATAACCTCTTTACCTACTTTTAGATCATAACCAAGTTCTGTTAATCGATCAGCTGCTATCGCTGCTGTCCGATATTCCAACCAGCCTGGTTCAGGATGTTGATGTAAATCACGACGCAACGTTATAAAGCGATCACGATTGTCATTAGCAAAGGCAATACTTTTATAGGTACTCATATTGGCCACTCCTCTCAAACTCTCAACAATAGAATCCACTCTGCAACTAATCATTTCAAAATTAATCATCTTTTTAATTAAAATGAAGCTCCACAGTTTGTAAATTATAACTTCTTTTTTTATCATACCATAAAAAACTGACCCCTGTAAGAGCATTATAAAAAGCGTGCCCGAAAGCACGCTTTTTACATCTGTAATTGCTAAATTAGCATATACAGGCTTATTTAATTAGTAATGCAAATCATCTGGACCAATGCGATGACGGAATGTCCAATACGTCCAACCTTGGTAAATTAATACGATTGGCACAAAGATAAGCGCTACAATCGTCATTAATGTTAAGGTATATTCAGAGGACGATGCATTTTTAATAGTTAAGCTCCAAGCTGGATCCAAGCTGGAAACCATAATACGTGGGAATAAACCAGCAAAGTAAGCAGCTGTTACAGAGATAATGCTTAAGCAACTAAATGTAAAACCTACACCTGGGCGACGTACACGAGTAAAGCCCCAGGAAAGAAGGAAAAACACAATGCAAAGTGCAAATGCTACAGTAGCAATCATACTATTGAATAAATCAGTGTAGTAATAAGTAGCACCGACTAATACAAGAGCACCAACTGCCGTAATTACACCTTCTACTAAAGCGGTAGCACGAGCACGTTCAGCGATAGGCCCAACAGTCTTAATAGCTGTATACAAAGCACCATGGTAAACAAATACTAAGATAAATGCTAACCCACAAAGAATTGTATAAGGGCTAAGTAAATCAAAGAAGCCACCTACAAAGTTCATCTGACCATCAATTGGTGTACCTTGAATTAAGTTACCAACAGTAACGCCCCAAAGGAGTGCTGGAATCAAAGATCCAAAGAAAATACAATAGTCAAAAGTTTTACGCCAAGCTAACGATTTATCTTTACTGCGGAATTCAAAAGCAACACCACGAGCAATTAAAGCTGCTAGCATTAAGAATAAAGCTAAATAAAAACCACTAAATAAAGTAGCATATACATGTGGGAACGATGCAAAAGTAGCACCACCAGCCGTAATCATCCAAACTTGGTTACCATCCCATACAGGACCTACTGTGTTAATCATCTGACGACGTTCTACATCAGTTTTACCTAAGAATGGAAGCAAAATACCCACACCATAATCAAAGCCTTCAAGTGTGAAGAACCCTGCAAATAATACACATACGAGGATGAACCACACTACGTCTAAATTCTGTAAAATTACTTCCATAATGCTGCCTCCTCTCTAATATCCTGAGATGGATTGCCTTCTGGACCTTTTTTAATATGTTTCACAGCTAAATATAAAGCAGCAATAGCCGCTAAAATATATACGGCAGAGAAACCAATAATTGTCGTCCAAACTTCACCAGCTGTTACCGTGCTAGATACACCATCAGCTGTTTTTTGTAAACCATAAACAATCCATGGTTGACGACCCATTTCAGCTACATACCAACCAGTTGCATTGGCAATGTAAGCAAATGGTAACATCCAGAATACAGTATTTAGCATACCACGAGATGTTTCCAATTTACCAGCGCGATTCATAGCGAATGCTACGATAGCCACTAAGAACATTAATACACCAGAGAATACCATAGCACGGAAAGACCAGTACATAGATGTTACATGTGGTACATAATCGCCAGGGCCATATTTTTCTTCATCTGCTTTTTGAAGGTCTTTCATACCTTTCATTTCACCATTGAAATCATCCATAGCTACAAAGCTTAACAAACCTGGAATTTCAATAGCACTATTAGTTGTTTGATTTTTTTCATCGATAGAAGCAAACAAGCTGAATAGAGCCCCTTTAGTTGTTTCCCAAAGACCTTCTACAGAAGCAATCTTCATAGGCTGTACTTTAGTTACGTATTGGCCATGTAAGTGACCAGCACCCATTACTAACACGCCACCAATAATAGTGAATACTAAGCCCCATTTAATGGAACGTTTATAGAAATCCACCGCATTATTACGAAGTAAGTGCCAAGCACTAACGGCTGCAATAATAACACCAGCGGTCATTAGACCATCAAAGAAAATGTGAGCAAATTGTCCTGGTACGTACCCATTAGATAAAATAACTCCGAAATCTTCCATTTCAGCACGACCATTACGAATCACATAGCCAACTGGATGTTGCATAAAGGAACTTGCTACCAAAATCCAGAAAGCAGATAAGTTAGTACCAATTGCTACTAATACAGCTACTACAGCATGAGCTTTAGCAGACAACTTGTCCCAACCAAAAATCCAAGCACCCATAAATGTGGATTCAAGGAAGAACGCTGTTAACGCTTCTAGTGCTAAAGGAGCACCAAAGATATCCCCCATAAAACGGGAATATTCAGCCCAGTTCATACCGAAGTGGAACTCCTGTACGATACCAGTTACAACGCCCATGGCAAAATTGATTAAAAATAATTTCCCCCAGAACTTTGCCATTTTTTTGTACACTTCATTGTTTGTACTTACGTAGGTAATTTCTAAAATTGCTACGACAACTGTCATCCCTAGGGTTACAGGAACAAACAGCCAGTGATAGATCGATGTCAAGGCGAATTGCCATCGAGCTAACAGTAATGCTTCCATCATACTTAAAACCTCCTCACTTATTAATCGCGCGCTTGCGCTTTAGATGGACAGACTCTCTGCAAATGAATTTCTCGTTCACGCTTAGCCAAGGATTCAAAATCTACCGCCTTCAATTCTTTAATCAAATTATGTTGAATTTGACCAAATCGTTCTTGGACGGAACAATTACCGTGACAACCACGGGAACAGGTTTCATTATCGTATAAGCAACGTTGTAAATACGTTGCCCCTTCAACAGCTTCAATAACATCCAACAAAGTAATGTCTTTAGGTCTACGTGCTAACGCAAATCCACCATCTACTCCGCGGAAGGATTGCATAATATTTCCAGAGATTAAATTACGCATAATTTTTAATAAAAAACGATCTGGAATTTTCTGAGCTTTTGCCAACTCACCACCGGTTATTTTAGTCCCATTCGGTAAGAGTGACATATGCAATACCATACGGAATGCATAATCAGTTGCTTGGTTAAGTTTCATAACTGCCCCCTAATACCTAATATAAACCATTTCGAAATAATTCGATTTTATAAATGTTTCATTGAACATCACAATCTTAGTATACTTTGCAGTCATAAAAAAATGCTCGTAACCTGAGCATTTTTCTGTTTATCTACATTATAGTCAATAGTTGCAGGAATTGCAACAACATATTACTAATTTTGCTAAAGATACTTATGCCTAAACAGCACTACAATTCCTACCATAACGATAGTCTTTATCTTTCCTTATTAGTTTTGTAGATGATATATTTATATATTGAGAATTTTTATTAAATATGTTTATTATGCGCTACTTTAGAGATTTTATAAAATACCCCGCATACCATCAATAATTAAGTACGCAATCCCCGACATAATAGCACTTAATGGAATTGTTACAAACCAAGCAAGAACCATAGAGCGCGCTACACCCCAGTTAACCGCTTTAACACGCTTAGCTGTCCCTACCCCCATAATCGAACCACTCACTACATGTGTAGTTGATACAGGTAAATGTAAGAAGGTTGCTGTAAAAATAGTAATCGCTGAATTTAAATCGGCAGCAAAGCCATTAATTGTTTCTAATTTAAAAATTTTAGTCCCCATGGTACTAATAATACGCCAACCACCAGCTGCAGTACCTAATGCCATCGCAGAAGCACAGGCTATTTTTACCCAAGTTGGTACATCTAATGTATCAATATAACCACCACTTAACAAGGTAAGTGTAATAATCCCCATCGCTTTTTGCGCATCATTTGACCCATGAGAAAAAGCCATTAAGGTAGCAGATAATAATTGCATATTACGGAATCGATCATTAAGTGTAATCGGTGAAAAATGACCAAATAATAGCAATAAAATATGCATAATAATATAGCCTAAAATCATAGCAACGATAGGCGATAATACTAAGGATAAGAAAATACGGCCAATCCCTGTAAAGTTTAAGGCTTCATAACCAACTGATACCATAACGGCACCAATAACACCACCAATTAAAGCATGTGATGAGGAACTAGGAATACCATACCACCAAGTAACTAGATTCCATATAATAGCACCTAATAAAGCTGCACTAATAACTTCTGCATTAATTAAACTAGCCGAAGTGACTAAATCACCACCAATAGTTTTAGCAACCCCAGTACTAACAAGAGCCCCTATAAAGTTAAGAACAGCTGTCATCATTACTGCCTTCTTAGGATCTATAGCCCGTGTCGATACAGATGTGGCAATGGCATTAGCCGTATCATGGAACCCATTAATATAATCAAATGCTAAGGCTAAAAATACTACTAGCCAGACAAACCAATGATCAAGCATACTTCAGAACAACCCGGCGGAATGTACCAACCAAATCCTCACAGCCATCAATTACATCTTCCATGGAGTTGAGAATTTCCTTCCACTTGATAATTTCAATAGGATCTTTACAATCTCTAAATAATACGGCCATTTCTTCATGATATACAGCATCAGCTTCTTCTTCTAACCGAAGAACTTCTAACACACGGCCTTCAACTTTCACATGATTTTTCTTTAAACTATTCATATAGGAAATAGATTTAGTAATATGTTTCAAGCATTTTTGTACAATTTCAATTAAACGAATGGCCCCTTTTGTTGGTTCACCCACATTGTACATACACATCTTATCCATAATGTCTTTCATGCTATCAATGGTCGTGTCTAATTGCTCAATAAGCAATTGAATATCTTCACGATCCATAGGAGTAATGAAGGTTGAACGTAAACGTTCGATAGTCTGATTGACTAATTCATCAGCTTCTTTTTCTTTTTGATCGATTAATCGTAGTGCTTCCTCTTTTTCTACTTCACCTTTAAACGCCTGTTCCATAAGAATGGATGCGTCATGGCATAGCTCAACATGATTGTTCAAGATATTGAAAAATTTTTCTTCCTTGCTTTTTAAATTAAAAGCCATAATATCCTCCATAACTCGTGATGGATTCGTTAATAATTAACGAATTACAATAAACGCACGTTCTAATTATAGCACATCAAATACCTATTTTCTATTGTTCCTTGTATGCAAAAAGCATATTCTTATATGAGTACATTATATATTGTGTAAATTTAATACATATTGTTAACTACCATCTATTAACGTTACTATTTATTGATTTCATACACTAAATGACGTATTTCAGGTAATACTAATCGATTAACACCGAGAGTAACAGCACCTACGGAACCAGGCAAAGAAAATAATAATACATTATCACAAACACCCGCCATAGCCCTCGAAGCGATAGCGCGCGTTCCAATGTCTTCGGTATAACTAAGATACCTAAATAATTCACCAAAGCCGAGAATTTCTTTTTGACATAACGAAGCTACGACTTCGATAGATACATCTCTTTTAGCAATCCCAGTACCACCTGTTAGAATTATGCCATCCAAGCTTTCTATGGCAATC
>NZ_UHIO01000001.1:1817500-2065000 GCF_900460315.1 Veillonella criceti | reverse complement strand
TAGTACGTGTGTAGCCCAGGTCATAAGGGGCATGATGACTTGACGTCATCCCCGCCTTCCTCCGCATTGTCTGCGGCAGTCTCTCATGAGTTCCCACCCGAAGTGCTGGCAACATAAGATAGGGGTTGCGCTCGTTGCGGGACTTAACCCAACATCTCACGACACGAGCTGACGACAGCCGTGCACCACCTGTTTTCTGGCTCCCGAAGGAGAAAAACAATCTCTTGTTTCGTCCATCAATGTCAAGACCTGGTAAGGTTCTTCGCGTTGCGTCGAATTAAACCACATACTCCACCGCTTGTGCGGGCCCCCGTCAATTCCTTTGAGTTTCAGCCTTGCGACCGTACTCCCCAGGCGGGGTACTTATTGCGTTAACTCCGGCACAGAAGGGGTCGATACCTCCTACACCTAGTACCCATCGTTTACGGCCAGGACTACCGGGGTATCTAATCCCGTTCGCTCCCCTGGCTTTCGCGCCTCAGCGTCAGTTGTCGTCCAGAAAGCCGCCTTCGCCACTGGTGTTCTTCCTAATATCTACGCATTTCACCGCTACACTAGGAATTCCGCTTTCCTCTCCGATACTCTAGTTTCATAGTTTCCATCCCCTCACGAGGTTGAGCCTCGCACTTTTAAGACAGACTTACGAAACCGCCTGCGCGCGCTTTACGCCCAATAATTCCGGACAACGCTTGCCACCTACGTATTACCGCGGCTGCTGGCACGTAGTTAGCCGTGGCTTTCTATTCCGGTACCGTCAAATCTCTGCACTATTCGCACAAAGACCATTCGTCCCGATTAACAGAGCTTTACAACCCGAAGGCCGTCATCACTCACGCGGCGTTGCTCCGTCAGACTTTCGTCCATTGCGGAAGATTCCCCACTGCTGCCTCCCGTAGGAGTTTGGGCCGTGTCTCAGTCCCAATGTGGCCGTTCATCCTCTCAGACCGGCTACTGATCATTGCCTTGGTGGGCCATTACCCCTCCAACTAGCTAATCAGACGCAACCCCCTCCTTCAGCGATAGCTTATAAATAGAGGCCACCTTTCAATGAACTTCGATGCCGAAGTCCATTCGTACGCGGTATTAGCAACGGTTTCCCGTTGTTATCCCCCTCTGAAGGGCAGGTTGGTTACGCGTTACTCACCCGTTCGCCACTAAGATTGATAGAAGCAAGCTTCCATCGCTCTCCGTTCGACTTGCATGTGTTAAGCACGCCGCCAGCGTTCGTCCTGAGCCAGGATCAAACTCTCCAAGATATCTTGGAGCTATTCACTAGCTCGTTTTCGTTGTTGTTAGCTTAACCGAAGTTATCTAACTTAAAATTTATTTGGTTGGTTTCAACTAATTGAAACCCGCACTCTGGCTATGTTCATTTCGTTAAAAATGATTACCTTACATTGTTCAGTTTTCAAAGATCTGTGTTTCAGGCTTTTAACTTTCATCGCCTGACGACTTAATTAGTTTAACAGTGTTTTCTAATTATGTCAACCACTTTTTTACAACTTTTTTACTAATTTTATACGTAGTAAAAAGGTTAGAAAAAGCACCGTCAAAAGACAGTGCTTTTTACATGGTGACTCACCCGCGACTCGAACGCGGGACACCCTGATTAAAAGTCAGGTGCTCTGCCAACTGAGCTAGTGAGTCATGTTGGCAGGGGCGGCTGGGATCGAACCAGCGCATAATGGAGTCAAAGTCCATTGCCTTACCACTTGGCGACGCCCCTATAAGTGGGGTGAGTAGTGGGGATCGAACCCACGCGTAACGGAGCCACAATCCGCCGTGTTAACCGCTTCACCATACCCACCACTGTGGTTGTTCAAGAGAAGTATCCCCTGTAACGAATGATATTGTATCATTCCTTAGGGGATACTGTCAACACCTATTTTTTAATTAAATAATCTTTTACAAAATTAGGTAATGCAAACGCTGCTTTTTGAATATCATCATTATAATATTTAGTAGCAAACGTCTGTTTTCGATTGCTTTCCCAAGTCAATGGATCATACTTTTTAGACCCCATAGTAAAGCAATGCATCCCTGTAGGATAAATTGGAATATAAGCAGTATATAAACGTGTAATTGGGAAGTGGTTAGCCACATAGCCAAATACCTTTTCTACTAATGGTTGGTGCATCATAGGTGACTCTGTTTGTTGTACAAATAGACCGTCTTCTTTAAGCGCTCTATACGTATTGGCATAGAATTCTTCTGTGAATAAGCCTTCACCCGGTCCAATAGGATCTGAACAATCAACGATAATAACATCAAATTTATTTTCACACTCTGCCACATAACCAATGCCATCACCAATTGTAACTGTTAACTTAGGATCTTTACGAATCATAGCATCGGCAATCGTCGGTAAATATTCTTTAGCTAATTCAACCACTTTGCCATCAATTTCAATCATTGTTACTGTTTCAACACATTCATGGCGCACACATTCACGTGCCACGCCACCATCACCACCACCGATGATTAACACATGCTTAGGATTAGGATGTAAAAATAATGGAACATGAGACATCATTTCATGATAAATAAACTCTTCGCGTTCTGACGTTTGAAACACACCATCAAGAGATAGCATATTACCATATTCCAAACTATGTACCACTTCAATTTTCTGAAACTCCGAAGCACCTGAATACAATACTTTATCAATTTTTGCACTCAACTTTAAATTATCCGACTGATTTTCTGTAAGCCATTCTGCCATAATTAGCCTCCTAAACCTAATAAGGTAAACAGTCACATAGGGCTACACCTGTAGCCCTACCTTGATTACCAAACATTTTATTTGCGTACTACATACGCAAAACCACCGCCAAGCATGGTATCTTTTAACCATTTCTGTAACGAAAAGGTGCGTTCGATTTCTTCATCATATACCACGCAGCGAACATCATCATTATTTTCCATTAATTTCACAATAGGCACCCAATGCCATGTGGAAAGTTCTTTCTCACGTCCTCGATGACGATTTAAAAACGCCACCGGTGAATCACTAGCTAGCCCTTGTTTAATAAATTTTACTACTTGTTGTAATGGTGGTCGGCATACTGTAAATGGATATATACCCATCATTTTAACAGTATAAGGTAATGCATGATCTGCTATATATGCATTTAATCCTTCTTCTAACCATTGTGTTTTATACAAACCACCACCAAAACGTGGTCGCACATAATCAAAGATAACTTCCATGCGTTTTAACGCCGCTTCACCATCAGCACTATCAGTCTTATCCAATAAACCATCACGAAATTGCACATAGCTGATTAATTGCGTAGCCGTCGTAGGTCCGCAACCCGCTAACCGTTGCCAATCATCATGATACCATTCCTGATTATACCCATAAGAAAAACGTCCATCTTTTTTTACCTGCAACCATTCTGGATGTGTAATCGTCAAGCTCTCCATATATCTCTCAATCCTCTATTACTTAATATGTATTTATAATTAACTAGTAATAGATGCGTTGCAAGAAAGCCCTCATAAGCTTAGTCTTCTACGACTTCTACTTTTGTCATGCGGTCACCTTGCTGAATCGCATCTACTACATCCATACCTTCAATAACTTTACCAAATACAGTATGAACACCATCTAAATGTGGCTGTGGTTCATACACGATAAAGAACTGGCTACCACCTGTGTTAGGTCCACGATGCGCCATAGATAAAGCGCCGCGCTCATGTTTATGAGGGTTGCCAATCAATTCATCTTTAATTGTATAACCTGGGCCACCTGTACCATTACCATTTGGACAGCCCCCTTGCGCTACAAACCCAGGGATAACACGGTGGAACGTTAATCCATCATAGAAGCCTTCCTTAATTAGCTTTTCAAAATTAGCTACCGTGCCTGGTGCTTCTTTATCAAATAACTCAATCGTAATATCGCCTTTTTCCATATGGATAATTGCTTTTTTCATTTACTCTACCTCCAATAATGTACGTAATACATAACTTGCTAACATTAGCCCTGAAACAGAAGGCACAAAACCACAAGAGCCAGGACTTCTAGAATCATCATCGCGATTAGGAGTCATTGGCTTTTCCGTAGAAAATACTACCATTTGTTTCTTAATTCCACGCTTACGCAATTCGCGACGCATGACTTTAGCTAATGGACAAGTATGCGTCTTACTAATATCAGCAATTGTCAATAATTCAGGGTGCATTTTATTACCTGTCCCCATTGATGAAATACAAGGAATCCCTAATTCTTGACAAGTTTCAATAATCGCTAATTTTGCAGTTACCATATCAATAGCATCAATCACAAAATCAACCTTAATATCTTTAATAAAATCAGGATATGCTTCTTTTGTATACACAATATCATAAGTATCAACTTGCATATCTGGACGAATAGATAAAGCGCGTTCTTTAGCCACTTCTACTTTACGTCGCCCAATCGTTGCTTGTGTAGCAATCAATTGACGATTTAGGTTGCTCACCGTTACTTTATCACCATCAATTAACACAAGTCGACCAATGCCTGTACGCACTAGGGCTTCCATAGCAAAGCCACCAACACCTCCGCAACCAAATAGGGCCACTGATTTTGTCCCCAAATCCTCTAATTTCTCTTTACCCACTAACCATTCTAAGCGGGTTAACATATGTTCCATTCAGAATAACTCCAATTCAATATGATATTAACGATGTAATGGAATAATTTCCAACCAATAACCATCTGGATCAGCTATAAAATAAATGCCCATGTTAGGGTTTTCATACACAATACAACCCATTTCTTTATGCTTTTTATAAGCTCCTTCATAATCATCAACTTTAAAGGCTAAATGGAATTCATTATCCCCTAAATTATAAGGGCGATCCCAATCGCGTAACCAAGTTAATTCTAATTGATGATTACTATTACCATCTTCTAAATAAACGATTTTAAAAGCCCCATCTTCGGGTTCAATACGACGCCCTGGTTCTAAACCAAGTGCTTCTTTATAAAAAGCTATGCTTTTATCTAAATCACGGACATTAAAGTTATTATGTACCATTACAAACTTCATACTGTCATCTCCTTTCAATCATAACACCAATTCAGCCAATAACCGATAAGATTTAACTGACTTATTCCTCAAGACGGAGTAATAAATCTCCTCTATTATATTCTTAATACTGCTATTTAATAGTATCACAAATCTCGATATATGGCTATATATAGACTTATAGTATTACAAAATGAGCGTCACTGCCTCGTTCTGTACTCTTCACTTCTAAGTGTGCTGGAATGCGGTTTTTCAGCTCTGGAACGTGAGAAATAATACCTACAAGTCGTCCCGATTCTTGTAACTCTACTAAGGTTTCCATAGCCACGTCCAATGTATCAGGGTCTAACGTGCCAAACCCTTCATCAATAAAAATCGTGTCTAAATGAATCCCCCCTGCATACGCCTGAATCACATCAGCTAAGCCCATAGCTAATGATAAAGAGGCTAAAAAGGTCTCCCCGCCCGACAAGGTATTAGCTGGTCTTGCATAGCCTGTATAGGTATCCAAAACAGCTAAATCTAAACCTCGATGGCCCCGTCGTACACTATTTAAATCCGCCCGTTCTAACGTATAACGACCTCGACTCATATGGCGCAGACGACTATTAGCGGCCACAACAACTTCCTCTAAAATAGCCCCCAACACATATCGTTCAAAGGTAACACCTTTTAACCCTGAATCACCACCATTAGCTAAATCATATAAGTTAAAAATAAACGTACTCCGTTCCGTTATCGTTTCATTTTGCGTCACTAATGTTTCATATTCCGCAAGCACTGCCTGCAAGCGTTGCTCTTCTTTACTCTGTACGGCTGCTTCTCGAAGAGCCGTTTCATACGCAGCCATAACGGCTTCTTTGTCTTCGTCTGACACTAAGCAAGTAACTTCTGGTACCGATGCCAATTCTTGCTTGGTCGCTTTCAAAAGCGCTTCTCTCTGGCCCCAAGCATCTTCATATTTACGCACCTCGTCAGTTAGTCCCTGAACATCCCCAGTAAAAGTTTCTATTGCCAGTATATCTGCTTCTGTCAACTTTGACTGAACTAATGCCGTCTCATAAGTTGTCTTAGCCTCACGAATATTTGTCGCCAGTTCTTCTCGTTGCGTACGCAAGCTTTGCAACGTTGTTTCATTGGCACTCACCGCTTCGACATGCTTTGTATAGGCTGCGTCATAAGTTTGTTGCTTTTTTTCATACGCTGCTAACCACGCTTTTTTACTCGTTAGCTCATCTAGCCAGGTGCTCCTATCAATAGACGCTACTTCACTTTGTAACAGGCTAAGGGCTTCCTCTTTGCGTCCTAAATCAGCAGACAAGGTTTGAGATTCTTTGTCCAATAATTGCCACCGTTCTTGTTGTTCTTGTAATCTATCTTCCACGGCGACCTGCTCTATTGCTAAGCGCTGCACTTCCATCTCTTTATGTAACAATTGTTGCCATTGCTGATCTAATACTTGAAGTTGTACTTCCACTTCTGCCACGAATTCAGAACTTGTACCCCCATTAATACCAGACACACTATACGTCCGCAACCAAGTAGCAATGGCCTCTTCTGCCTCTTCTACCGCTTGTTCCGCAATTGTTAAATCAGCCGTGGCCTGCAAAAGTTCCGTCTTAGCTACCGATGTTTTTTGTAACGCTTCATTATAGGCAAATTCCGCTTCTTCTACGCGCCCCTTAACTAAATCTTCTGGCATAGTCGCCAATTGTGGATGTTCTTTTGAACCACACACAGGACAAGGAACATCGCTTTCTAATGTCAACGCTAAAGTAGCCGCCTGATATTGTGCCTGTAATCGCACTTGATGGTCTCGTTCTAATTTGGCTATTTCTTCACTTTGTACTGCCAGTTCATAAGCACGCCGTTTCACAGACACCAGGCCAGTATTCGTTTGGCAGGTTGTCATAGCTTCCAACGCCTTTTTACCTATTTGTAGCCCCTCTTTTACGGCCTCACGTTGTTGTGCTATCTCATGTTGCATAGTTAATTGTTGCCGTATCGCTATAACACTGGATTTCAAAAGAGCTACTTTCTCTTTCCCTTCTGCAACTATCGTTTCTTGTTTTTTTACAATTTTGTCCTGTTCAGATACCTGTTGTACAAGTTGAGCTATCTCACTTTGTAGAACATCAATCTTCTCAAACTGCGTATTAATTTGTTCGGCTTTATGTAAAGTCAGTTGATAATCCGCTTGTGTTGACATGTCCTTTGCCAACACAGCTTTTGTTTCACCTAAGTGGTCTGCTTCTTTTTTTAATTTGTCTTGTATTTGAACACTCTCTTCATAGGCCACTTGCACGGCTACCTCTTTAGCAACTAACGATTGCCATGTCGCTTTATAACGGCTAATGGGTTCATACGCCATTATTTGTGCTAATAATGTTTTCTTTGCTGAAATTTGAGGCTTCTGCTCAGCTAAAATTCCTAACTCAGCCTGATGTCTTGCAATTTGTTGCTCTAATGTATGACGCTGTTGACCCAAATCATACGCCTTTATTACAGCTGTTTGTTCCTGTAACTTTGTTGCCACTAACTCTTCCTTTTGGCGCACGATTTCTGTTTGTGTAGCTAAACGTTCCCGTAATTCATTGCCAGTGACTACCTGTTCACTGCTTAATAAATAGCGTTGCCGATTAATAACCTCTTTAGCTTCCGCACTCACCGCTTCATACTCATCTTTTAAGACAGCTTGTAAACGACTGTAAATTTCTGTCCTAAACAGGCTATGCATTAAATCTTCCCGCTCTGAAGTAGGCGCCACTAATAATTTGCGAAACTCGCCTTGAGGTAATAATACAACTTGCAAAAACTGTTCTGCTCTGAACCCTAAGATGTCATGCACTTTCTCTTTAATGTCTTGCGCTCGGGTACTAAATTCCACCCATGCATCGCCTTGCCAAATTGATAAACGAGCTTGCGCCCCTTGTTCACGAAATCCTTCGCCCCGTTTTTTCTTTACTTGTTGTTTAGGACTTCGTTCCATTTTATAATCCTTGTCCCCTACAGAAAAAGTAAATACCACTTCTGTAGGCACTGTTGGCGTAGCATAATCACTACGCATCGTAGTACCGCTACGCAAGCCTCCGCTAGATTCTCCAAACAAGGCATATACCATGGCATCTAGAATTGTTGTTTTCCCTGAACCAGTCGGCCCCGTAATCAAAAATAAACTGTGCGTTTGTAAATCATTAAAATCCAAGTAAACAGTATCCGCATAAGGGCCAAACGCGGTCATTTTCAAAGTCAAGGGTCTCATACATCTGTCTCCTTCAACAATCGTTCCCACAGTCTATTCATATACGTTTTCTCAGTTTCACTCAGAGGATTTTCACGAACAGCTTCAGCAAATTGTTCGAATAATTCACGCTCTGACAGCTGTTTATAGGCTACGGTTGCCGTACTAGTTACGTCTACAGCCATACGTCCAATCAGCTCCAAGGACATAGCATAAGGTAATACCTCTCGCAACCGTGCCATGCCATCAATAACAGGCGCCGTATCTAACAGCTGAACCTGTACATAGTCATTTTTATGTTTCTGATGCAAAGCATCATCTTGTAAAATATCGTTGAAATACCCTTTTATATTGACCACATCATGAAGGGCCTTAATGGGTACCTGTTCAATAGTGCAAATCCCCTCGGCATCCATATCAATAATTGTAAACGACTTCATATGATTTGCTTCATCAAAGGAATATTTTAATAACGAACCACTATACCGTATATAATCAGCCCCCATACGTTGCGGCCGATGAATATGTCCTAATGCCGCATAATTAAACGGTGCAAACACATCGACACCTACACTAGCTGAGCCACCAATGACTAACGGCCGTTCTGATTCACTCGTTTCACTACCAGCAACCATGGCATGGGCAATTGCTACGGTACGCACGTTAGGCTTTACTAAGCTACGCAAATACGTCGCCCACGCTTCATAAATAGGTCCATAGGCCACTGGTAAAGACTGCCATATTTCAGCTTGGGCTTCACTCGGCTCTGTCTGCAATAATTGAGTTAATACGGTTCTGGGCTCTGCAAACGGCATAGGACAAAAAGCAACTTCACCGTCTCTGTCAGCTATATATATAGGCCTTAAACTACGTTCTAATCGCCCCCATACATGTAAACCTGACTGTGACCACAAATCACGGCCCACTTCTAACCGTTCCGCACTATCATGATTACCACCAATAACAAGCACTGGAATCTTATAGTCAAGCGTCAACTTAGTAATGACCGCATCCCAAAGTTCTACCGCCTCTACAGGTGGTACCGCCCGATCAAACACATCGCCAGCCAACACAATAACATCAATTTGGGCCTCTTTTACTAAAGCATATAATTGTTGCTCTATCACATAGGCTTGATCTTCAGTTAAATGGCGAGCGTAAAAAATACGCCCCAAGTGCCAATCTGCCATATGTAAAATACGCATATTACACCTCGCAATATACACTACGAAGTAAGGCAATTTCCTTCGCATACCCGTCTAGCTCATTCGGCGTTTCTAAATAGAATGGTAAATTTCGCAGTGCGGGATGATTAATAACCGCTGTAATTGCTTCTAACCCAATATGGCCCTCGCCAATTTTTTCATGCCGATCTTTATGAGCCCCACGAGGATTCTTCGAATCATTCAAATGAATTGCCTGTAAACGCTCCAAGCCAATAATGCGATCAAATGAATCCATCACGCCGTCTAAATCACCAATGATATCATAATCGCCTTCGTGAATGTGACATGTATCCATACAAACACCAATATATTCTTTTAATTTTACGCCATCAATAATGCGCGCTATTTCCTCAAAAGTGCGCCCTACTTCTGTGCCTTTCCCCGCCATGGTTTCCAATAAAACGGTGGTCTGCATACCTTCAAACAACACTTCATTAAGAGCTTCTACAATATACTCTATGCCTGCATCTACCCCTTGTTTCACATGACTGCCAGGATGAAAATTATATAGTTGATGTGGCAAAAACTCTAATCGTTCTAAATCTTCCCGCATCATATTCTTAGCAAACTGGCGTAATGAAGGATCAGCGGCACAAGCATTCAAGGTATACGGTGCATGACCTAACACTTTACCGAAATTGTGTTCTTTCATAAAGTCCAACAACGCTTTCATATCACTTTCATCGAATGCTCTAGCTTTGCCCCCACGAGGGTTACGCGTGAAGTACTGAAACGTATTACCGCCCAAGGACAATGCCTCTTGCCCCATATGCAAATATCCTTTACTGATTGATAAATGACAACCAATTGTTAACATATTATTCTCCTCTATTACAATTCACTTCTATTACAATTCACTATTACAAAAATTCTACGTTCTTATTATATAACACACTTTTAGCGGATAACAAAAAAAGAGCCTTACGGCTCTTTTTAATTAGTGCGCTTCTTTACGTTGACATTCTGGACAAATGCCTTCAAACGTAATCTGTTGACCCGTGACCTTATATTGACTAAGTTCAGCCACTTGAGCCAAGGTATCATCCATATCCATACCATCTAAATCATCAACGCGTTTGCATACAACACAACGCATATGCGGGTGATTATGTGTATCCCAATCATAGCGACTGCAATCATCGCCCGTATCGAGAACTTTGACAAGACCGATCTTCTCAAAAATCTCCATCGTCTTATACACGGTTGCTAGACTCATAGTTGGATGGTCACGGCGCAAGCTTTGATATATCATTTCCGCCGTAGGATGTTCATTTTGACCATAAAGCACTTGATAAATCGCAATACGCTGTGGGGTCACTTTATACCCTTCGGAACGCAATTTTTGTGCAATATCCATAATAATCAATCCTCTCTCCACTCGGATCTAATTTAATACTGTTACTGTGCTACTCAGCACATGTGTATTCACATAGTCTGATGACTATTTATCAACCAATAATAATTATTAGTTATATAATTATAGCAAATTCGGTATGGATTTGCAAGTAAAGCCATACCGAATTTTGTACCTATATATAAAATTAGTCTTTAAAATATGGCTTAAACGCGCCACTCTTTGGCCCTTCTTGGCCACCACGACGACCTTGTCCTTCAGGATTACGACGTTTTGGACGACTGCCACCACTACGGCGTTCATCACGATTACGACTGCGAGAAGTTCGTTCCCCATTACGTCGATCACCACTGCGGCCTCCGCGTTGCCCATCACGACGACGGCCATCCTTACCGAAAGAACGTTTCTTACGTACACGAAGTGGTGCTTCTTCCGTAATATTTACTGGTGTTGTATCTGGTTCTTTTGTCAACAATTTAATAGCGGCCGCTACTAATGTTACGGAATCCAAATCATTAAGCAATTCTTCGGCACTTGCACGATACTCTTTCAAGTTTTCTGTATCATCAGCCATGTTAATTAAGCTTTGAACAGCTAACTTCTGTTGTCCTTCTAATACCTCGCCTAAAGACGGTGCTTTACGGCGTGCAATTTTACGTTTAGTTAAGCGTTCAATAGCATGTAAATGTTCCATTTCGCGAGGGATTACAAACGTATTGGCCATCCCTGCTTTACCTGCACGACCAGTACGACCTACGCGGTGTACATAACTTTCTGGATCCTGTGGTAAATCGTAATTGTAAACATGTGTTACACCACTAATATCAAGGCCACGAGCTGCTACATCGGTAGCTACTAAAATATCAATAGTCCCTTCACGGAACTGGCGAATGACACTGTCGCGTTTTTGCTGCGATAAATCACCATGAATGCCTTCTGCCATATAGCCACGTTTCTTAAGACCTTCGGTTACTTCATCAACACGACGCTTTGTACGGCCAAACACGATAGCCAAATCTGGAGCTTGCATATCTAGCAAACGACAAAGTAAGTCAAACTTCTGACGATCTTGTACTTCGATGTAATACTGTTCAATAAGATCCATCGTCACTTGTGTTGGTTTCATACGAATCAAACGTGGTTCTTTCAAATAATTTTCTGCCAACGTTTGAATGGCCGGTGGCATAGTAGCCGAGAATAACAATGTCTGACGTTCTTCTGGTACAGCCCCTAAAATTTTATTAATATCATCAATAAAGCCCATATTTAGCATTTCATCGGCTTCATCGAGTACGATCATTTTCACTTTATCAAAGCTAATGGAACCACGTTCCATATGATCCATTAAACGACCTGGAGTTGCGACGATAATTTGTGGATTTTTACGTAAGCTACGGAACTGGCGCTGAATATCTTGGCCACCATAAATTGGCAACGCTTGAATATGCGTATGCTGAGCCATTTTATTGAGTTCTTCTGCTACCTGAATAGCCAATTCGCGTGTTGGTGACAAGATTAATACTTGTACAGCTCGTAAATGTTCATCCACCTGTTCTAAGGCAGGAATACCAAAGGCTGCTGTTTTACCAGTACCAGTCTGAGCTTGACCAATCATATCAAGACCTTCCATGGCTACCGGAATCGCTTCCTTTTGAATTGGCGTAGGTTCTTCAAACCCCATATCATTTAAAGCCCGTAAAATGGGCTCGCTAATTTGTAATTCTTCAAATTTTTCAAGCATGAACTATATGAGTCCTCCTTATTAAATCAACCTTAATTATTTTCTATTATTCGTCGGCGCATTATAATATTATAACACATAAAAAAGAAGATAGCCAAATCAGAAGATTGAAAATTTTCTAATTTAGCTATCTTGTTCAGACATCTTTATAAAATATTAACGAATTTTCTTATTAGTCGTAGTATACTACTTTTTCTTACTATATACAATAGTAATGTTGTTATTTACAAAAGGCGCTGGTTCATTACGTTTCTTATTACGACGATTTTGCGAATTTTGCTGATTCTGTTGATTATTCCGTCGATTATTGCTACCGGCTTCATTAACATGATTCTTATTATTTCGTTGGTTTCTACGATTTTCAGATCCAGATTGAATCTTCGTATCCTCGCCTGTGCTTTTACCTAACTGAGAATTTCCTTTATTACGCAAAGACTTCATAGATAAACCAATACGATTACGCGCTGGCTCTACGGAAATAATTTCTGCTTCAATAATATCACCCACTGCTAATACATCTGATGGGTGTTCATTACGACGGCAGAATTCACTCCGATGTAGCAGACCATTTACTTTAAGACCAAAATCAACAAAAGCCCCAAAATCTACCACATTGTGAACGGTGCCCTTAACAACCGTTCCTACCTTAACATCTTCTAGGCTCATTACATGCTTACGTGTCATTGGTGCCGGTAAATCTTCACGAGGATCACGGCCTGGCTTAGCGAGGGCTTCTAAAATATCGCGCACCGTTGGTACGCCAGCCTCTAAATTAGCTGCTACTGTTTCCGCATCAACTAGCGCTAATTTTTCATGGAACGCTTCTAATGTAGCTTTATCATTCAATTGCGTTAAAGAGAAGCCTAAATCTTTAATAATTGTTTCAGCCAATTCATAAGATTCAGGATGAACAGGTGTATTATCTAGTGGGTTTTGGCTATCCTTAATGCGCAAAAAGCCGGCACATTGAGTAAACGCCGCTGGCCCTAACCGTTTTACCTTTAACAATTCTTTACGATTATGGAAGGTACCATTATCCTTACGATACGCCACAATATTATTAGCTACGGCACTACTAATCCCTGCTACATGTTGCAAAATAGCAGGAGAGGCTGTATTTAACTCTACCCCCACATGGTTTACTACCGTTTCAACCACTTGATCTAACGTAGCACTCAATTGTTTTTGATTTACATCGTGTTGATATTGGCCTACGCCGATAGATTTAGGATCGATTTTAACAGACTCAGCTAATGGATCTTGCACGCGTCGCGCTATCGATACAGCGCCACGAATGGATACATCTAAATCTGGTAATTCTTCAATAGCCAATTTTGAAGCTGAATATACAGACGCACCTGCTTCATTGGTAATAATATAGTGGCAATCTAATTTTTCTGCTTCAATCAATTGTGAAACGAATTGCTCCGTTTCATAAGAAGCCGTGCCATTTCCAATAGACAGTAACGTTACCTTCCATTTACGAATGCGATGAGCCATATCAACTTTAGCAGCTTCTTTACCTTTTTCGCCAGCAGTTAAGTGATAGATGCCCTGATCTAATACATTCCCTTGGGCATCAATAATAGCCATTTTACAGCCCATGCGATAGCCTGGATCAAGCCCCATAATCACATGCCCCGCCAATGGTGGTTGTAATAATAAATTACGTAAATTGGTGCCAAATACTTTAATGGCTTGTTCATCGGCATTTTCCGTCAAAGTTTTGCGAATTTCACGCTCCATCGCAGGGAAAATTAAACGTTTATAAGCATCTGCCACCGCCAGTTCCTTATAGGGCACTAAACTAGTTACTGCTGGCACTGGTAGTTTACCAAGCATATACGCAATATAGGTCTCATCAGGGGCCGTAATGGTTACCTTTAACACCCCTAATTTTTCACCACGATTAATAGCCAAAATTCGATGTGATGGCATCTGATGAATTGCCTCTTCATGATTTTCATATTGCAAAAACCCCTGACGCACCTCTTTATTATCATCAGTTTCATCCACTAATACAGCTTTTACTTTGCCGTCCCGCCAAATAGCTTCGCGTAAATAAGCACGAAAGTCAGCTCGGTCGCTCACATCTTCAGCTACAATGTCCATAGCACCTTGCCAAGCCGCTTCAATGGTGGGTACCTCATCTGTTATAAATGGCTGCGCCAGTGTTTCAGCCGATGCAGCTATATCATCAGCGACTTCACTGACTATCATGGCCGCTAATGGTTCCAGCCCTTGTTCACGAGCAATAGAAGCACGTGTCCGTTTCTTAGGACGATATGGTAAATATAAATCTTCTAATTCTTGTAATTTCATAGCCCCTTCAATAGCCGTTGCTAACTCAGGAGTCATTTTTTCTTGTTCCGTAATGGAACGAACGATTTCTTCACGGCGTTGCTCTAAATTACGCAAATATTTAATGCGCTCTTCAATCTCGCGAAGCTGTTCATCTTTTAATTCGCCTGTTTTTTCTTTACGATAGCGTGCAATAAAAGGCACTGTATTGCCTTCATCTAATAATTCAACTGCCACCTTAACTTGCCACCCTTTAACACCTAACTCCGTGGCAATATATTGGGACATTTTTTCTAACATGGACTACTCCTTCCGACGATACGTAACAAAACTAAATGGCCATGGATTCTTCTCATCCACTTCACCGGCTATTGATTCTACCATTTCAAATTGGTGCAAATCAATAGCTGGAAAATACGCATCCCCTTCAAACTCTTGCTCAATTTCAGTTACATACAATTCTTTAGCATAGGGCATAAACGATTCATACATTTGAGCCCCACCAATGCAATACGCTATGTCTAACTGTTGTGCTGCCTTAACGGCGTCTTCTGGGGCATGAAATACGCGCACTCCTTCATACGGTGGCACATAATCAGTCTGCCGGGTTACTACCCAATGTTCTCGATTAGGCAATAAAAAAGGTAATGATTCCAATGTCTTACGCCCCATGATAATAACATGGCCAGTGGTTAATTTTTTAAAATATTGCAAATCTTTTGGCAAATGCCAAATGAGTTGATTATCCTTACCAATCACATTATTTTTTGCTTTCGCCACAACCATTGCTAACATTATACAGCCACCTCCATTGGCAACTTACCCAAATGTTCATACCCTTCTAATTTCACATCATCAGGGGTAAATTCATAAAACGTCTGAACAGACTCATTTAACCATAAACTTGGCGCTGGTTTAGCTTCCTCACGGCGTGCTAGTTGCAATTTAAGCGCATCTACATGATTTTCATAAATGTGGGCATTGTTAATAATATGCGTAAATTGACCTGGTTTTAAGCCACTTACGTGCGCGATCATATAAACTAAAGCAGCATACTGTGCCATGTTAAACGGAATACCAAGACCCATATCACCACTGCGTTGCACAAGCATACAATTTAATCGATCTCCAGCTACATCCCACAAGGTTTCATAGGCACAAGGCTGTAACGCCATATCAGGTAAATCTTCAATATTCCAAAGTGTTACAATCATGCGGCGACTTTGTGGGTCCTCTTTGAGCATACGCAATAAAGTATCCACTTGCTTATATTTAGCTAATTGATAGCCATAAGCTTTACCAATCGTACCATCTTCGCGCATCCATTCATCCCAAACATGAACCCCCATGGCTTGCAGTTCTTTCACATCATTACTTTGCTTTTGCCAAATCCACAACAATTCTTTCACAGCCGTTTTGAACGCTACAAATTTAGTCGTTAAAATAGGAAATTCTTTACTCAAATCAAATTGCATCATTTGATGAGGCAATTTGTAGGTAGGCACACCTGTACGATTATTCGCGTAATAACCGTCTTTTAAAATTCGTTCTACAATGGCTAAATATTGATCATCGGCCCGACTCATGAGAACCTCCTCGGATAAAATAAATATATATTTAAAACAAATATTTTTTTAACAAATAAATAACAAAAAAACAAAATAATACCCCAAAACCAAATATTAAGAGCCCTGTACCAATTATCCTTCTTTTGTAAATGTATTAATTACCTTCAAAAAGGATAAACCAAAGCGTTGTAATTTCGTTTCACCAATGCCCTTAATCTTATATAAATCAGCTAAAGTCTGCGGTTTCATCGAAGCCATATCAATTAATACCGTATCTGGAAAAATCAAATACGGTGGTACTTTTAATTGCGTGCTTAACTCTTTGCGATGTTGTCGTAACGCTTCAAATAAATTAGGCTTATTAGAACCAGACTTAATACCCTGTCCCCATGACTTACCAGTTTTACTAAAGCGATTATCACCACTTAAACCATTCTGGCGAGGACCATCAGGGCGAACAGTCACAATCTGTCGACGAACTTCGGTTACCTTAGCATGGCCGTCTAAGACGGCTTCACCAGCCGGCGTAATACTCAATATGGGATATTTGCCACTTGCACACTCCAAATACCCCAAAGACGTAAACTGTCGTATAAGACCTTTAATGTCACGGTCATCCATATCTCGAAGAGTCCCAAATACAGGTAACCGATCCCAACCATAACGTACAATCCGGTCTGTCCGATTGCCACCTACAATATCAGTAATCATAGCCGCCCCATATCGTTCTTCCGTATCTAATACAGCTTTAAAAATATAGCGTGCTTCTTTGGTTAAATCCCGTAAAGCCCCTTTATTTAAACAACTCCCACAATTATCACAACGTGACCAAGGTACCGTTTCCCCAAAATAGGTGAGCATATATTTGCGCAGACAATCACTCGTGAAACAATAATTAATCATTTGCTGTAACTTAGACATTTCAATACGCCGTCGTTCAGGCTCGTGGACAGATTCATTAATCAAATACTTATGAATCATTACATCTCGCCCGCTATATAAGAGTACACATTTAGAAGCGCCACCATCACGACCTGCCCGACCTGCTTCTTGGTAATAGCTTTCCATATTACGCGGCATCTGATAATGAAGTACATAGCGCACATTACTCTTATCTATGCCCATGCCAAACGCACTAGTAGCTACCATAACTTTTACTTTATCATAGGCATACCGGTCTTGCTGTAACTTACGCACCTCATCACTTAAGCCCGCATGATAATAGCCTACTTCTACGCCTCGTTTAGCCAATTCCCCATACACCATTTCTACATCTTTACGGGTAGCACAGTAGATAATACCATTTTCTTCACTATGTTGTGCCACAAATTGAAGCACATAAGGCAGTTTTCGTTCTGGTTGTACTACTTCAAATGAAAGATTAGGTCTATCAAAACCCGTTACATGAACTGTTGCCTCTTGCAATCCTAAAAGTCGTTTCATATCAGCTTCGACTTCGCGCGTAGCACTAGCCGTAAAGGCGCCAATAACAGGCCTACGTGGCAATGTATCAATAAAGGGCGCAATCAGCTGATAAGAGGGCCTAAAATCATGGCCCCACTGTGATACACAATGGGCTTCATCAATAATAATTTGCTCTATAGGCAATTCTTTTAAAAAATTTTGAAACCACTCTGAACTCAAACGTTCAGGAGCTAAATATAAAAGTTTTACACGATTAGCACGCAAGGCTCTTAATATCTGTGTTGACTCTTCTTGTTCTTGCGTGCTATTTAAATAGGCGGCTGGAATCTTTTGCATCCGCAGTCCATCCACTTGATCTTGCATAAGCGAAATCAACGGCGAAAAGACAATCGTTAAGCCTCGTTTCAACAACGCAGGAATCTGAAAGCAAATCGACTTACCAGCGCCCGTTGGCATAATTGCTAAAATATCTTTACCAGCTAATAACGATGCGACTGGTACTTCTTGAGCCGGACGGAACGTGGCGTAACCAAAATAATGTTGTAATGCTGCTTCAGCTGCGGGATGAGCCATCTTGTTCACGTCCTTTCCTCTTTACTCATTTAATGATACATCATATTATTTTAACATTATTTGTAAAAAATTACACTACTACTCTATTGTCGAAAAACTGAATGACTACGCTACATTCATAAAATGTACACGAATATCCCAATATCTGCTACAATAGAAGATATAAATTCTATAGTATATAAACAACTACTACAAATTATACACTATAATTCTAATCTACACATTAAAGGTCTATACTATAAAGGTATATATTGTAGATTGCCATTACCAAATTTATTTTGCATTTTATAATAAGGGGATTCCTATGAAACATTTTATTACACCTGCTGAATTAGTAAAAGAGCAAGCAAAGTATATTATCCTTGATATTCGCGGTCAGAAAGCTTATGGGGCCGCTCATATTCCAAACGCTTATGTACTTGATGTAACTATCGATTTATCTGGCCCTGTGAAAAAACATGGTGGTCGCCATCCACTGCCCGATTTTAATGTACTCGCTGATAAATTAGCCTCTTTTGGCATTACTAAAGACAGTCATATCGTAGTTTATGATTCCTGGCTATTTTTAGCGGGACGCCTTTGGTGGACTTTACGTTATATGGGGCTCTCCCATGTAAAAGTCCTAGCGGGTGGTATTGAGCGATGGATTCACGAAGGACAGCCTGTAACGAATATCCCTACGCCCTTACAGACTACAACAGCCTCTTTTAATTACCACTTACAAGACCATATGGTTATGACTCATGATCACGTCTTAGAAAGTAGCCAAACGCGCAGTCACATTATTATTGATGCCCGCACTCCTGAACGCTATACAGGTACCGACATTGATACTATGGATGGCATGACGGGACATATTCCAACAGCTATTAATCATTTCTGGGCTGATGGCTTTGATGCCAATGGTCCTTTACCGCAAGAGCAACTAAAAGACGTATTTAAAAATATTCTCTCGGTCACTAAACCGATTGTCACTTATTGTGGTTCTGGTATTACCGCCTGCCTCACTATGCTTGCTATGGCAGAAATTGGTATTGAATCGGCTCTCTATGTAGGAAGTTCTAGCGATTGGGTTACCTACCCCAACGCTCCTATCGCAACAGGCATTGAAAGTATAAAATAACACTGTGTTTCAAATATTCCTCATCATCAAGTATAGCCTCTATTTATAAGCTGTCTTTTATATTAAGTTTCTATAGAAATTATACATTTATATATAGTAGGCTGACATATTTTATGATAAAATATAACAATATATCTATAATGAAAAGGGGGTGCATCTCGCATGCACACACAAATCTCGATTATCATAGCCTTTGCACTCTATTTAGGGCTCATGATGTATATCGGTATCTATTATTATCGCAAGTCTAGAAATTTAAGTGACTACATCTTAGGGGGACGTAAGTTGGGCCCTTGGCTCACTTCAATGAGTGCCGAAGCCTCCGATATGAGTGGTTGGATGCTTATGGGGTTACCGGGTTTTGCTTATAGCACGGGGATTTCAGCTATTTGGATTGCCCTCGGTCTTGCCGGTGGCACCTGGCTCAATTGGGCCTTTGTCTCTAAACGATTACGGAATCATACAGAAGTAGCTAACAATAGCTTAACCATCCCAGATTACCTAAAAAACCGTTTCCGTGATACATCAAGAATTTTACCTATTGTATCCGCTATCTTTATTATTATTTTCTTCTTGATTTACACGTCATCCGGTTTCGTTGCAGGGGGTAAATTATTTACAACTATCTTTGGCCTAGATTATACTACTTCACTCTTAATTACAGCCGGTGTAGTTATCTTCTATACCTTCCTAGGAGGCTTCCTCGCTGTTAGTTGGACTGATTTAATCCAAGGGACTATGATGTTCTTTGCCATTTTAATCATTCCCATTACGGCCACTATCATGATGAATGGCCCTATAAATACAGCTCATTTAATTGCTACTGAATTTCCACAAGGCTTATCCATCTGGGGCCCTGAATCAGATACCTATACCTTAGCTATTGGCATTATTTCTTCATTAGCTTGGGGGCTTGGGTACTTTGGTCAACCACATATTCTTGTACGTTTCATGGCTATTTCTGATGCACGCGAACTAAAAAAAGCAACTAATATCGCCATGGTATGGGTTATCATCTCTCTAGTCGCAGCCGTTATCGTTGGTCTTGTTGGCAAAGTGTATTTAACCACGCCACTGGAAGGCGCTGATGTAGAGAAAGTTTTCTTAGTAATGAATGAGCAATTATTCCCACCATTCGTAGCCGGTCTTATTTGGTCTGCTGTATTGGCTGCTATTATGAGTACTGCTTCTGGACAGCTATTAGTGACAGCATCTTCTGTATCGCAAGACTTATATAAAAACATCGTAGGTCATCGTACCAGTGATCAAGAACTCGTTTTAATCAGTCGTATTACCGTTCTTATTATTTCAGCCATTGCCCTTTGTCTGGCCTTAGATCCTAATAGCTACATCTTAACAATGGTCGCTTATGCTTGGGCCGGTTTTGGTGCTGCTTTTGGGCCTGCCATTCTACTTTCCTTATTCTGGCGTCGTATGACCCTAAAAGGTTGTGTAGCTGGTGTAATTGTGGGTGGTTTAACAGTTCTTATTTGGAAACAATTTGCATGGTTCGGACTTTATGAAATCGTACCTGGTTTCATTCTTTCCTCCCTTGCTATTTATGTAGTTAGCTTATTAGATAATCCACCATCAAAAGAAATTACAGATGAATTTGATGAAGCCCAGCAACTGCATATTTTATAAAGCGTAATTTAATATATTAATCGATTCTATAAATAATAACTAAAAGAGGCCCTAGGGCCTCTTTTTTGATACTAGCGCATTAACATTATGTTTTGTCCTGCTGGAATTACAAAGTTTACATCTTTATAGACCGGTTCAACTATCCACTTGCCCGTTGTATCCATTACGCCCCACTTCCCGTCCACACGAACCGCCGAATAATAAGTATAAAAGTTAGAAACATCTTGAATCGCAATATCTTTAGCCGTAAATACGACGTCCCCTTCACGATTAATAATTTTATAGCCTGTAAAACCATCACCGAGTAAAGTGTCACCCACTACCCAAGCAAATCCTTCCGCTCCAAAAGCCCCCTGTTTAGCTTCTTTAGATAAACGAAACATTTCTTTACGCATAGGTTCCATTTTATAAACTCGTTTTCCATCTGCAGCAGTAGCTACTACATAACTATCATTCATAAAATCTACCCCCTCATACAGGAATGGCAGTACTTGTGTGTTAGTCAAGTAGTTTATAACGCCTCTTTTACTTGTTGTTTTATCTTTCAGTGCAATATACGGATCAGATAGACTAATTTTCTCCAATTCATAATCACCATAGGGAATCAAAATTTTTCCTTGTCTATCAACAACAGCCAATTTTTTATCATTTTCTACAATCGTACCAAATGGCATCATAGGATATACATGGTCTAATTTACTATCAATAATAACATTTCCATCACGATCGATATAACCACGTTTTATTTTATCACGTACAACGGTAACGCCACTAAAGAAATGATTATGATGGTAATCCCAAAAATCATTATAACCATAGCCATAACCAACACCGAGTCCAATCCCATCACTACCTATACTGATACCAAGGCCTGCATCATGACTACCACCAAAACCACCACCAAGCGCTATACCTGCAATAGCGCCCAATAAGCTGAACCCAGATGCCTTGCGCTGAATTTCTGCTAAACCATGTTTATATGGATACACATAATCAGCCTCTACAGTAAACAATTCGGCTCCAGTACTATCTATAGCAACACGTTTACCATTGTTATTTTTTACAAAGGCTCGATCTTCACTAAAGTTAGTAAGTACATCTTTGAATTGAGGCGCAATTACGATATCATCATGTATCGTCTTAAATCCATATCGTTTTGTTTTTTTATCTTTATACGGGATATAGGTATCAGATAAATAATTTATAGGCTCATCAGCAATTCCTATAGAATTATTCAATTTAATCCCCACTACCTCTTCATCCTTAGCTTTTGGATTATTAAATACAATAGCCTGCCCTTTTTCACGAGCTACTACACGTTTATATTTTGGTTCTATTAATGTATTACCTTGAGTATCAATAAGTCCATAGCCGTCCTTTGTTTCAACGATAGCCATAACTCGATTCAAAGATTTGAGCTGTGCTGGATCTTCACCTTTCACAGCACTATCTTCTAAGGATATGCCATTATTAGGCAATACAGCCATGGCTCCTTCTTGCACAAAGGTAACATCATCATTTTGTAAAACACTATTCGGTAAATAGTTAGCCGATTCTGTAATAGCAGCTTCACTGTACCCTTGCCCTAAACAAAAAGAACAAACAGCAGCTACCAATAAAGTTTTAGATTGTTTTGATAGTTTCATAGAGTCAACCTCCCAAAGAATGTAAAACTAACCATTACATATAATCAAGACTATTAGTTACTCATATTATAAAATCTACAATTCAAATTGGCAATTAGGGGAAATGCAAAAACCGCAAGGCCTCTTACGAGAACCTTGCGGTTTTACTAGTCAATAGATATGCCTTAGACCATCATGGTCAATGCTTACTTCATTGTAAGCTTAGCAACTACTAAAGTCTAATTGTAGTTTTGAATTATTGTACTTCGTCAAAACCTTTTTGAAGACGAACGTAGGATTTACGACGTTCAATAGCATCTTTTTCAGTTTTTTCGAATAATTCTTCAGCCATTTCTGGAGCAGCTTTCTTCAAGGAAGCATAACGAACTTCGTTCATTAAGAAGTCGCGGAAGCTTTCAGTTGGTTCTTTGGAATCCAAGCTGAATGGGTTCTTACCAGCTTCTTTAAGAGCTGGGTTGTAACGGTAAAGATCCCAGTAACCAGATGCCACTGCACGACGTTGTTCTTCCTGAGCATTACCCATACCGCCTTTAATACCATGGTTGATACATGGAGCGTAAGCGATAATTAAGGATGGACCTGGATATGCTTCAGCTTCAGTGATAGCTTTCATTAATTGGTTTTTATCAGCACCCATGGATACTTGAGCTACATATACATAGCCATAAGTCATAGCCATCATGCCAAGGTCTTTCTTCTTAGTGCGTTTACCAGAAGCAGCGAACTGAGCTACAGCAGCTGTATGAGTGGATTTAGAAGACTGACCACCAGTGTTGGAGTAAACTTCAGTATCGAATACAAATACGTTGATGTCTTCGCCAGAAGCTAATACATGGTCAAGACCGCCGAAACCGATATCATAAGCCCAGCCGTCACCACCGAAGATCCATTGAGAACGTTTTACTAAGTATTGTTTCTTAGCAAGCATTTCTTTAACTTCTTCAGTTTGTTCTGCAGCTTCTAATTCTTTTACTAATTCAGCTACACGTTCACGAGAACCTTCACCTTGGTCTTTACCTTCGATCCAGTTTTCGATAGCAGCTTTCAAGCTAGGAGCGGCTTTTTCAGCAACAACTTGAGCTGTTTCAGCTAATTGAGCACGAACTTTTTGAGCACCTACGAACATACCATAGCCATATTCAGCATTATCTTCGAACAAGGAGTTGCCCCATGCAGGACCTTGACCTTGTTGGTTAGTAGTGTATGGAGAAGCTGGCATGGACGCACCCCAGATAGAGGAACAACCAGTAGCATTAGCAATTACCATACGATCACCGAATAATTGAGTAATCAAACGAGCATATGGAGTTTCACCACAACCTGCACAAGCGCCGGAGAACTCAAGAAGTGGAGTTTCGAACTGGCTACCTTTAACAGTTTCTTTCTTCATTGGGTTAGCTTTTACTGGTAATTTAACTGCATAATCCCAAGTTTCAGCAAATTCCATTTCGCCATCGATAGGACGCATTTCAATTGCTTTTCCTTTAGGGGAAGGACAGATATTAACACAGTTGGAGCAACCTAAGCAATCAAGTGGAGATACAGCAATACGGAATTGAAGATCTTTAGCACCAAGAGCTGGGATTGCTTCGAAGTTGTCAGGACCAGCAGCTACTTCTTCAGCTGTAGCTAATACAGGACGAATGGTAGCATGTGGACATACGAACGCACATTGGTTACATTGGATACAGTTTTCTTTAATCCAGTGTGGAACGAATAAAGCAGCACCACGTTTTTCATAAGCAGCTGTACCAGCAGGTAATGTACCATCTTCATAACCAGCAAATGTACTTACAGGTAAATCATAACCAGCTTGAGCATTTACAGGTTGGCAGATGTTTTCTACATAGCTTGGGCAAGAAGCACAGCCTGGTTTTGCTTCTTTAGCTGCATTGTCAACAGCATCTTTCCAAGAAGCAGGTACATCAATTTTAACAAGAGCGTCAACGCCTTTGTCGATAGCTGCGTTATTCATGTCAACAACGTTTTGACCTTTTTTACCGTAAGTTTTTTCAACGGAATCTTTAAGGTATTCAATAGCTTTATCAACAGGGATGATATTTGTCAATTTGAAGAATGCAGCCTGACAAATCATGTTGATACGACCGCCTAAGCCGATTTCACGAGCGATTTCAGCAGCGTTGATGATGTAGAAGTTTAATTCTTTTTCAGCAATTGTACGGCGTAAGCTTGCTGGTAATTTTTCTTCTAATTCTTCAGGAGTCCAAGTACAGTTCAATAAGAATGTACCACCTTGTTTAATACCACGAAGAAGGTCATATTCATGAACATAGGACTGACGATGACAAGCAATGAATTCTGGTTCCGTTACAAGGTAAGGTTTGTTGATTGGAGTCTTACCGAAACGAAGGTGAGACATTGTTACGCCACCAGATTTTTTGGAGTCATAGTCGAAGTATGCTTGAGCATACATATCAGTGTAGTCACCGATGATTTTGATAGCAGATTTGTTAGCACCTACAGTACCGTCAGAACCGAAGCCCCAGAATTTACAACCAGTTAAACCTTCAGCTGTAATGGAAACACCTTCAGCACGTTTCAAGGACAAGTTCGTAACGTCGTCTTCAATACCTAATGTGAAGAAACGTTTAGGAGCATCCGCTAACATGTTATCGAATACAGATACGATATCTGCAGGGATAACGTCTTTGGAGCTTAAGCCATAACGACCGCCATATACTTTAGCATTAATGTCGTTCTGTACTAAAGCAGCCTGTACATCTAAGAATAAAGGTTCAGCCAAAGCGCCTGGTTCTTTCGTACGGTCTAATACAGCAATGCGTTCTACTGTTTTAGGTAAAGCAGCTACGAAACGATCAGTTGCGAATGGGCGGAACAAGTGAATTTTTACTAAACCAACTTTGCGGCCTTGTTTATTTAAGTAATCAACAGTTTCTTCTACTACTTGGCAGCTAGAACCCATAGCTACGATAACATCAGTAGCGTCTGGAGCACCTACGTAGTTGAATAATTGGTAGTTACGACCAGTTAATTTGTTGATTTCAGCCATGTAGTGTTCTACTACATTTGGAACTTCAAGGTAGAATGGGTTAGATGCTTCACGATGCTGGAAGTAAATATCAGGGTTTTCTGCAGTACCACGAGTTACAGGCGCATCTGGATTTAAAGCACGTTTACGGAATTCTTCAACCGCTTCCATATCTACTAATGGTTTTAATTCTTCATAGTCAAGAACTTCGATTTTTTGAATTTCATGAGAAGTACGGAAACCATCAAAGAAGTTAATGAATGGTACGCGAGTTTTAATAGCTGTTAAGTGAGCTACTGGAGCAAGGTCCATAACTTCTTGTACAGAAGCTTCGGAAAGCATTGCACAACCAGCGGCACGAGCGGCCATAACGTCTTGGTGGTCACCAAAAATGGCTAATGCGTGAGCGGCAAGAGCACGAGCTGCTACATGGAATACACCTGGTAATAATTCACCAGCTACTTTGTACAAGTTTGGAAGCATTAACAATAAACCTTGAGAAGAGGTAAATGTAGTTGTTAAAGCACCTGCTTGTAAAGAACCGTGTACAGCAGCGGCAGCACCAGCTTCAGACTGCATTTCTACAACCTGTACTTTATGGCCGAAGATGTTTTTACGGCCAGTGGCAGCCCAGTCATCAACGTGTTCTGGCATTGGAGAAGACGGTGTGATTGGATAAATAGCTGCTACTTCGGTAAAACCGTATGCAACGTGAGCTGCGGCCTGGTTGCCGTCCATAGTTTTCATTTTACGCATGTTAAAAAAGCCTCCTTAAGCATTAAGAATGAGTTTTACACTTGCTTACCCTTATTATCTCAGGAACAAATTCCCCCGCACCTAGCGCATATCTATGTCTTAGCATGTGAATACCCTATAGTATATTGAATACACTATAGGATTTTATACTGCATATAAATTTTTGACATACATATTGGCAAATCGCTCTAAACCGCATTGCTTTGTACATTAAGCAACAACGAACGTTAAAAATTAATGCATTCTTTGTCGTATTTTTTGTAAAAGCATTGCCTATCTTGCAAAAATGTAATAATATAATACTATTAAAACTCTTTTGCATTTGGAGGACCTATTTCATTCCTAAAATAACAAATCGATATAGCCTCATGTCTTAATTATACAATTATAGACTGCATATAGCAACTGAAACAGGCACATCTGATTTGCTAATTATGAGATAATAACTTGACATTTTTTCATAGGTTCTCAATATTGCGAATGCTTTTCAATAAGGTTGTTTTTCAACATTTTAGAGCCATCCTTCTATGGTGCATGAGTTTAACGCATTCTTGAAAAGTGGTTTCGAGTATTTTATATATTCTATATATTATTTAACTAACTGAGGTGTATTATGGATTTTCATCATTTAAAATACTTCGTAGAAGTAGCCGATCAAAAAAGTTTTAGTAAAGCAGCACGTAACTTACACATCTCGCAATCTGCTATTAGTCGTACGATTAAAGCCCTCGAAGATGAGTTAGGCGTCGTTTTATTCATGCGTAATGCAAAATCAGTAGAGTTAACTGACGGGGGTACCATCTTCTTAACCCACGCTAAACGCGTTGTATTCATGTTTGAACATCTAAAAGTAGATTTTGAGAATGAATTCCGTTTAGAACAAGGTTCTATTTTAATTGGCCTACCACCAATTACGGATGCTCCTATCTTTGCACAGTTATTGGGTGAGTTTAAACGAGCGTATCCTCAAATTGATTTAGAGTTATTTGAACATGGTTCCAAAAAAATTGAACTTAGTGTACAAGAAGGTCTTATTGATATCGGGATTATTTGTACCAAACCAAATCCTAAAGAATTTGAATCCTTCTATCTCACAAGTGATCCTTTATGTGTCATCTTGCCACGCGATAATCCATTAGCAAAAGAAAAAGAAATTTCTCTTGATATGTTATCGGAAGAATCCTTCGTGCTTCACAAAGATGATTTCAATCTCCATGACGAAATCGTTAAATCTTGTAAACATGCTGGGTTCCAACCTCATATCGTCTTTGAAACTAGCCAACGGGACTTAATGTTACAAACTGTAGGTGCTCATCTAGCGATTGCCTTATTACCAAGTCGCCTCTGCCCTACTAAAGGTGAAAATACTAAAGTGGGTACTAATGTAGTAGTCCGTCCATTAGTACGTCCTGAAATTACACACACATTATATGTAATTTGGAAAAAAGGTCATTATCTTTCCCACGCTTCTCGCTTGTGGTTAGATTTTGTAACGGCTAAATTACCATTACCAACTGGTTCTATTTCTATAGAAGGGAAATAAGTATCATGAGTGAGGAGTGCCCTCGCAACCCTAAATCATCACAGCACACGAATAAATTGCTATCAAAGCTTGCTGAACTAAGTAAAGGTACGACCACCTGGCTGTGGTTACTTATTATTAGTATGGCTGCTTATATCGCCTATCAACAAGCTCAAATTGATGAATTGGCTACCAGAGTCTATGGCCAATACAATATGAGCGATATGGACAGTTTTGATTATCGCATTACTAATCTTGAACACATTAGTAATGCCCATGCTGCTCGATTAAAAGTCGCGGAAAAAGATATTTGGCAATTGCAAAAAGAAACGCACGCCTTTCAATGGCGACTCATGCAACTAGAATGGCTACATCCAGAATTAGCCGTGCCCCAAGAAACGCCTACTAAGCCAGATTTAAAAGATTTTACTAGTAATCCAGGCCGCGTTCCTAATCCATTACAACCAGGTGAAAGTATTTTTAATGAAGAAACACCCTAGTTTTGAACACCTCACAACTAAGGTGTTCCCTGAATCCAATAATAAAAAGAGCCTCGAATAAACGATACAATCGTTTTATTCGAGGCTCTTTTTATGTAGCTAGAAAATTATAAGCGAGTTTTTCCTAGTCAATATTAGATATGGAATAAACCTAACATAGCGCCACAAGCCAAGGAAATCAAGGACATGATGAACAAGCGTGGAGCACAGAATTTCAACATATCTTTAATTTCAATACCTGCTAAACCACAAGCTAAGAATGTAGTCGCCGCATGAGGGGTTACTAATACACCATAGTTTTTAGAAATCAACATAGCCATAGCCATATCTTGAGGGTTTACACCAAATTTTTCACCTACACTAATAGCCAATGGAACAAGACCAAAGAAGTAGGAGTCAGTACCAAGCAACATACCGATTGGCACACCAAGAATACCGAAGATAGTCTGTAAATGACCACCAAGGAAATCAGGTACTAATGTAATCAACATGGAAGCCATGTTATCCATCATTTTTGTACCACTTAATACACCAAGGAATACACCAGAAGCCAATAAAATCATAGGCATGGTCAAAGCTGTATCAGCATGCATTTTAATTGCTTTAGACTGTGCTTTAGCACCAGGGAAGTTTACGATTAAAGCAATAGCAAGACCAAACATAAAGGCCCCGTAAAGCGGAATCTTAGTGAAGCAAAGTAAACCAATAACGACTAATGTCAATAAACCGTTGAACCATAATAATTTAGGACGTTTCATAGCTTCTAAATCTTCAGAAGTTACATTGCCATCAGTTGGTACTAAAGAGGAATCTAACAAAGCAGCTTCACCAGTTGGATTTAAGCCTGCACCACGACGTTTTTCAACCATACCCATGTAAGCAGCAAATATAATCAAGATTACCAAACCTACACCTTGTAATGGAATCAACGCCTGCCATAATGCATTTACGTCAGCATTCAATACAACGCCTGTACGAGCTACTGGGCCACCCCATGGTACTAAGTTCATAATACTCATAGCGGCACCAATGATACATACCAAAGTTACAGGACGAATGTGTAACTTCTTATAAATAGGAAGCATAGCTGGAATTGTGATTAACAATGTAGATGCTAATGCACCATCCAAGTGACCTACTACAGCGATAAGTGCAGTTGCAATGGTAACTAACATAATATTATTGCCGGCTTTTTTAGCCAAATAATTTACCAAAGGATCAAATAAACCAACATCACTCATCAAGGAGAAGTATACAATAGAGAAGATAAATAATACCGCTGTGGACCAAGTCTTAGATACACCTGCTTGAATAAATGTAAAAATGTCAGATGGACCAAAACCAGCAATAACAGCCATAATAATTGGCACGATTACGAAAATCGGCACTGGATTTGTTTTAGATTGAATTAGGGACCAAACGATGATAACAATCATCAATAGGCCAAGAATACCTAAAAACATTGCGAGAAAACTCCTTTCAAAAAAGAAAAATAAATATATAAACTAATTTGAAGCTCTGCCAAATAAATTGGCAGCGAGGACTAGACTAGCTAATCCTCAGCTGTCAAAGTTGTTCCTTACGAGGAGCCCTACTAGGTAGGCCTTTAAAATGTATAACTTAATCTAGTGGTTTACGCACTACATCAATGATAGTACCATCACGATATTCAACAATAGCCACTACATCTTCGTCTTTATCACTTACGGTAACCCCTTCTGGCTTACCAACAAGATCAAAGGCTAATTTTTGCAATTCTTCAATTGTGTAAATTGGCAAATTGGAATCTTTGAAACGTTCAATTAAATCAGTACGACGAGGGTTGATAGCAATGCCACGTTCAGTAACAATTACGTCTACTGATTCGCCTGGCGTAATAACTGTCTGCACACTATCAAGAATCATAGGTAAACGACCTCGTACTAATGGACAAGTAATAACTGTACATTTAGCACCAGCTGCTGTATCACTATGACCACCAGAAGCACCCATAAGAACGCCATTGGAATCTGTCATACAGTTAACATTAAAGTTTGTATCAATTTCAGTCGCCCCAAGGAATACAACATCAAGATAATTAGTCATGTTGTCAGTCCAAGGATCAGCGTACATAGAAGCACTCATTTCAATATGTGCAGGGTTTTTATGTAATGAAGCGGCTGCCACAGTATCAAATGTTTGAGTATCATAGATTGCATTGATCAAACCGTCTTCTAACATACCTGCTAAGATACCGGTAGCACCACCAATACCAAAACCAGCTTTAACACCTTGTTCTTTAAGTTTTTGACCGATGAATTTAGCCACTGTTAAAGGCGCTCCGCCAGCACCGAGCTGGAAGCTGAAACCTTCTTTAATAATGCCTGCTTGATCAAGGAATTCAGCAGCCATTTCAGCGATTTTAATCTGTACAGGGTTCTTTGTGAAACCAACTGCACCCGATGCAATCCCTTCAGGATCACCAATCGCTTCTACTTCAACAATATAATCTACATCTGTTTGAGGCACAGAATATGGGTATACATAATCAACTAAGTTATCTGTAATTGCTACTGTTTTATCTGCATAGTGAGAGTCAACCATAGCATAGCCAAGCGCACCACAAGCAGATTTACCTTGCATACCAGTAAAATTACCACGACGGTCACAAGTAGGGGCACCCATGAAAGCTACGTCGATGTGAACTTCGCCAGCAATGATAGCACGCGCACGACCACCATGAGAACGAATCACTACAGGGCGTTTCAAAACGCCAGGATTCTTAGTTAAGAATTTACCAAGAGCATCACGAAGACCAGAAGTTTCAATAGCGGTTACCGTGCCATCTTTAATCATGTCAATTAAGAAGTCATGACAAGGACTAAGAGAACTGGAAGCCACCGTAATATCTTTAATCCCTTTAGCTTGAATACGCTCCATAACCATTTTCATAACATAGTCACCATTACGGAAATGATGGTGGAAAGAAACGGTCATACCATCGGTTAAGCCTGTTTTTTCAATAGCTTCATCAATGGAAGATAATAATTTATCAGCACCGCCTTGATTATATTTAGCCACAGGACGACCTGCGCGACGTACTTTAGGTTCAACAGCGAATTCGCCTTGATATACTTCACGACCCGCAAGAGCTGGTAAATCCATTGGAATTTCGCGATTTGCTTTATTTAACATTAATTTCAGCTCCTTCATCTACTTCTACTTTAATACCGGCTGCACGTGCTTTATCTACAATGCGTTGCGCACGAACTACGATAGGACCATCAATCATCTTACCGTCAACGGCAATAACGCCTTTATTGTTTTTCAAAGCATCGGCATAGCTATTCAATACTTTAACGGAATGAGCAATTTCTTTTTCATCAGGTGTAAATACTTTATGAGCTAATTTAATCTGACTTGGGTGGATACAAGATTTACCATCAAAGCCAAGAGCTTTAATGTACTGTACTTCTTCTACAAAACCGTCTGGATCTTTAACGTCAGAGAATACAGTATCTACACAACGAATACCGGCTTCACGAGCTGCCAACAAGATAGATTGACGAGCAAAGGTCAATTCAACAGCTGGTTTAGATTTACCTGTACGAAGGTCAGCACGATAATCTTCAGCGCCAAGAGCGATACCTACGACGCGAGGACCATGGCAGATTTCACGTACATTATAAAGACCTTTTACAGATTCAATAGCAACGATAATATTAATCGTACCTTCTTCCCAACCATTAGCTTTTTCAACTTCTTCAATTTTACGAGCTACGATTTCAACTTCAGATACGTCTTCTGTTTTAGGAATACGAATCAAGTTTGGTTTAGCTGGTACAATTACATCAAGGTCATCATAGCCATATGGCGTTTGTGTTGGATGATTGATACGTACTACCGTTTCAGAACGGAATGTCATGCTTTTTAAAGCTTCCGCAGTCATCAAACGAGCGGTATCCTTTTCTGTAACAGGAATGGAATCTTCAATATCAAACATCAAGCTATCAGCACCGTGAATATCAGCGCTGTTAATCATTTTAGGTGTATTGCCTGGCACAAACATCATGCTACGGGAAATACGAGCTTTAGCAGCCTCTGATAATGGCAAATTTTTAACTTCTACCGGACGAGTTTCATCATGTGTTACAGCCGGTTTTGGTTCAGAACCACGTTCTAAAGCGCCGAGTACACGAGCTTTAATAGCATAATCCCAAGCCGCTTTATCATCGGCAATAACTTTTACTCCATCATAGCCAGCTTCTTTAACTGTGTTTACAATTAATTCTTCGATGTGTTTACCATACTGGCGTTTTACTTTTGAAGTTAACTCTACTTCAATACCAGCTGCGATTGGTTCAACGGTTACAAGACAATCTTGTTTTTCGTCAAAACCAGCAGTCGCTGCTTTTACTAATTTGTTCATAGCTTCGCATCCTTTCAAACGAATCAACAGGCTAACCATTACATAGAATTACAATATATTCTGAAATCGAATTTGACTGTATAGCCAATCGTTATTTAACCTATGAACCCATTATACGAGCAGGATTTTTATAAGAAAAATAAAAAGGAATTATGCATGCTATAAATTTTTTATCCGTCCTAAATTTATAAGAATCATAACTTTATGTAATATCCCTAAAAAATAGCATAATAAAAGAACCTTTAGCCCTATACCGACTAAAGGTTCTTTATATTTTTAGTAAATTGTCCACCACTATTGCATTTTAAATATAGCATTATAAGCCTCTATAATTAGGCATTCTTCATGAATTATATTCTTTAATATTCAATATTAACAGGTGATTGTTTTTGATAAAAATCACGTACATAATCAATAAATGTTTTAGCCGCAATGAGTTTAGTGCTCACTTCATTAAAATGTAAAAAAGTGCTCCGCACCCAAGGCTTACCATCTTTCTGATAAATAGGCTCTACATAAATGCCTTCGTCTTTACAACTTCCCAAGCCTAAATACGGTAGAATAGCCCAGCCAAGACCTTCACGCACAAAATGTCGGCATGTTACCATAGAATCAAGTTCCATAGCAGGTTCTAAGTTGGCCGGTAAGTTTTCACTTTGCCAACTCTCTACAATAGCTGAAATAGACGCATCAGTACGATACTGTACCCATGGCAACTCAGCCAACTCCTTACGACTGATTTCCTGTTTATAGACCAAACAATACGGTTCTTCAAAGAGCTTAATGGTATTAGTCGCTTCTTTATAATTGCCGCGCGCAATGGCAACCATAACTTCGCCACCATTAAACATTTTATTTACATGTGAGCTATAACCCGTTTTAACTTGAATGTGTATATTCGGATATTCCTTCGTAAATAAACTAAGTAAGTGAGGCAACTGATAATCAGCAAAATTAATCGAAGAAGCTAACTTTAACGTACCTTGAATCTCACCACTCATTTCACCAATGGACTGCTTCAAACTTTCAGTTTCTTCTAGCATACGACGGCAATATGTGTGAAAGACTTCTCCTTGCGGCGTTAAGGTAATCCCTTCATTAGTACGCAACAACAAAGGACAACCTAAGTCTTCTTCTAAATGACGCAAGCGGTAACTCAAAGCAGGCTGAGATAAAAACAGTTTATCCGCCGCTTTGGTAATATTTCCTTCCGCTACAACGGTAACAAAGGTTTGCCATTCTTTTTCATCCATAGTAAGCCCTCCTTAGTCTCTGCGGAAAAATCGCAAAATAGATAAGAAGATATTAATGAAATCCAAATAAAGCATTAAAGCGCCAATTAATTCAATTCGTTCTAACACATCATCATCTTCAAGAGCTGCGGCCGTTAAAATACCTTTAATTCGGTTCACATCTACGGCGGTAAAGATGGTAAAAATAATAACCCCCAAACCGCCTAAAGCTAGATTAACCAAACCACTGTTAAAGAAAAACATATTCAATAGGCTAACTACGATAAGGGCAATGACAGCACCAATTAAGTAGGTAGACCAAGATGTCAAATCTTTTTTAATCACACCTCCAATGATAGCAAACGTACCAAAGAAGGCCACCGTTCCTAAGAACGCATAAAAGAAAGCCGTACTGCCATAAACAACACTTAACACAGCCAGCGTCAAGCCATTGAGAATCGAATAAATAAAAAACATACCTTTAAGGGCTGTTAGACTGGCACTCATTTGACGAGCACTAAATAAAATAACAACACCTAATTCAATAAGTAAAATAATATTATAATTGGATGCAGCCATATTGAGCCACTGCGGATTAAATAACGCAGCCAATAACGTTACAAAGGTGGTTAAAATACCCCACCCCATCCATAGCATAGAGTTGCGCAATTTACGTGCAACCACTTGAGATACTACCGATTGTTCTGCATTTACCGGCATAGAGTAATTCATAAAAACCTCCTCATATTCTATCTGCTATGAATCACCACAGTATAACTCAACAGGAGTCCTAACGAGCGTTAGCAATCCCTTCAAATACTTTACCGCGTGATCCATCCACAGTTACAACTTCTCCATCTTTAATTGTTTGTTCCGCATTAGACACCCCTAGTACAACAGGAATGCCAAAATTAATGCCTGCAATCGCAGCCGCCGATGTAAATCCATCTTCAGCCGCAATAATAGCACTAGCCCGCTTAGCAAATGGCATTAAATCAGCTTCTAATGTACGTACAACTAGAATATCACCATCGCGGAAAATCGCCTGTGCTTTAGCTGCTTCATAGGCAATGCATACCCGACCAGTCGCAGCCCCTTTACCAACACCATTGCCTGCTAATACGGCTTGACCTACTACATGAACACGAATCATATTAGTCGTCCCCGCTGTACCTGATGGCACACCGGCCGTAATAACTACTAAGTCACCAGATTCAATATGATTTTCTGCTAAGGAAGCACTAATCGCACTATGTACCATTTCATCAGAATTAGCATGGCCCATACCTTTTACCGCTTCTACACCCCAATATAATTGAACACGACGCACCGTTTCTTCATGGGGCGTCACCGCTAAAATCTTAGCCAATGGACGATTTCGTGAAATGCTCATGGCCGTTTTACCGGTTTCGGTGCATGTAATAATGGCTGAAGCATCAAGGTTCTTAGCCACCGTAACCGTAGCCGCACTAATAGCTTCTGTCGTCTGCACCACATCAGCTACAAATGGATGTTCCATATTGCAATACAAGGTAGAATGTTCTGTTACTTCCGCAATACGTGCCATAGTCTGTACCGCTTCTACAGGATACTTACCGCCAGCCGTTTCACCTGATAGCATAACCGCATCAGTGCCATCTAGAATCGCATTCGCCACATCACTCGCTTCCGCCCGTGTTGGTCGTGGATTACTTGTCATAGATTCTAACATCTGCGTAGCCGTAATTACCGGTTTCGAAGCTTTGTTACATTTACTAATCATCATTTTTTGGAGCACTGGCACTTCTTCAGCGGGAATTTCAACTCCCAAATCACCACGTGCTACCATAAGGCCATCAGACATACGAAGAATATCATCTAAATTGTTAATGCCTTCTTCGTTTTCAATCTTAGAAATAATCTTAATATCCTTGCCTTCTTCTTCTAAAATGCGACGGATTGCCACTACATCGCTACCACGTTGCATAAAGGAAGCTGCCACATAGTCAACCCCTTGTTGACAACCAAAGCGTAAGTCGGCCATGTCATTTTCTGAAACTGGTGGCAAACTAAGTGGCACGCCTGGTACAGCAACACGCTTACGATCACTCATAGGACCGCTATTTTGAATAGTCGTATAAATTTCAGTGCCTTCAATCTTATCAACATTCAAAGTTACCAAACCATCAGATAATAAAATCTGACAACCTACCGTTACGTCATCAACTAACCCTTTATGGTTAACCGAGCAAATCGTAGCATCTCCTTCAATATCACGCATAGTCAAAATAAAAGGTTGGCCTGCTTCTAACATAACCTTACCTTCTTTAAAATGACCTAAGCGAATTTCTGGGCCTTTAGTATCAAGCATAAGGGCTACTGGAATCCCCGTCTTACGTGAAGCTTCCCGAACAGCATTCATGCGCTTTGTATGTTCTTCATAAGAGCCATGTGAAAAGTTGAAACGAGCCACGTTCATGCCCGCTTCTAACATATGTTCCAACACACCAGGTGCGTCTGTGCTCGGTCCAATAGTACAAACAATCTTAGTTTTCTTCATAGTAGAATACCTCACTTATAATGGATTGATATAAAGCCTATGTTTTCCCTTCATAGTACCCATTATACACCAGTATTCTACATAATTTCTACACTATCAGGTCCTAAAATTTTTTCGATAGCTTGGCATATTTGAGTCCCAGGCTTGATAAAATATTCCTTAGCTACATTAATTCGTTTGCGTTGTCGATGTAGGTAGAAAGAGACTGGAACTGTCCCATCTGTTTCAAGCAATAATTTTTTTAAGCCATTACTTGCTTCTGCCGTATCAAACCCCGGGCGAATGTGTAAGATTACTTGCTTAGCCCCTTCATAATTGACTTTTAAAGGTTTCACGGAATCAGCAATAATCTGTACGCCTTTTTCATCCGCATCAATGTGGCCAGTAATGCGAACTGCCATATCCACCGCCAAATAAGCCTGACTTTGTTGAAAGACTTGTGGAAACGCTACAATCGTGGCGGCCCCAGAAAAATCCTCTAAACGCAATACGGACATAATATCATTACGCCGTGTCACTTTATCAGATTTATCAACAATAAGCCCGCCTACCGTCACAGTCTGTCCATCATATTGTTCAGGATTTTCATTTAACTTCCCCATCTCAAATAAGCCTTTTAACTCTTCGGCAAACGAATTTAATGGGTGTCCCGTAATATAAAAGCCCGTATATTCTTTTTCATCACGCAATTTCTCTTCCGATGGCAGATCTGGTAAATCAGGAACTTCAATCGTTTCTTCAACGGCCAAATCATCGCCAAAAAGACTCATAGTGCCACGCGCTTCTTCTTTTTGCAAACGTTGTCCTAAACTTTGTGCCCCTTCATACATAGCTAACAGTTGATTCCTGTTTTCTTTGAAACTATCCATAGCACCACTACGAATTAAGCTTTCCAATAGCCGCTTATTCACAACTTTAGAATCAACGCGCTTACAAAAATCAAGAATCGACGTATATAAGCCATTAGCCTGACGTTCTAGTAATAATTGCTCAATTGCATTATCACCAACACTTTTTACACCACCTAGACCAAAACGAATTGCTCCCTTTTGTACTGCAAAAGCTTGTTCCCCATAATTAATATCTGGCCCTAATACTTCAACACCATGCTTTTTACAATCATTAATATAATACGTTAATTTATCTACATTCGTCATGAAACTCGTCATAGTAGCCGCCATGAATTCAGGATAGTAATGCGCTTTTAAATAGGCTGTTTGATACGCAATATACGCATAAGCCGCACTATGAGATTTATTAAAACCATAACCAGCAAAATATACAAGCAAATCAAAGACTTCATTAGCAATAGCTGGATCAATATGATTCTTTGTCGCCCCTTCAATAAAGGATTCACGCTGTGCTTTTAAGACAGATTCTTTCTTCTTGCCCATAGCACGACGCATTAAATCGGCTTGTCCCAATGAAAAGCCCCCCATGGCCGAGGCAATCTGCATAACCTGTTCTTGGTATAAAATAACCCCAAAGGTATCTTTTAAAATAGGCTCTAATAATGGATGTAAATAGGTAATAGCCATTTCACCGTGACGGCGCTTAATAAAATCTTCCACCATGCCACTACCTAAAGGGCCTGGTCGATATAACGCCACTAGTGGAATGAGATCTTCAAAATGTGTTGGCCGTAAATCCATGACAAGCTTGGTAATCCCTTCTGACTCCAGCTGAAACACACCAGGTGTATCCCCTTTAGTCAGCAATTCACAAGCCGCCTTATCATCAAGTGGAATGGCATCCAAATCCAAATCAATGCCCCGATTCGCCTTAATAAGACTTAACGCATCGCCCATAACAGTTAACGTACGCAAGCCTAAAAAGTCCATTTTTAATAGGCCTAGTTCTTCAATGTTATCTTTATCATATTGCGTAACAAAGCCACTATCATTGGCATTTTGAATTGGCACATGGTCTTCTAAAGGCGCCGCCGAGATTACGACCCCCGCCGCATGGGTAGATGCATTGCGTACAATCCCCTCTAATTTACGTCCGTAATCAAAAAGTTGTTTAACTTGCGGACTACTTTCATAGGCTGCTTTCAATTCTTTACCTTTAAGCGCTTTATCTAAGGTAATTCCTAATTCATTGGGAATCATCTTAGCTAATCGATTCACTTCTGGTAATGGATGATCAAGGACACGCCCTACGTCACGAATAACGGCCCGCGCCGCCTCCGTACCAAAAGTAATGATCTGTGCCACCCGTGCTTGACCATATTTTTGCGTTACATATTCAATGGCTTTACCACGTTTTTCGTAACAAAAGTCAATATCAATATCAGGCATGCTAATACGTTCTGGGTTGAGGAACCGTTCAAATAGTAGATTATATTTCAATGGATCAAGACCCGTAATACCTAGTAAATAAGCAACTACTGAACCGGCTGCACTGCCACGACCAGGGCCAACTAAAATGTCATGTTCTCTAGCATAGCGCACATAATCCCACACAATTAGAAAATAATCATCAAACCCCATTTGCGCAATAACAGACAATTCATAATCAAGACGCTCCTGTAATTCTGGTGTTACCGTCCCATAGAGACGAGGAATTTCCCGTTCACAAAGATGACGTAAATAGGTAGTCGCAGTTTCACCTTCTGGAACATCAAAATGCGGCAAATGATGTTCATCAAAATTAAAAGTTACGTTGCAACGTTCTGCAATGGCTAACGTGTTCTCCATTGCTCCTGGAATATGCCCAAATAAAGCCTCCATTTCGTCGCCACTTTTCATATAAAATTCATCATTAGGAAACTTTAAACGCTTTTCTTCAGCTACTTTCGCACCCGTAGCAATACAGACTTTAATATCCTGTGCATCCGCATCTTCTTTTAACACATAGTGAAAATCATTAGAACAAACTATGCCTACACCATATTCTTTAGCCAGTGCGAGCAATGCTTCCTGTGCTTTTACTTCCGCCGGTAAACCATGATTCTGTATTTCTAAGAAAAAATTCTCCGTCCCATATATGTCAATGTATGTTTCTAAAGCACGACGAGCCCCTTCAGGATTTTCCTGTAAAATACATTGTGGAATTTCCCCCTGAATACAAGCACTAAGGGCTATAAGACCTTTACTGTGGCTACGCAATATCTCATGGTCAACACGGGGCTTACGATAAAAACCTTCTGTAAAACCACGCGAAACAATCTTTGTTAAGTTTTGATAGCCTTCCATTGTTTCCGCCAACAAAATTAGATGTTTTAATCGCTCTTGTTTAGCCGTATTCATATCTTTATCAAAACGACTTCCTGATGTGACATACACTTCACAACCAATAATAGGCTTAATCCCTGCCTTAACGGCTTCTTTATAAAAATAGATGGCCCCACACATGTTCCCATGATCCGTAATCGCTAACGCTGGCATATTTAATTCTTTAGCTCGTGCCACCATCTGTGGCAAACGACTAATGCCGTCTTGTAAACTATATTCCGTATGACCATGCAAGTGAACAAATGGTTTCATAGGTTCCTCCTTTACATCAGATTTATTTTATATAAAAAGGACCGACCAAGAGGTCAGTCCCAATTCTGTACCTTATTTAATTATATCACAAACCACAAGTTTGTTCGTCTATTAGCTATGAAACCAGCTCGTTTACCTAGCTAACCATCATCTCTATAGCTCCCATCAATAGCCTCTAAAATAGGCCGTCAATTCATGACGAATCGTTTGCCATTGTGGCATAAACTCAGCCACCACCCGCCAAAATTTAGCCGAATGATTAGGCTGTATAAAATGAGCAAACTCATGAATCATTACATATTCTAAAAAGTGGCGAGGCCCCAAGAGTAATTGCTCATTAATCATAATCCGCTGTGTCCGCAAAGAGCAAGATCCCCAACGAGTTTTGGCCTTGCGAATGCGCAAACTTGGATAAGGCACATCATAACCAGCCTCAATATAGCGATTATAGACTTGATCACGCATATCCTTAACAACGGATTCACATAACCCCGCCCAAAAACGTAGCATAAGCTGCCCCCTATCAGCAGGTGTACTGTTAGGTTTCACATACATATATATAACAGCTGGCTCACTTTCACTCCAAGTCACATACGGTGCCTGTTTCGGTTCACAAAATACAACCTGCAACGTAACCTCATAGCCCAGAATACGAAACAAGGCCCCCGTCTCATATGTCGGGGGCACTACAGGTTTCTGATGCGCTGCAAATCGTTGCCGAGCTCTAATAATAAAGCCCGTATGCTCATCCACAAATCGTGAAATGACAGGCAACGATGTACGCCACGGCGCTGATACTTTTACAGCGCCATCGGGCATAACACGCAAATTAATATTCTTAATGGTTTTCCACGTTACTGTATAGGGCACAACTTCGCCAGCAATCCGCAACTCGTAAGTTTCAGATTTTGGTTTTCGCGTTGAACGTTGTAACCATCTAGTCATAGCATCGATTAACGGCCGTTTTTAGCTGCTTTCGCACGAGCGGCACGATCAAGGATTGCTTTACGCATACGAATGCTCTTAGGTGTTACTTCTACTAATTCGTCATCGTTAATCCATTCTAAGGCTTGTTCCAAGCTGAAAATACGAGGAGGCACTAAACGCACTGCTTCGTCAGAGGAGCTAGAACGCATGTTAGTAACATGTTTTTTCTTACATGGGTTAACGTCCATATCGCTTTCACGAGCATTTTCACCAATAACGCGACCCGTATATACTGGTTCATTTGGTCCAATGAATAAAGTACCACGGTCTTGAATAGAGTTCAAGCCATATGGTGTCGTTTCACCATCTTCAAACGCCACTAAGGCACCACGCGTACGACCAGGGATTTCACCTTTAAATGGGGCATACCCATGGAATACGTGGTTCATGATACCATTACCTTTAGTACTTGTTAAGAATTGAGCACGGAAACCGATAAGACCACGAGCTGGAATGATGAATTCCATACGTAAGTAACCAGCTAATTCATTCATATTAATCAACTCAGCTTTACGCGCCCCTAAGTTTTCCATAACAGTACCCATGAATTCTTGTGGCACGTCAATTGTTAAATATTCTAATGGTTCACACAATTGATCATTAATGCGTTTGTAAATTACACGAGGTTTACCTACTTGTAATTCATACCCTTCACGGCGCATTGTTTCAATTAATACAGCTAAATGAAGTTCACCACGACCAGATACTTTGAAGGCATCTGGAGATTCTGTTTCTTCCACTTTCATAGAAACGTTAGTTTCTACTTCTTTAAATAAACGATCACGTAAATGGCGGCTTGTTACATAGTCACCTTCACGACCTGCAAATGGCGAATTATTTACGGAGAATACCATAGATAGAGTCGGTTCATCGATAGTAAGAGCTGGCAAAGCTTCTGGATGTTCCGCATCCGCTACGGTTTCACCAATATTAATATCTTCGATACCTACGAAAGCAGTGATGTCACCCATAGCCATTTCATCAGTTTCTACACGGTTCAAACCATTATAGGTGTATACACGACCAAGTTTAGCTTTACGAGTGCTTTCACCATTCATAATTACAACTTGTTGGTTTGGCTTCATGCGACCACGTACGATACGGCCAACCGCAATTTTACCTACATAATCATCATAGTCAAGGGTTGTTACCATGAACTGCAATGGACCATCAATATCGCCTTGTGGTGCTGGAATTTCTTTAAGCAACACTTCAAATAAAGGTTGCATATCTTTGCCTTCATCGTCCATGCTTGCTTTCGCAATACCATCACGAGCTGATGCATACACAACTGGGAAGTCCAATTGATCATCATCCGCTTCAAGTTCCATGAATAATTCTAAGACTTCATCTTCTACTTCATGAACACGTTGGTCTGGACGGTCAATTTTATTAATAACTACGATTGGTTTTAATTTTTGTTCCAATGCTTTACGAAGTACGTATTTAGTCTGTGGCATAGGACCTTCAAAAGCGTCTACCAATAACAATACGCCGTCTACCATGTTAAGTACACGTTCTACTTCGCCACCAAAGTCAGCATGGCCTGGGGTGTCAACGATATTGATTTTAACACCATTGTGCATAACAGCCGTATTTTTAGACAAAATGGTAATCCCACGTTCTCGTTCTAAGTCATTAGAGTCCATTACGCGTTCCGCCACTTTTTCATTCTCTCTAAAAATATGGCTCTGTTTTAATAAAGCGTCTACCAAAGTTGTTTTACCATGGTCAACGTGTGCAATAATTGCAACATTACGAATATCTTCGCGAATCATGTATGTATGCCTCCTGTTTCGCTACAAATCAAAAGTATATGTGTGAAATGAAGCGTGCAGGCACGATTCATTACGCAGCAGTCTAAGGTTATCATACTTATTATTTAACGGATATACTCCAATAATTTGCAATGATAACGCTTAATTATAACACAAAGAATAGGTTTTAACAACTTTCTAAAAATTCTTTTATTGCTGGATTTTCCTTTAACGCTTCAATCTCTTCAGCACTCGGAATTTGTACCTTGTCACGCTCTACATTGACGAGACATAAAAAGCCTACATAATCCCCCTTATTCGCTCTAAATTGATGAATCGTGTGGCTAGGAATTTCAATGAAATCGCCCACTTTTACATCAACAATAGTATCACCTAATAAACATTGCCCCTGTCCACGGAAAATCATAACCATATGCGTATGTTCATGATGTTCTAAGGTCGAATAACCGCCGGGCTTTACTTCAAAATACCGAAACTGGCAAGGAATATCAAAAGCACCATTAAAAAGCACTTGACGGGTCACATCTTTAAACGGACTCCCATCTTGTTTATATACTAGTGTATCGACACCGTCCCACGTATAATTCTTTTCATCAAAGGTTTTAATCATCAGTTTCACCTCAAAAAATGCGCCCGTTCTGCAACGGACGCATCGCATCTTACTTAAATAAACGTTTAAGGGTACCCATAAGACCGCCGTGCTCATGAGTATGAGTGGCTGCTGATACAGAAGCTACTTCAAAACCAGTCGCATCAATGGCTTCTTTAATGGCATCGGCATTCACCTTATTACTATCATAGGAAATAGTTACATCTTTAGATTTCAAATCTACTTCAGCAGACATAACACCAGGCAAACCAAGCACTGCTGTTTTAACTGTATTCTCACAGTTACTGCACATCATTCCTGGCACATTAAATACTTGTTGATGAGCGTGGCCAGTGCTGCCACAACCGCATTCTTTACACATACAAATTCCTCCAATCCTTGATTCACTTTCTCAATTATGAATCAACTACAAACAATCTAATTAACGACACAAAGACCTCCCTCGGCCTGACGGCATAGGGAGGCCTTACGTATTTATTATTCTGCGTCTTTATGCTTTTTGTCATTAATAGCGCCCGCTTCCACGTCAATCGTTTCAACTTTTGCTACATCAGACACTTTTTCTTCTTTTTTCTTATCAGAGCTTACTGCATCTTTAAATTCATTAATGCCCTTACCAATGGCTTTGCCCACTTCTGGTAGCTTACCTGGTCCGAACACAACAAGTGCAATTACGAGCACTAAGATTAATTCTTGTGTTCCGAAATTAAACATAATTTTCACCTCGTTTAGCTACAATACAATGATTTCTCTCTACAGTGTAACACGAAAAGCACCTAAATAGCTATAGATTAGCCATAGCAAATTGTCAAACTAGATATACATTTTAAGCGAACGCTATCATGATAGCCGTATCTTCATTTGCAAGGCTTACTTTTATTTATGTTTAGCTGCCGTATCTACATACCACACAACTTCCTCTTGAGATAGCACAGCCCCTGGCAGCACATGACCAATCCGATCTTGCCAAGTATCATCGGCATAATCAGCACGCTGACGAAGCACACGGCCTAATGCTGCTGCTTTTGATTCACCAACCACGGTAAACCAGACTTGTTTAGCTTTAGCTAAAAACGGGAAGGACATACTAACTCGTTGCCAAACCTTGCCATCTGTCACAGGAATGACAGCACGGCTCGTTTCTTCCAAGGCTCTAGAGCGCGCAAATAAAGAAGCTGTATGACCATCATCACCAAGGCCTAATAAAGCTAAATCAACGCCGTCTTTTTCGCACGCACGAAGAACCATCATTACTTCTTTTTCGTACGCCTCAGCGGCTTCTTCCACCGTACCGCCATTCGTAGGAACAGGATAGAAGTGACTACTCCCCCCAATATAAGCAAATAAGCGTTCCTTGGCACGATAGAAATTATTATCTGGATTAGTTTGAGGCACAAAGCGTTCATCAACCCACAAAAAATAAATGCGTTCCCAGTCAAGCTGTTTGCGATATTCATCGGTATTTAAAAGTTCAAACAACGTATTCGGTGTAGTCCCACCTGAAATAGCCACTACACAAGACCCCGTATCAGCAATGCATTGATTGGTTAACTGCACAAAAGAGTTTGCTACGGCTTCGGCCACTTCTTGTGGTGTTTCAAATGAATGAATTAAATCTTGCGCCATTGTAAGGATCCTCCTTCCAAAATTTCGTTGGTTTCTTTTGGACCTTCACTGAAGGCTGGATAGAAACAAAGTGGCACGTTTTCAAGATTAGCATCCCATGCGCGAATTAATGGCATAAATAATTGCCAAGAGGCCTCTACGGTATCATTGCGCACAAAGAGTGTTTGGTCCCCTAATAAAGCATCTAAAATTAATCGTTCATACGCATCAGGAATATCTTCCCCTTGCATAAAATCACTATAAGAGAAGTCCATATCTAATGTATTAACACACAACTTCGAGCCTGGTGCTTTTACCTCAATAGATAAGCCCATACCTTCATGCGGTTGCATGCGTAATAATAATACATTTTGGTTAAAATCTTTTGGACGAATTGGTTTAAAAATCGAATGTGGAATTGGCTTAAAGGTAATCGCGATTTCACTAGACTTCTTAGGCAAGCGTTTGCCTGTCCGCATATAGAATGGCACGCCACGCCAACGCCAGTTATCAATAAATAATTTTAACGCTACATACGTTTCAGTTTGTGAACGAGGATCGACGCCCTCTTCCTTACGATAACCAGCAGCAGGTCTATCAGAATCAACCGATTCTACATATTGCCCACGAACCGAAATATTGCCTAAATCCTGCCCTTCTAACGGACGAATGGATGAAATTAACTTAGCAATTTCATCACGATACGCATCCGCTTCAAAAACAGCAGGTGGTTCCATAGCAATCAACGATAACATTTGCACCATATGATTTTGGAACATATCACGTAAAGCGCCCGCTTTGTCATAATAGCCAGCACGTTTTTCTACGCCTAATTCTTCAGCCACTGTAATTTCTACTTTTTCAATATATGTATGGTTCCATAAAGGTTCAAAAATAGAATTTGCAAAGCGAAGCATCAAAATATTCTGAACCGTCTCTTTGCCTAAGTAATGGTCAATACGATAGGTCTGCGATTCTTTAATGTAACGTTTCAACGATTTATCAAGGGCTACTGCGCTTTCTAAGTCATGACCAAACGGTTTTTCAATAATCACACGAGCCCAAGCTTCTTCTTCTTCCAATAAACCTTGTTCAGCTAACCCTTTTACAATGGGTTCAAACATAGTTGGTGGCATAGCTAAATAAAATAAAGCATTGCCTTCCGTACCATGTACTTCGCTAACCCGTTCTAATTCAGTCTGTAAGCGGGCAAAAGTATCAGCTTCCGTATATTGGCCCGCCACATAGGAAAAACGATGTAAGAACTCCTCTGTTACAGTATCGCCATTGACTAACATAGCCTCACGTACTTCCTCTTGGAAATCTTCATTACTCATCTCCGTACGAGCCACGCCAATTACGGCAAACTTTTCTGGCAATAAATTCCGCTCAAATAAAGCATAGATAGCGGGTAACAATTTTCGTTTCGTCAAATCCCCAGACGCCCCAAAAATAACAATGGCCCCTGGACCTGGTGCCGATTCCACACAAAGCTGTTCTCGGCAATTATACGAAACTGTCATTGGTTTTGCACTCATCGTTAGCAATCTCCTATACTATAGAATATCATTATATGCTTACTCTAGCACAAAATGAAGAGAACTTCAATATCCCCCTATATGATACTAAAAAAACGACTGTGCAGACATTCTGCACAGTCGCTTCTTCTTGTGTAAACAAACCTCTTATTGAGCTACTTCTTCTTTTTGAATTTTGCTACCATAAATGTCACGATAATCGTTTGTTTCTTCATTATCTTTATTGTTTACACGAAGACGTTCAATTTTGTAACGATCATTATCTTCACCAGCTACACGATCTACACGGCTGTGATCAAGCCCTTCAAGGCGGGCCAATTCTGGACCAAATTCATCAATTGCCCGTGCCATGCCGCCATCGATTTCAGCACCATTTTTAAGTGCGCGATATACAACAGCTGCAAATTCATAACGAGTAAGCGTACGGTCGCCTTTAAATTCGCCATCAGGATAACCAATAGTGAACCCTTTCTTAGTGATAGTATCCACATATTCATAAGCCCAATGATTCTTAGGCACATCTGGGAACTCACGATCAGAAATATCTGGATAGCCAGACGTTGCACCATGACCACCACGACGTAATTGTTCATTTTCAGTTACTAACTGTTGAACAATACGTTTAAGTGATTCTACATCTTTAGCCAATGCTACGCGAGAGGTTGACACACCATTAGATTGTCCAAAACGTAAGCTAACACCTGCATTAATCATATTATCGCCATTACCAATAGTCCCGCCTACACTAAAACGAGTGTCCTCATTTGGTTGATAATAAGCCCCCATTGCGATAGCGTCTGTATCTTTGTAATAGCCATAGCCAACCGCAAAATTCCATTTATCATCTGGATTGAAATCTAAAGGATTCAATGCAGCTAATGCAGCCGCTCCAGCACCTACTTTATCAACACGACGATCTAATTTATTAACACGACCATTTAAGTTACCAAAACCATTAGACAAACCATCTACACGATCTTCAACGGCATCTAATTGACCACGGTTTACCGCTTCATTTGGTTTTAAACCATCCCCAACATTCTGGATAACATTGCCACCTACATCAACTTTATTTTCTTTAACAACAACTTTATCTTTACCATCTTTGCCTTTAATAGCCATACCATCTTCTCTAATAACGGCACCATCTTTACCGTCTTTGCCTTTAATAGTAAGTCCATCATGGTTAATAGCCGTATTACCAGTTGTTACAGAGTTTAAGCCTGTTAAGTCTTTAGCTAATTGTACTGATAAACCTTTATCGGTACCAATCACGCCAATGTTACCATCAACTAATTTATTAGCCTCTTTAATACCGCCAGAAATATTTAAGGTACCACCATTATTTACTTTTACAGTATTCCCTAAATCACCGGCAAAAGATAAACCAACCTCAGATACTGCTTTACCAAGTTCCGAACGTAATTGACTCACGTTAACAGCATCTGTATCAGCAATCCCTTCAGCAACACCCTTAATTTGTTTATCACCAGCATAAATTCCATCTTTTGATAATGTAATATTACCAACAGTACTAATGCCTTGATCATTAATAGTTGTCCCTGCTACCGCTATATGATTGCTATCAACAACAGTATCGCCAATAGAGATAGACCCAGTATTAGTAAGATTAAGATTCTGGGCTAGTTTAACTGCCAATTCCCCATTTGTAGAATCTACTACAACACCAATATTACCTTCACTTAACTTAGTAACATCAGTAACAGCTTCTGCCCCACCAGTAACTTTAATTGTATCACCAGTTTTTCTTACAAATTCACTACTGCCATCTCCAGTCGCTACATCACCAGCAAAGGTATACTGAATATTAGATGTTACTTTAGTTTCTAATTCACCTAAAGAAGCATTAAGTTGATCAACATTAACTGCATCTGTACCTTTTATACCCTTAGCTACACCAGAAATTACTTTATTACCTGCATTAATTCCAGCCTTATCCATACTAGGACCACCGGTAATAGCTAGTTTATTCGTTGTAATGCCATCTGCATTAATAGTAGTATCTGCTACAAGAGCTTTTGTACCATCAATTACCGTATCACCAATAGTAATAGAACCATCTTTAGTTAAATCTAATTCTTTATTAAGCGCCACATTATATGTAAGCTTACCTGTTGAATCGGCACTTGATGTTACTGTTACATTTGGCTCTGTACCTTCTACCGCAATAGAAGATTGCGCTACACTAGCAACATCTTTCTTATCTATCTTATCATCGATAGAATCTATTGCCGCTTTTGTTGCTTCACTCAAAGAAATTGCATAATCGGTTGTTCCTTCAACCTCTGCACCTGGAGTAACTATGATATACTTATCTGATGTTGATACAGTAGTTTTTAAGCCATTAATAACATATTTATTACCATTAGCCTCACTTGGCCCATCAATTGTAATATTATTACCAGCTTCTGGTTTTACCTTATCTAATTCACTCGTTAGTTGTCCATAGTTTACTGCATCTGTAGAATTGGTGCCGGCTAATACATTAGTAATTTTTTTATTTCCTGCATTAATGCCAGCCTTATCCATACTAGGACCACCAGTAATAGCTAAACTATTAGTAGTAATAGAAGCTGGATTAATAATTGTACTGCCAACAGTTAACTGGCCCTGAGAACCTAAATCTACCTTCTCAGCCAATTTAACTTCTAAGCCCTCTGTCCCTGCTACTACACCAATATTATTATTTGTTAAATTATCAGTATTAGTTTTACCACCAAAGACTTTAACTTCTTCACCTAATTTTTTAGTAACTTTTGAACCGGTATCGCCGGCAAAGGTAATACCTTTTTCATTAACAGCTTTAGCTGTTGAATCAGCAGTAGATGTAACTGCTTTAATATCCGCCTGATTTTGAACTACTTGATCTGCAACAGTAAATAATTGAGAGCCATTAATTGCATCAGTAGAAAAAGCCGATACTTCACCTGGCGCTACATTAATAATTTGACGTTCAGCTCCAACATTACCAATAGATACTACACCTGTAGCGGTGCCAGCAAAATTCCCAAACTTAGTTGCTACAGCATTAGATCCGGTTCCTTTAGTAATTTCAGAAGTTGCTGTCACAACAGCAAAATCTTTATTAGTTAAAGAGTTCGCACCAAGTGCTACGGAATTTGCTTTATCTGCACTCGCTTCAGCACCAAGTGCGGAAGCTTTGTCAGCACTAGCTGCTGTGGAATAACCAATGGCAACTGCATTTGGTGAATCCTTATCAACAGATGACCATGAGCCAATAGCCGTTCCGCCTGATGACCAAACTTGAGCTTGCTCCCCTATCGCTTGTGTACTATCAGCCTTAGAAACTGCATAGTCACCAATAGCAATACCATGATTACTTATTGCAGATGAATTAACCCCAATAGCATATGAATAATTACCATCAACATTAGCACGGGAACCTATAGATAGCGAATCATCACCCTCTGTCAGACCACCAATAGTATATGAACGATTACCATCTACCTTACCTAGAACGGCTACACTACCGCCTTCAGGTTCATCCTCTAAGTCCTGATTAAGAGTACCTAAAATGGCAATACCACCATTCGCCACAGCCTCTTTACCTATGGATACATCGCCTGCCCCCTGAGCACTAGCCATAGCGCCAATCACAACCGAGTCATTATTATCTGCTCTAGCCTCACGACCAATAGAAATGGTATTATCACCTACTGCAGCAGCTCTAAACCCATATGATAAAGCTCCTTCCCCATCTGCATAAGAAAGTACACCCATCGATTGAGACATCATGCCTAAAGCACTACCACCAAATGTCAAAGTTTGAGATCCATCACTATAACCTTTAATCGCTGCATATGCACCATTGCTAGCTTGACCATTTATAGCTAATGCACCATCAGCCGCTTCTGCGCCTTCACCAATAGCTATACTCCCATCTCCGCTAGCAATACCACCAGCTAAAGCAACTGTACCTTGCCCATTAGCCGTAGCACCACCAAATGCGACACTATTGGTACCCGTAGCCGTTGAAGTCTTGTCTTCAGGTCCCTGTGCAGCCCAAACAGCATTTCCCGAAAGAGAACCCCCCAAAGCTAAACTAATTGCCAATGCTAGGCTAGTCTTCTTAGCGATCCCCAATGAAGTTGCTTTCCCATGACCTTTAGCCAATTCAGATGCAACTACATAACAATTTTTTGTACGACTCCAAATAATTTTGTAAATCTTATTCACGCTAAAATTCACCCTTTCTTCCACTTTTGATACTAACTATTAAAGCCATCGCCAAAGTTAATATCCTCTAACACAAAATATTCACGCAAATAATCGAATCATATAATGTGATAATACTTGAATAATAATCAACAAAATTAATCCTCAAAGTTATATGATTCTCTAACCAAATGTATAGTGAAATAGTGAGTTATAAGCTAGAAAAAAATCCCATTCATGAGGAATCTCACAAATGGGAGCCTCTACGTTTCACAATATCACTAAACTTATGGCCGACATCAAAAAGGGAAGCATCTTTGAGTACATATCTATATTATTTTATGTGTTAAATGTTGTGTGTATTACTAATTTACTAGTATTTGCTAATGATTAAAATACAAATATTTAATAAATTACAATATACTCCCAAGATCTCTTTCCACTTTCCACTTTCCAAAGAAATAATAGCACAAAAATCCCCCCCCACAAGACATTTTTACTATTTTTTTACATTCAATTATATCTATATCTCATAATAGTTTCATTTTCTTGAAATAATATCTATTTTTTTCGAATAATCGATTATACATCATAACTTAAATCATATATAAAAAATACGAACACAAAAATAACCGCCTCAAGCTCTTTCGAGCTCAAAGCGGTTATTTTTATGGTAAATGTCATTCAAACCATATTCATAATATAAATTATTTTATTTCTACATTAGGAGCGCCATATTTTTTGAGGCTCTCTGCTTCAATTTCTTCTTGTGTACGATAACTTTGTGGCATTTTAGCTAAACGAATCCAGCTACGAATTGCTTCTACAAGCACAATTACAATCATAAGGAACATAACTAAACTAAAAGCAACAAGTGTCCATTTACCTGCTGGAATGTAGCTATAGAATACATTTTCAAAATCAGCAGCGATAGCGATAATAGCCATAAAGAAACAAGGGACAGCAGTTACCCAAGCGTAACGTTTATGACCAAGACGCATAATAACAGTAGTACTAACAGCTAAGGTCATAGTCCCTAACAACTGATTCGATACACCAAATAATGGCCAAATAATACCAATATTACCTTGTAATACAAGATATCCCCACATAATACAGATAAGGGCCGCACAACCGTATACACCAGGTGCCCAGTTAACGTTTTCAAGTGGTTTGTAGAAGCGACCTAATAATTCCTGTAATAAGTAACGACCTACACGAGTACCCGCATCAATTAATGTCATGATAAATAAAGCTTCAAACATAATACAGAAATGATACCAGTAGCCCATTAAATGGTCCATATTAGGCAATTTAGAGAAAATATGAGCCATACCAACAGCCAAAGATACTGCACCGCCTGGACGATGCATTAAATCTTCCCCAACCATAGCGGATAAAGCTGGTAATTCATGAACCTGTAAGCCTAATGTTTTGAAAGATTCAGCCGTTGAATTAATGGCAAAATAATCATCTGGATGTAAAGCTGTAGCTGCAATCAATGCCATCATAGCAATGAACGCTTCGGTAAGCATAGCACCATAACCGATAGGTAAAATTTCACGTTCATTTGTAATCATCTTAGGTGTAGTACCGGTAGCAATTACGGTATGGAAACCAGACAAAGCACCACAAGCGATGGTAATAAAGATGAATGGGAAAACCGATCCTTTTAATACAGGGCCACCACCATGAATGAATTGAGTCACCGCTGGCATCTGAATGACTGGCATTACGATAATAATACCAAGTGCTAACGCACCAATAGTACCAATTTTCAAATAGGTAGATAAATAATCACGAGGTGCTAATAACAACCAAACTGGTAATGCAGCAGCAAAAAAACCATAAACAGCTAACATGATTTCAATTGTTTGCAAATCATAGGTAAACCAAGAAGCATATTGAGATGCCGCAACTTCAGGACCATAAAAGATAGCTGCAAAGATAAGTGCTACGCCAATTACAGTAGCTTCCTGAATTTTACCAGGTCGTAACCAACGTAAGTAAATACCAACAAAAATAGCAATTGGAATTGTCATACTTACAGAGAAGAAACCCCAAGCAGAGTTATGAAGTGCATTTGCAACTACTACGGCCATCCCTGCTAATGTAATGATAAGCAAGAACAACGTTGCTAACATAGCCCCTACACTCGCTAAATTGGAAATTTCTTCTTTCGCAATGTCAGCAATCGATTTACCGTCATAACGAACTGACGCAAATAAGATGACCATGTCATGCACTGCACCAGCTACTACCGAGCCAATTAAAATCCAAAGTAGACCTGGTAAATACCCAAATTGCGCCGCAATAACAGGACCTACTAATGGACCGGCACCAGCAATAGCCGCAAAGTGATGACCAAAGGTAACCCACTTATTTGTAGGTACATAGTCATGGCCGTCATTATGAACGACCGCTGGTGTTGGACGAAATTGGTCTAACACCAATACCTTTGACGCGAGGAACGCCCCGTAAAAGCGATACGCTAGGACGAGGATACACGCCGAGGCAATTACTAAATACAAACCATTCATTTCCACAAAAAAACACCTCCAGTGTTTATAACAACACTGAAGGTGATGGCTCACATTCATAAAAAATAAGAACAAAATAATAATCGATGTGTCCCCACAAGCAATGTTGTTATTAAGGGAGCGTCTATTCTTCAAGACATAAGTCCATATCTCCGCTCATAAACAACCTAAATTAGAGTTCACAAACTGACATTGTATGGCCCAGTGTCTAGCTGTGATTACATCCTCCCGATGACACAAATCATAAAATGCTTAATTATTTTCTACAATTCTAAAAAATATTAATCATTATTACACACTTATGCCAAAATGCAATCTTTCATATACCCATTTTACATCGTTTCATAAGAGTGTCAATTATCATTTACGAATAATGAATTAATAATATTACATTTTAGTATAGAATCGTCAAAAAATCGCCTATTCAGATTCTCCTACAAAATCAGTAGGCATCGCTACTTCGTCCCCCTTATGCCTTTGGCGTATAGACGCAAAGATAGCACCAGAAATATTATGCCATACACTGAAAATAGCGCCTGGCAACGTAGCTAATGGATTCATAGCAAAGTGCAACGTCGCTAAAGATACAGCCAGCCCACTATTTTGCATTCCCACTTCAATGGCAATGGCGGTCGCTTTAGGATAGGTAGTACGCAAAATTTTTGACGCTATAAGTCCCAATCCCATACCAATCAAATTATGTAGCATAACAACGGCTAACACTAATATCCCAGCCGTAAAAATTTTACTAACATTCACAGATATAATACCGGCAATAATCATAACAATGGCTATGGATGAAACTAAAGGCATACAAGCCAATAAGGCCTCTAATTTTTTACCAAAGAAATGATGAATCACAATACCTACTAGGACAGGTATTAATACCACCTTAATAACAGACATGACCAGGGCTAAAAAGGATACATCTACCCAAGTACCCCCTAATGAAAAAATAAGAAATGGGGTAATCAAAGGCGCTAGCAACGTAGAGGCAATCGTCATCCCCACGGATAACGCAACATCACCTTTAGCAATATACGTAATTACATTACTCGCTGTGCCCCCTGGACAACACCCTACTAAGATAACACCAATTGCAATATCTGTCGGCAATTGCAAAGCCTGACAAAGTATATAGGCTGTAATAGGCATAATAGTATATTGCAATAAGACGCCACCTAACAAAATTTCCTTAGGATTAGCCCATACAATTTTGAAATCTTGTGCCTTAATAGAAAGCCCCATCCCAAACATAGCAACACCTAGAAAAATAGACGTATAACTAACAGTCCAACTAAAAACATTAGGAGTCCAACAGGCCCAAATCGTAAACGCAATAATAATGACACCAATATACTTAATAATCATCCCCGTAATGCGTTGCAAGATAGCTACAAATGTATTCATAAGCTTCCTCCTCTGGCCTCGGCCTATTTATTTTTAGATGGTGTAGTATTTATCTTAGGATCAAAACTAAAATTATCTATCAAGCGGGTTTTGCCAATATACACCGCCACAGCGATTAATACAGGCCGATCAATGATTTCTATATCATTCATTGTAAGAGCATCTACTACCTTCACATACTCAATTCTAGCTAATGGCTCTTTAGCAATTATTTCTTTCATAGCCTGTTCTAAATCATTAGCCCGCATCCCCGCTTTAATTTGTTCCTGGCCATAAAAAATACTTCGTGATAAACAAAGTGCGGCTTCTCGTTCCGTTGATGATAAATAGGTATTGCGCGAAGATTTAGCAAGTCCATCCGCCTCTCGTACGATAGGGCAGCCAACAATTTCTAATGGCATATTCAAATCTTGAACCATTTTACGAATAATTGCCAATTGTTGCGCATCTTTTTCACCAAAATAAGCTGTATCCGGTGTCACAATATTAAATAATTTAGTAACGACTGTACATACACCATGAAAATGAATAGGGCGACTAAGCCCACACAGATGTTCATTCATATCGTTAACAACAACGGATACTTTAGGATTATTATACATTTCAGCAGGGTCTGGACGAAACATAATATCTGCGCCCATACCTTCACACAAGGCGGCATCACGCGCTTCATCACGAGGGTATGCCTCCAAATCTTCCGTTGGCCCAAATTGAGTCGGATTAACAAATGTAGAGACTACAACATGATCATTGTCAGCTACCGCCCGACTAATTAATGAAGCATGACCTTCATGTAAATATCCCATAGTAGGTACAAAGCCTACCGTCTCACCAGCACGGCGCCATTCTTTAACAATAGCACGCACCTCAGCAATCGTCGTTATAATTTTCATACTAATCCGTCCTTTCATGACTTATGTTTGTGAAGATAGCTCTGCTCTGACAGCACAATTACTTCATATCAGCTAACAAACCATGTTTCTCATAATTCGTTACTCTTACAATGGCATTCTTTTCATCCACAAACACAACGGACGGTTTATGATGTTCAATCGCTTCGTCATCTAATTGCCCATAGGCCATAATAATAATCATGTCCCCTGTGCAGGCACAACGAGCAGCCGCTCCATTCAAACAAATAACACCACTATTAGGTTCTCCACAAATAGTATAAGTTTGAAATCGTTCACCATTATTAATATTAACAATGTCTACTTTTTGATATTCATAAATACCTGCGGCTTTTAATAATTCTGAATCTACAGTAATACTTCCTACATAATCAAGCTCGGCTTGAGTCACCGTAGCACGATGAATCTTACCAGCTAACACTTCACGTATCATTTTTATCTCCTTTATCAATACTTATCCCTATGATGTTCTCAGGCTAACGCTATTTGTTACATATATTTACGTCACAACCAAAACTAACAACCATCAACAATAAGCAATAAAAAAAGTGCTCGAGGAGCGTATCCATCGAACACTAAAAATAGGCAAACTAAGCCTCTCCGAACTGTATGAAGCATCCTATAGATTGCCCCTACATGGTGAGACTGTCTCTCGTCTATATACATGAAGCATTGTGTGTCAGATAGAGTATAGTTTCCGCAGAATACTATCTCCCACTGCAGTATACCACAAATTTTTGCTAACACCTAGCTTACCTTATTAAATATTATATATAAAATATTTCTATTACTGCCTTATTGTGAAATTTTCTTTTCAAAATAAATTGTTTGATGTGTAAGTCCCGGCAGTTGCATTACTTTCGTAATCGTGAACCCTAAACTTATATACATATCCTTAAGCCAGGGATGTGTATCCGCCGTGCCCAAAGTAACTAATGGGGCCTTTAACTGATTATGCAAAACCTCTGATTCTAACCATTGAAGCAATTTCTTTGCATAGCCTTGATTTTTGAAATGTGGTGACGTTACAAAATGACCAATATGCGGATACTCCCGCGGCCCTGGCTTCGGCCCCCATGGCATACGCAAGGTAATGGAACTCGCTAATTGCTCGGCTACAAATAAACCATATGTAGGATGTTCCCTCAGCCAAGCTGTAGCATCTACTTCAGTCATATGACTAGCTGAAAAATCAACACCATACTCTAAATTGCTAGCATACCCCTCATGAAGAACTTGGTAATACACAGCTCCATCAGCCTCAGTCAATTGACGATACGTAAGATTATCAAGTGATTCAATACGAATTGACTTAACTTGTTTATCCATATTTTGATTATCTACATCAGTTTGACTCATATTACATAATCCTCCCACTGTCCTAAGTAGCGATTTAAAAATTGGCGAGTACGCTCTTCACGAGGATTACTAATCACTTCTTTGGCCGTTCCTTGTTCTACTACAACACCTTGTTCCATAAAGATAACTTGATCAGCTACTTCTTTAGCAAAGCCAATCTCATGGGTAACGACAATCATGGTAACATGCATTTCACGAGCAATCGTTTTAATCGCCCCCAACACTTCACCCACAAGTTCAGGATCAAGCGCACTGGTTGGTTCGTCAAATAATATGACAGCCGGATCCATTGCAATCGCCCGGGCTATACCAACACGCTGTTGTTGACCTCCAGATAGTTGTACGGGATAATAATCTGCAAAGTCTTTCATCCCAACTGCTTCCAAACATTTTTCAGCTTTAATACGAGCTTCCGATTTTTTCATCCCTTTAACAGTCACAAGCCCTTCCATAACATTTTCAAGAGCCGTCATATTAGAAAATAGATTATACATCTGAAATACCATAGATGTGTTGCGACGAATATGTAATATTTCTTTCTTTGATGCATTATGTAAGTCTACCGTCACATCATTCAAGGTCATTTTTCCAGCATCCGCTTTTTCTAAAAAGTTAAGCGTCCGTAAAAATGTAGTTTTACCACTCCCTGAAGGCCCCAGAATAACAGTAACCGACCCTGTCGGTACCGTTATATCTATGCCCTTCAAAATTTCACGATTCCCGAAGGATTTTCTCACATTTTGTATCTCAATCATAGAATCCTCTACTCTCAATTAATCTATATATACGCCATTAGACATGCTAATACTATAATCTTATGTAACTAAATACATATAGATATACTTTACTTACACAGCATTACCTCGTTTATATTGACTCAACCGGTGCTCCAACTGTTCAAAAATAAACTCAAAAATAATTCCTAATCCCCAATAAATAAGCGCTACTACAATATACGCTTCAAAATAGGCTGAATTATCTTCCACATAAAGCTTCGCAGCCCCCAATAATTCTACTACGGTAATAATAAATACTATACTAGTACTTTTCATCGTATTTAAGAACTGATTAGCGAATAAAGGCAAGGCAAATACGGTAGCCTGTGGTAACACAATACGACGAAATGCTTGTGTCCATGTCATGCCAATAGCTAATGCAGCTTCTACTTGCCCTTTAGGAACTGACTGAATCGCGGCGCGGAAAATTTCACTCAAATAGGCTCCTGTATGCAAGGTTAAGCCCACTACAGCGACTAACGAAGCTGGTACTTTTTCATATGGTACATGAACACCCGTCTGATCTTCTAAGGCAAGGAATACAATAGGTAAACCATAATATACTAAATAAAGTAATACCATATTAGGCAAACTACGACATACAATAACAAAAATATCTGCCATCTGACTCATAATCGGTATTCGATTAAGCTGTGCCACCGAGCTAAGTAAACCTAATACTACACCAAGGCCTACACTAGCAAACGTAAGCCACAAAGTTACTTTTACATATCCTAATACATACCAAAAAGTACCGCTTATGTATTGAAAGCTAATAATACTGGTTGATTCCATGTGCCTCACCCCTTACTAGCAACGGTACGGTTTGCCGTCATCCGTGCAACGCGCTCACTAATAGTATAACGACGCTCTAAAAATCGCCCAATTAATGAAATAATCAATACTAATAACCCATAGATAATAGCAACATCTACAAATAACTCTAAACTACGCTGTGAATTAGCTCCCATTAAATCAGCACGACGCATAATATCTACTACACCTACATTAAAAATTAAAGATGTACCTTTCATCATACCAATCACACTATTAATTAATGGCGGAATCGCCATAGTAAACGCTTGTGGTAAAATAATGCGGCGATAACTTTGAAAACTAGTCATCCCTAAACTCATAGCGGCTTCTTTTTCACCTTGTGACACCGTCAAAATACTACTGCGCAAAATTTCAGAACTATAAGCCCCTATATGTAATGTAAATACAACAAGAACAAATAATAAGCCGGGTACATTCTTAGTGCTAATACCTACATGACTCAAAATTTCAGGCACTCCAAAATAAATTAAAAACAGTTGTACTAAAAAAGGAGTTCCTCTCATAAATGAGACATAAACAGTAAGTGCCTGTTTTAAAACAGGCACTCTGTTAACACGCGCAATGGCAATTAGGCATCCTAATAAAATACCCAATATAGTTGCTACAATCGTAATAGTTAATGTTATATTAAGCGATGTTAATAGGATTGGAAAGGATTTCACCATATAGGCTACATCAAAATACTGTCCCATACTATTCCTCCCTACCAACTATTGCTTAGCTGGTTCTACTGTATAGTCACCACCTAAATACTGCTCAGATAATTTTTTAAGAGTCCCATCGGCGCGCATAGCTTTTACTTGTGCGTCAATCTTATCTGCTACTTTTTGCATTTCAGGATCTTTACGAAGTAAGAAATAAGTAGGAACATCCGTTAATGTATCACCCACAGATTCAACTGGTAAATTACGATCTTTCTGAGCCGTAGTTACCATGTATTCATATTCACCAGCTGCATCTGCACGACCAGTAGCTACTAAGTTTAATGTTTCTACCGTCCCCTTATCTGTATAAATAACATTAATTGGAGTTGTTGCCGTTTCATTATATTGTTTTAATAAATCTACAAATTCTGAATTAGTAGTTGCAGCTACTGTTTTCCCTTCTAAATCCTTTAAAGAATGAATATCAGTGCGCCCTTTTTTAACTACTAACTTCCGAACTGTGTAATTATTAATTTCTTTAGTATAAATATATTTCGCAGCTCGCTGTGGATTATTACGCATTTGGTTCGCAATCATATCTACTTGACCTGCATCCATTGCTACAAATGCCGCATCTACAGCCATTGGCTTAAAGTTAAAATGCAAGCTTGAATCACGTCGTTCTACTTCCTTCAATATCTCTACATCATACCCCGTTAATGTACCATCATCATTCGTATAAGAAAATGGTTTCGATGTACCTCGCGTAGCTACATTTACTACTTTTGCATCGGGATTTACAGTGGCTGTATCCGTACTTTCATCACTACCACAACCAGCAACTACCCCCAAAGCTAATACCAAAGTACCTAATAAGGCTGCACGCTTCCAATATTTTCTTAACTTCATACTATTCCTCATCTCTTTTCACAACATTTTATGTATTTCAATATTTAATTACTATCTTTTATGTAAATATATACTGATTTCTTTCTATAAATCATTGACTTATAAAAGTTTTAATATCTCAGCCATAGTACCCTGTGGCCAATCTTTCATAACCGCTAATAAGGTTTCACTCATTTTAGTTGATGTCGCGTTAGCCAATTTTATAGATAAGATATCCGCAGTAAATGGATTTGCAGGGGAGCCTAATGGTGCCGTTTCCATATAGGAAAATTCTTGCCCATCTTTTACCTGCACAGTAACTTTCGTAATCCGTACATCCTTAGCGACTTCAGGCAAATCATGCTTTCGACAAAAACGACCTGCTTGCAGTGATTCTACAAATCCCTCCGGTACCGATGCCTGTTTAAATAAATCGTCTTCAATATGACCTAAAGCTAACATTTGCCAACCAACAAATTCCATAGAAAAACGACCTTCTTGTCCACTCTGTGGTGCGCTATATCGCAAAGCAGTATCTGCCTTTGGCGGAAAGTGAAAGGTAACGCGCTCAATATCTGCCCAACTATATCCTCTTGGAACTAGATATTGCTTACGAATTTTTTCACAAGCAGAAGCACCACAAATAGCTGCCGAGCAGTAAGGATGTAGCTTCATCCATAAGCCAGGTTCTTTAATTTGCCCTGGCTGTAACCACTGTGATTGTAACTGTGTTGGCTCTATATCAACAGCACCTAATGTCTTAAGCCAACCGGTCTCATTATTAAATACATTCTGGTTCGCAGTTAATTTTGTTTCTTGTAAGAGCCAAAAAGCAAAGACCGCATTACGAGCCGCTAACCCTGCATGAAGCGGTTTAGTATCTGATCCGGCTTGAAAAGCCATTCCTGCCGATTGTGTACCTGCTAACGATAATAATTGAGCCGTTTCAGACGCGGTAAGCTTAGCTAATTTAGCTAAAGCGGCCGCACCACCTAAAGGACCTATCGTACCTGTAGAATGCCAACCAACCAATTTATGTTGTGGATTTAGATAGGCACCTAGCAAACCTTCTAGTTCAGCACCTACTACATAAGCAGTCAAAATATCTAACACCATATCAGTGGGTTTAGCAACAGACAGCAGAACAGAAAATAGCACGGTACTAAAATGACCGGCAATATTGGCCTGTGCATCATCATAATCTAAATAGTGAGAACAAAAGCCATTAAAAAAGGCCGCATACTCAGGTGCCGCTTCATACGGTTGACCTATTAGCTTTCGATTATGAGCAACACGTTTACGCGTTGCAAGTTGCTGTGCTGTAGCCACTACCTTAGGCTCCTTAGAAGCAGCCAAGGTAGAGGCTACATAATCAATAAAAGCAACTTTAGCCAATGCTAACAAATCAGGTCTATCTATTAGATTGGTAGTCTGAATTAATTCCACAATAGTGGCTGTGTTTTCATCCATCTCTTTCATAAAAATTCCTTATTTTGCAAATTTCTCAGCACGGTCATTAGGTTCTAACCAAATAGCATCATCAGGTCCTTTCGGAACTAAACGTGGTAAATCTTCAATCGGTGTATAATCCACATAATAAAAACGTTTACGCATGGAATCAAAGTCTGTATTATTACCAAAAGCAGGAATGGAATATAAATCTTTAGCATAATTCCAAAGATTTGGATAATCAACCAAACGTTTCTTATTAACAAAGTATTTTTGATAAAACACGAGATCAAAACGTTGCAATGTTACGAATAGACGAATATCTGGATCTGTAATTGTATCCCCCATAAGATAACGCATACGGCTAAGACGTTCTTCGAGCCAATCTAAACGATTAAAAATTCGATCAAAATAGAATTCATAATCTTTCTGATTATTCACCATAGCCGCCAAATTAACAGCTAAATTGACATCCGCATAAATTACTTCATTAAGAGCGTCAATATCATCTCTCAACTCTTCTGGATAAATATCTGGTACTGTAGGATCTGCCAATTTTTTAAATGCCACAGCAATATCCGTAGTCAACACATGATAGTCATTATTAACCACAGCTCCTGTTTGCACATCTACAATGGCAGGTACAGTCGAACGTTGATCATAATTAGGATTACCTTTACGATAAGCCTCCCCTAAAGAGTGAATTTTAAGAACAGGATCCACATCCCCCTCATCAAGAGTAAAGAACCAATCCCCAATAACGCCAGCAGGACGGAGCGGATCTACTACGCCTTTAGAAATTACTTTATCTAACCCTAAATAATCAATAGCGATAGACACACGATTAGCCCAAGGGCAATGACGAGACCAAACTAAACGGTAACGACCTTCTTCTACTGGAAGTTCTCCTTCACCATCACCAAATGGCGTTGTAAATTGAGGCTCTTCTGGATCTGCATATTTTTGACGACGATTAAAGTTAGATGCATCACGGCCTTCATATTCTTTTTGTTCCCCTATAGCTCTTGGATTACTCGATTGAAATGGGGAAAAATCAATAGGGCACGCATTCATTTTTCGAGTAAAATGAATCTCAGCTCTAGCTTCTTCAATAGATTTGTCTTTAATCATACTCTCTCTCCTTAGTATAAGTTTTAATTCCTTCTTTTTGTATAGGAATAACTGATAAAAATAAAAAACATCCAAATTTATATATGAATGTGCATTCATTTTACACCGCGCATTAATTCCTGTCAATAAAGTATGATTAATTTTTACCTATTATCTAATGAATACTGAAACTATATTTGTAATAAATATAAATAAAATAGTGGCTATTATATACTAAAATCAATATATAATAGCCACTGTTTTATACACTACTTTATTCAAAAATTATTTAATATAAGAATTTTTCACTATATAATGATAGATTAATTCAACGCTAACAATTAGGATTAAGAAAGAGCCCATCGTCTCATTACAATAATAGCGCCCCCATGTACAACCATAACTAAAATGGCTAATGGCCACATCGTATGGGAACCACCTAATCCGACTAACGGAGAAGCAACAGCACCTGCTAAAAATGACATGACACCCAATAAGCCCGAAGCACTACCGGCTATGCCTACATGTGAATTCATACCACATGAAAAACTCAATGGCAAAGTAACGCCACAGCTAAAAATCAAACCTATCAACAGAGCCGCTACTATATATGGGGTTTCAGGCTGAATAAACGATGCCAATAGCAAACCACAACCAATCAGACCGCCTAACCCAATGCCTAATTTCAAAATCTGTGGTTCACCGAATGCTTTGCTAATACGACCACTGATTTGTGCCGCAGCAGCAAAACTAGCTGACCCTATCCCAAAGAATATACTAAATTCACTAGGCGAAAATCCATAAATCTCTTCCATAATAAACGGTGCAGCTCCAATATAACCAAATAAGCCCATAGCGGTTAACCCCTGCACTAATAAATAACCTCTATATGATGTGTTTTGCCATAATATACGCATATTATGTAATGATGTTTTTAAGCCACCAGCCATGCGTTTTTCTAATGGAAGAGTTTCCGGTAATTGCCACAAAACACCAATACTACCAATAATACCAGCCACAGTAAGTAACATAAAAATATATGGCCAAGTAAATTTTTCTAAGATAAACCCTCCTATAATAGGACCCGCGATGGGTACCACGGAAGATATTAAAACTAATAAGGCTATAAAGCGAGTTAATTCATTTCCAGAAAATTTATCAGACGCAATCGATCGTGCTAATACAATACAACCAGCGCCTGCTAGCCCTTGTACAAAACGCCAAAGCAAAAACATAGGTAACGTAGTCGCCGTACTACAAAAAAATGAAGTAATCGCAAATCCTATAAACGATAAAATAGCTGGTTTACGTCGCCCTACCCCATCACTCCAAGGACCTATGATAATCTGACCAATAGCTAATCCTAGAAAACAAGCTGTTAAACTTAATTGTCCCCCCGATGCATTCGTGCCTAAATCAGCTGCTATATTAGGCAGCCCGGGCAAATAAATATCTGTACTTAAAGGCCCTATAGCAGCCATAAAAGCAATTAATAATATTGTAATTGTATTCATGTACTTCCATTCCTCCTACTCTATTTTAAATATATTATCCTAAATATCTATCAATGATTTAAGTAAAAAAGGATTCCCCCATATGGAGGAATCCTCTTTGATTGTATGTTGCCATACAAAATTATTTACCGAGACAATAATGTATTCTACTACAAATGATATCATTTGTAAAATTAAATCTCATTATATGATTTATTTATTTTCCCAAATATCTACACGACGATTATCGGCGCGGCCTTGATCTGTATCATTGGTGGATACTGGATTTACTTCGCCTTTGTAGTTAAGGACTAATTGAGAAGCTGCAACACCTTGACTCTGTGCATATGCGGCTACATTATTTACACGACGTTGTGATAATGCAGTATTATAATCATTCGAGCCTTTTGCATCAGTATTACCTACTAATTTAAAAGTATGCGTTGGATTAGCTTTAGCAACTTGTACAAAATGGTCTAATTTAGATTGTTCAGTGCCTAATGGTTGATCTTCATCAAAGCCAAAATGAACACTTTCTAAATAATAGTCATTCCGAGGTGCTGGCATTTGTTGCACTACAGGCACAGTTTGTGGTTGCGACTGTGGACGATATACCGGCGCTGGCGTTGGTTCTTCTATTTCATAAGAATCGCTGCCAAAACGATAAGAAAGTCCAGCAATAAAACCTTTATAACTAATATTAGCATCATCGCCTATAACATCATAATCGCCTTTATCAACTAATTTAGTATTTATATAACGATACCCAGCATTTACATCTAAATCAGGAGTAATACTATAACCAAGACCAGCTTCCCAAATTGTCGTATTTTTAGTACCAATAGCAGCTTTGCCATATACATCTAATTTATCTGTTAACGAAGCTTTACCAATAATACCAATTTGAGCAATATTATTCTTTCTAGAGCCGATTTCATCGTCTCCTTTAATTTTATTATCAATACGGTTCCAGCCAGCATAAGCTGCAAAATTTTTGTTAATAGAGTAAAGTAGATTTACTTCTTGGCTATTACCATCAGTATGAAAATCAGCGGTACTATTACTGTCCTTAGTTTCTAACCCATAATAGTTATATTGAAGAGCCCACAAGTTATTTAAACCATAAGTAACACCACCTTGAAGATTCCATTTATCATTGGTAGTGACATCACCTATACCGGCATCTCCAAATAACTTATTAGTATCAGTACTTGCTTCTACATTCCAAGCCCCTAAATCTACTTGCCATTCTCCTTCTTGCCATTGAGTTTGTGGAGTCGCGAAAGTGGCTGACGTTACGCAAGCAGCTACTACTGCTAATAATAAAGCTCTTTTTTTCATAATATCTCCTCTTTTCGTAAAACTACAACACAACTATAACACAATAAAATGATATATTGATATAATTATAGAGTTATATTGACATAAAATCAATAGAATATTCACAAAGAAAGATATTATCAATTTTTACAAATAGAAACCATTATACCAATTAGATTTTCAAATCTAACTATTTCCTCAGCCCCAACCTCATTGGTATAAGAGGCACTAATTAGAATAAATATTCTTTATTTAAAATGTTTTTGTCACATTAACACCCACAATATAATCAGTAGTGTCACCAGACTTACTTCTATCAATAGAAGCTACACCTAAACGACCTTCAAGAAGCAGGTCTTCTTGCAAGCGATGACGAGCATCTAACCATACGGCCAACACTTCTGGTTTTTCAAGACTATTTTTATTCATCTCTAAATACTCAACATTAAGCCCAATTTGATTTGCCTTATCATCAAAATAACCTAAGCGAGCATATAAACGTCGACTATCATGCCCCATATAATCACCCATTATATGTCCTTTATGAGTAAAGCCATCCGTAAAAACCCAATGATTATACCACCAATTATTAGTTTTACCACCCTCAATTCGTAAATCCCAACGACCATCAGTTGACAATGTTGGCAAATATAGACCTGCATTCCAAGCTATTTTCGATGGTGATGGAATAAACCCGAGTCCCGTAGATTGATCTTCCCCATAAATACTACCATAAATTTGTACTTTAGGCATTTTATAGATCACATCATATCCAGCTAAACTATTCCATTTATCATTAGAATCATCATTTTTACCAACTAGCCAATTTCCCCAGTCACTTGAAGAAAGATGATTTCCTTCCCCACCTACAATTGATAGCATACTAGCACCTAATACTAAACGCTTATTAGGCATAATCTCTATACGACCACCAAATAAATTTGGTTCCTTAACATCAGTACGGTTATCTGATAATTTAGACAAAAAGAAAGTTGGTTTTACTTTACCTAAAAATTTAAATGTCCCACCAATTTCTATAGGATCAATAGACGATAATTTAATGCCTGTTTGAGCTTTAGCATTGGTAGTCATCCCTAACACACCTCGTTGATTAGGTCCCCACCACATATCATCTTTACCAATCTGAATTTCCATACTTCCTAAATACGTTTTCACATATCCACGAGCTAAAGAGAGTTCAGCATCATCCTTATCTATATCAAATCTAGGGGTAATCTCTGCCGCAAATTTATTACCTAAATATCCCGAAACTTCAAATGATGCATTACCATTTACACCATCAGCATAATCATAACCGCTATTATTTACTGCAAAAGGCTGATATGAGGATTTAGTTCTATTTTGTGAAATTGTTTTTCCTTTAGTTACATCAATACCAACTTTTGCTTGTGTAACGTTGAACTCATGTGGAACTTCACCAGTTGACAAAATTTCTAACTCTGTTGCAAAGTCTTCCCGTAATTGATTTAGCATAGCTATTACAAAAGGACTTTTCGCCCCTTTTTGTGCAACAGCCTCTTCTATGGTCACAATCCATTTTGCAACTTGCAAACGATTATATGACTTAGAAGTTTGGCGAGCTTCTGGTAAATATCCCAGTGCATCAAGTTTATCAATATAATCATATACATATGAATCTTGAGGTACATTAGGCGAAACAATATGTTGCGCACTAACAGAAGCAAAAGGAAGTGCACTTGCAAAAAGTACCCCCAACATAGAAGTAAGCAAAGATTTTCTCATTATAACCACACTTTCCCAAAAACCTTTTTAACTTTAATAATTATAAAATATAATTAAAATAATTCACTTTCATTAATTTCACTCAAAGCTGGATGCCTCTTATCTTTTTCAGATAAAATAGGTTCATCAATCCCCCATTCAATCTTAATTTGAGGATCATTCCACAGAATGCCTCTATCTGACTCTTGGCAATAATAATTGTCAGCTTTATACATAAATTCTACATCATCTGTTAATGTAACAAATCCATGTCCAAACCCACGCGGAATTAATAGCTGCTTCTTATTCTTTTCAGACAATTCCACGCCAATCCATTGTCCATATGTTGGGCTTTTAACTCTTAAATCGACCGCTACATCAAAAACCGCCCCTCTAACACAACGAACTAATTTAGCCTGACTGTGCTCACCTTTCTGATAATGAATACCTCTTAAAGTCCCTCTTCGTGTTGAAGATGAGTGATTATCTTGTACAAAATCATAATATAGGCCTAATTCTTCTAATTGTCGCTTGCTCCAACTTTCCATAAAAAAGCCTCTATTATCTCCAAATACTTTAGGCTCTAAAATAATCACGCCTTCTAATTTAGTTTTTGTTAATTTCATCCTCATTCCTCAATTCTTGCAAATAGCGCTGTAAAGCATCTTTCCAATTCGGCAACAGTGTAAATCCATTATCACTTAATCTATTTAACGATAAACGACTATTTTTGGGTCTATTGGCCTTAGATATACCGTATTCATCCGTGGTTACAGGAATTACGTTAGTTTGATAATTAGCTTGTTTAAAAATTTCTTTAGCAAAATCATACCATGAAATATAAGAACCAGTATTGGTAGCATGATAAATTCCATAAGACGTTGACTCTGCCATATCAAGTAATAATCCTGCTAAATCTTTAGTATATGTTGGTAATCCAATTTGATCATTAACCACTTTTAAAGAATCATATTTTTGACCAACACTTAACATAGTCTTTACAAAATTATTACCATTAATCCCAAAAACCCAAGAAATTCGCACAATAAAATACTTCTTCAAAGCAGAAAGAATCGCCTGTTCACCTAATAATTTAGACTCTCCATATAAATTAATAGGATGTAAATTTTGCTCAGCTTCCTGCCATATGGCTGTCCCCTGACCATCAAAAACATAATCAGTACTAATATATATCAATTTAGCATCTATTACTTCACAGCACTTAGAAATATATTTTGTCGCTTCTACATTAGTCTTATACAAAATATCCTTATTCTCTGACTCCTCAGCTGCATCAACAGCTGTCCAAGCAGCACAATGTATCACTACATCAGGTTTAACAGCAGTAAAGACTTCCTTAATTTTCGCTTCATCAGTAATAGAGCAAATAAAGTTTTTATATCTAGTATTATTAATCGTGTATGCTCTTCGTGAAATACCAATAACTTCATGGGCTCTACTAAGTGCTTCTACAGCCACATCATATCCTAATTGCCCTGTCACACCTGTAATTAATATTTTCATAGAATCACCTAACAATACTTAATTATTGAATTTTCCTTGATACATAGACTCATAATATTTCTGATACTCTCCAGAAATAATGGGCTCCCACCAATCTTTATTTTGCTTATACCACTCAATAGTCTTTACAATACCATCTTCAAATTTAACTTTAGGAAGCCATCCCAAATCACTATGTATTTTTGCTGGATCAATTGCATATCGACGATCATGGCCTTGACGATCAGTAACATATTCAATTAAATTTTCCGATTTTCCTAATATCGAACAAATTGTTTTCACAATAGTCAAATTATTAACTTCATTATGACCACCTACGTTATAAACTTCTCCAACTTTTCCCTGACGCACAATTAAATCAATTGCTTCACAATGATCAGTCACATATAACCAGTCCCGTACATTCAAACCATCACCATAAACCGGTAAACTCTTATTATGCAAAGCATTAATAATCATTAAAGGAATTAACTTTTCAGGAAAATGATAAGGCCCATAGTTATTAGAGCAACGACTAATACTAACTGGCAATCCATACGTTCTATGATAGGCTAAAACTAATAAATCTGCACTTGCCTTAGAGGCAGAATATGGAGATGAAGTATGCAAAGGAGTTGCTTCTGTAAAAAACAAATCTGGCTTATCTAATGGCAAATCTCCGTATACCTCATCAGTAGAAACTTGATGATACCGCGTAATACCATACTTTCGACATGCATCCATTAAAACACTCGTACCAATAACATTAGTTCGTAAAAAAACTTCCGGATCTAAAATAGAACGGTCTACATGACTCTCGGCTGCAAAATTTATAACTATATCTGGCTTGATTTTTTCAAATAAGTCATATATAAACTCACGATTAGCAATATCACCTTTAACAAATGAAAAATTAGGTTTATCCATTACGCTCTTTAAAGTGGCTAAATTTCCTGCATAAGTTAATGCATCTAAACAAATAATATGATCCTCTGGATATTTATTTACCATCAAATGTACAAAATTACCACCAATAAAGCCTGCTCCACCTGTTACTATTATCTTCATATTAAATATCCCTTTACTGTTCTTTTAAAATTTTTCCGTCTGCCACTTTTTTTAAATATTGACCATACGGTGCTTTTCCATATTTTATAGCATTCTCTAATAAAATCTCTTTTGAAATCCAGCCATTATTAAATGATATTTCTTCTAATGCAGAAATTTGTATACCTGCACGAGTTTCAATAGCTCTAACAAATTGAGATGCCTCATTCAAGCTATCTATTGTCCCCGTATCTAACCATGCATAACCACGCCCCAACGTAGTTACTTTTAGTTCACCTCGATTTAAATAAATCTTATTTAAATCAGTAATTTCCAGTTCACCACGCGCTGACGGTGTAACTTGCTTAGCATATTCACATACATGTTCATCATAAAAATATAATCCTGTTACAGCATAATTTGATTTTGGGCTTCTCGGCTTCTCTTCAATTGAAATGGCCCGTCCTTCATCATCAAACTCTATAACACCAAAGCGCTCTGGATCCTCTACATAATAACCAAAAACATTGGCACTCTGACCTTCTTGTACTGACTCTACTGCCATTTTTAAGTACTTACTTAATCCAGCACCATAGAATATATTATCCCCCAAAATCATTGCACAAGGCTCACCATCAATAAAATCTTCACCTAAAATAAACGCTTGAGCTAATCCATCAGGAGAAGGTTGAACTTTATAACTTAATTGAATTCCATAAGCAGAACCATCTCCTAATAATCTTTCAAAATTAGGCAAATCATTTGGTGTAGAAATAATTAATATATCCCGAATCCCTGCTAACATTAAAGTCGATAAAGGATAATATATCATCGGCTTATCATATACTGGCAACAACTGCTTTGAGGTTACCAATGTAAGTGGATATAAACGAGTGCCACTTCCACCTGCTAAAATTATACCTTTCATAATATCCATCCCAGCATTAATAAATAATTTTAAATTGATTTATTCAATTTATTATATAGTTCGATTACTATTGACTTATTAAAAAGAATATATACTAAATATAACAACAAATATAATAAAGCAGAATATATACTATAAAAAAATGTTCCACTTATTATAAAAACTAAGATTAAAATCATTTCTATAATAAAGTCTTTATATAATGTTATGTTAAGAATTTTCTGTAAAAAAACTTCTGACAAAATACAACGAAATCCATATACAAATACAATAGCAAATACAGTTAATAACAAATTATGGAGTATAAAAACTGTAAGTAATGTAACAAAAAATCCTAAAATCACTGATGCTAAATTAATTTTTAACATTAAAGTCTCTTCTCTTAGACTTTTTAAATATGTATTAACTAATAATTGTACGCGCCCTTCAAAAATACATATAGGAAATAATGCCGACATAAATATAAAACTATCTTCATACTGTGGTAACCACCACACAAGCCCTTCTTTTAGAGGATAAAACAACAATAATAATGCTAACAATATCACTGATAATAAAGTTCTAATGTATATGTATAAATTTACTAATTCTTTCTCCTCTGCTCGTTTTATAACAGGAAAGAATACAACACTTAGTGCATTAATAAAAATTAACAGAAAATTTGAAATCCCTAAAGTTAATGAAACTTTCCCAAAAGTCTCAATATCCCAGCCTTCGGAAATTCCATAACGGATACAGCCTATAATAAGCATACTAGCAATATTAGCAAACATTAATTTACTACCAGCTTCAATATTAAGTTTAGCTTCTTTTAAAATAGAACCAGGGGAGTATAAAGAAAAAGTCACTAAAGATTTAGTAATAAAAATACTAAATAAAAAAACAATAGTAACGGATATAAGTTTAGCAAAATATAAATCTGTATATGAATTATATCCTAAAAAGATAAATACAAACACAAATAATAACAATAAAATACGTTCTAAAGATAATAATTTAGCATAATCTTTTATTCGGTTTGTAAATTGCATAATTTGGTTATATGCATTATTTAGGTTTACCATAGGAGTTAATATTGCTAATCCCATTAAAACTTCTCTCTTATTAGATATTTCAACATAATATAAAGAATAAAAAACTATTATACTAGCAATAATCAATTGTAAAATAAATATACCTAATAATTGTCCTGAAAATAACTTAGGATCTAGTTTTCTATAATCCTTTCCAGCATATCTAAGATACAATCCATCAATCCAGCCAAAATGAAAAAAACCTATATAAGAGAAATAAAACAAGAACAATTGCCATGTACCATACGCTTCTAAAGACAAAAATTTAGGAACGATAATAACCATTATAACCGATACTAATAACGATAAAATATTAGCGCCAAAAGAATAAGAAATATTCTGTAAAAAACGAGATTGATTCATCTTCCCCTCTCGGATTATACTATAATACCTTTTTTACTGAAGACAGTGCAGTTGCAATAACTGCGTCCATATTATAGTATTTATATTCTGCTAATCTGCCACCAAAATGTACATTAGATTCTTGCTTTGCAAGTTCCACATATTTTTTATAAAGTAAATTATTACGTTCATCATTAACTGGATAATATGGTTCATCTCCACGAGACCATTCAGAACTATATTCTCTTGAAATTACAGTACCTTCTATATCTTTTCCGGATTGATCTTTACCAAACTCAAACCATTTATGTTCAATAATTCTAGTCCAAGGAGTTTCAGCATCAGTATAATTAACAACAGCGTTCCCTTGGAAGTTAGATATATCAAGCACTTCTGTTTCAAATCTTACTGAACGATATTCCAAATTTCCTACTTTATAATCAAAATATTCATCTATTGGGCCCGTATATATAATATTTTTAGCCATCTTACTATAGACTTGTCTATTTTTAATATAATCAACACCCAATTCAATCTCAATATCTTTCAACATATTAGCGACCATATTTGTATATCCACCAATAGGAATCCCTTGATAGGGAGAATTAAAATAATTATTATCATATATAAATCGTACTGGTAATCGCTTTATAATAAAAGAAGGTAAATCTTTACAAGCTCGTCCCCATTGTTTTTCAGTATATCCTTTAATTAATTTCTCATAAATATCTTTTCCAACTAAACTTATAGCCTGCTCCTCTAAATTTTGTGGCTCAATAATCCCTGATTCTTTTTTTTGTTTTTCTATAATAACTTTAGCTTCTTCAGGTTTTATAACTCCCCACATTTTATTAAATGTATACATGCTAAATGGTAAGGAAAAAATTTCCCCCTTATAATTTGCAATTGGTGAATTTGTGAATCTATTAAACTTAGCAAATTGCTGTACGTATTCCCACACTTCAGTAGAATGAGTATTAAATATATGTGCACCATACTGATGTACTTGAATTCCATTTATTTCTTTAGTATAAACATTTCCACCAATCTGCTCACGTCGATCAATCACTAAAATCTTTTTATTTAAGTTTTTTAACTCATGAGCCATAACAGCCCCATATAAGCCCGCACCAACAATTAAATAATCATACATTATTAACACCTCACTTACTATTCTAAAAATATATTTGATTAATTTATACTTCTACTAATTTTTTACACTTCGAATAAAAGTTTTTAAATACTCTTCTAAAATAGACACTTTAAAAACTAGTTTTGCTAAAATTCTTTTACTAAAATTCACTTTTAAATAATTCTCAATATAAAAATAATAACTATTTAAAAGCAGTTTATGCCTTTTAACTGCATTAGGAATATTTTTAGAAATCGACGTTGACACATAGTGGAAATAAGATTCATTTGTCAATAAACATGTATACAAACCTTGTTCCTTTAATCGATAGGCTAACGTAGCCTCTTCACAGTATAAAAAAAGTCGCTCATCATATCCACCACAAAGTAAAAATTCATCAATTTTAACCCCTAAAAAAGCACCGGGAATACAATCGACAATTTCATATTTTTCACTCAATTGATAATACATATCTTTATTGAATTTTCTACCCAAATACAAATTAATGAGTAAACAATTCTTATAAGTAGGCAATTTCCAAGCAATATCTTTTATTGGCTTTTTTGTGAACCCGTTATATTGTAGACCTGTAACAGCTGCACAAGTAGGATTTTCATTTAAATACTTTACCATATTAGCAATGCTTTCTTCACTATATGATACATCTGGATTTGAAATAAAAGCCATATCACACTGATATTTTTCTTTAGCAATTCTTATACCAAAGTTGTTCCCATATCCATATCCACCATTTTTATCAGATTGAACAACATAAACTTTCTCACAAGATAATTGCTTTAATAATTCATATGAACCATCAGATGAATTATTATCTACCACGATAATTATAGAATAAAAATCTAATTCTTTAACCCAAGATACATACTTAATAGTCTCTTCAGCATCATTATAATTTAACACAACACAAGCTATTTTTTGAATTTCCATATTTAGCCTCTTAAACCCAAAATTTATTTTTTATCTTATACTTTAAATATCAATTATTACTTCTAGACGTAATTAGCATTAGAGGATATACATAATTAATACTTAAAAAATCTGATGAAGCAATAGAAAAAAACAGCCAACAAATTATAAGAACCCGTTTTCCATATTCTTGATATTTATAAAATAGAGTACCAACAAAAATTATAAAAAAAGTTATTCCTACTATACCTGTATTCACTAAAATATATGATAACGTATTCATGTATTCATTACCTATAGGTAAATTATTATCGTATATAGTGACAATGAAATTTGTAACTAAATAAGATTTTAAACTTCCAAGCCCAACTCCCAAGATTTGTAACTCAATTGGGAGCCTTTCAAAAATAGCCATACCTCTTAATAATCTTAAACTTCCAGTTGAAGAATTTTCCTCACCAATAGTCCCTACTCTATACATTACTTGATTCATTACAGAATTATCTATAAAAACAAATAAAATACCACTAATTATTATAATAATAAACAGCGGTAAATATCTTATCATATTTTTTCGGCTAAAATGGTATCCCCACATAAACCAAACTATAATTGATATGATAATTCCTAATGCACTCCCTGCTAAAAAAATAGAAAGAGTAATTAGTATAGGGCCTACTAGGTTCTCTTTATTTTTTGTAAAAATAAAAATGATATTAACGCAACAACAGCATAAAAAGAAAAAAGTGCAGGTTCTAAGAAAAAATTAGAAGGCCTCCATGTTGCTCCCCCCCATTCCATCAAATGCTGAATATATTCATTATAATCGCTAATAACATAATGCAATTTTATACCTGGAACAATAAAATAAAGAGGTATATCTAAAATATACCACAGAAAAGATTGCAAAATTTGAATAATCGCAAAAAAAACACTTAACCTTTTTATAGTTATAACAAAAATATTCAAATTTAAATATTGAGGAGCCAAAGATAAAAAACAATAAGAATATAAAATAATCCTTCCCCACTTAAAAATCCATTCATCAATGTAGAAATAATTATTTAAATTCGCAATAATTAAAGATGTAGTAAATGCATATATCAAAAAAAATATATATGCATAATTGCTTAAAATTATATTTCGCAAAAACAAAGAATATAAAACTAAAAAAATTAATATTATTTCAGATATTGATATTGGCAATATAGGAATTTCATAAATATCTAATAAAGGTAAAAAAACTAAAATACAACTTATAATTTTGCTCATCCGAGCGTTTTCTCTTAATAATGGGTCTATAGCCATTTATATGCCTCCAATAATCTTTTCTCCATTATTTCCCAAGAGTAAACTGTATCAGATAAAATTGACGCGTTTGTTCTATTAAAATATATCTCATTTTTTTCTACAAGATTATTTAATGCATTACTAAAATCTCTTTTAAAATTTTTTACATTATAATCAAGAACAATGCCTAACTTTTTATTTATCACAACTTCATCTATCCCAGTTCCCTTAAGTACAACTATAGGTTTTCTCAATAGAATTGCCTCATAAAATTTATTAGGGTCAGCATATTTATGATTAGATACCTGAGGATCATAAATAGCAGTCATATAATCACATTGAGATTCTAAACAGAGAGCTTGAGGATACGATATTTTTCCATAATAAAAAATATTATCATATTTCTTGGAGATTTTTTCAAAGTATGGCGCTAATATCCCCATACCTGCAACATGCCATTCTATATCATTACGTGTTATTATTACTTGTGCAATTTTATCTAACAATCGATCTTCAGATAACATCCCTACATATACTAATCTTTTACGTGTTCCATCCCCCTGCAAGTTAATATTTTCAAATTCAATTGCTTTACTAGGACTATTATTAATTATAATAATTTTTTTTGCTTTTGCTGGTAAAATTTGCTCTCTTCGTTTTTCGCTACACAAAATAACAGTGTCACTATTATTTATTATATAGTTTTCCCATTTTTTAATTATTGATTTAATAAACTTAGGAGCATTATGAGAATCTGCATAATAATCAAAAATATCATATACAATTTTCATTTTTTTAAATTTCGCAACAAAAAAAGCTATAGCCGATGTATCAAAATCGCAAAAATGTACTACATCATATTTACCACTATTTTTATATAAGAAAATGCAAATAGTAATCCAAAATTTAAGCATGGGAAAAAGTATTTTTTTAAATCCTTCTCCTTGTGGAGCCTTAATACCAATCCAATAATACTTAAAGTTTTTATTATTAATGGCAATATTCTTTTCTTCTATATTCTCAGTATTTTCCTCTCTATTCCAACCTAATAGTTCAACCTCGTGTTCTTTAGATAAAGAATATAATTCCTTTTCTACTCTAGAATCTGGTAGCCCTTTATTAGCTCTTATAAATAAAACTTTCATTGTAATCCTCAGCTATATTTTGAAAAATCTTTTTATTCCTACAGATCCCCAACGTATTAAATTGATAAATGCTTCAATTCTACCTTCTTTCAAATAATTTCGATAAAATTTATATTGTGGCTTTATTAGTTTAATTTTATTTCCAGTAGTACTATTACTTAACACCCTATATTTAGCTAAAATTTCTGGATTTCCATAAATGACACCTTCTAACGAAACAATATCGTACCAATACGCATAGTCATCACGTAAACTTCTTAATTCTTCTTTTAAATAAATTTTCCCATATTTAGAACAATCATATAATCCTGTCAAGCAACCAACCTGCCCTCTAACTCGCATATCCTTTATCGTAATAATTTCTTTTACTTGAACAGGACTTAAAATATCTTTTGAATGTTCATCTATAAGTCCATAAGATCCAGCTACACATATACCATCATTGTCTTTCATATATTTAATTTGTTTTTTTAAAAAATCTGGTAACCAAATATCATCTGCATCTAATAACGCAATATATTGCCCTGAAGCATTTCTAATCCCATTATTTCTTGCCGCTGCCGACCCCGCATTTTTTTGTTGGATGAACTTTATTCTTGGATCTTTTTCTACATATTCTTTTATAATTTGCGCTGAATCATCTTTAGATCCATCATCAACAATAATCATTTCCCAATTAGTATGTGTCTGTGCTAAAACAGAATCAATTGTTTCTCCAATATATCGAGCTCCGTTATAACAAGGTGTAATAATTGAAACTAAATCTAAAATCATTTTATATCCTCTCTATATAAAATACTTACAAATTTTATACTTCAACTTCAAAATCATCACTCACAATAATTTATTTCTCATCTTTAGAATCTCTCATTACCTCAAAACCTTCCGTACTTTCTGCTACAAATAAAATTTTAATCGTAGCAAAAATAATACGAAGATCTTCAATAAGACTTGGTCTAGCAATATACATTAAGTCCATTTGCAATTTATCATATGGCGTTGTATTATATTTTCCATAAACCTGTGCTAACCCAGTTAACCCTGCTTTAGCCTGTAATCGTAAAGAAAATTCTGGCAAAAATTTTTCATATTGAGCCGCAATTTCAGGACGCTCTGGCCTTGGTCCCACTACACTCATATCCCCTTTAATAATATTAATTAATTGAGGTAATTCATCAATACGACATTTTCTAATAAACCGACCTATTGGAGTAATACGGTCATCTTTTTCACCAGTAGATAAACGTGCGACTCCATCTTTTTCAGCATCAACACGCATACTTCTAAACTTTAATACATCAAACTTCTTTCCATCTTTCGTCAAGCGGCATTGTCGATAAAAAACAGGACCACCATCAGTTTTATGTATTAAATATCCAGTAATTAACATAATAGGAGAAGCTAATAACAATACAATCCCCGAAGATACAATATCAAATATACGTTTAAAAAAAGTAAATTCTAATGCTGGTGAATAACGACATCCTTTCCATACTGGCAAATGTAATAAATGAATAGGCTCTAAACTTGTCATTAATACATCTCCAATACGAGGTAAAACAAATACATAAATATTATGTTCAATACAATATTTTAATACTTTATTTCTCTCATGGCTATGAACATCACATAATATAACTGAATTTACATTTTTCAACAAGCCTAAGCCATTATCAATTGCACTATGAATATTCATCTCACCTTCTACATTAAACGCACGCAAAGATTGTAATTGCTTATAGAGATTATCTTTTTTATAATGCTCATCATATAAGATTAATGTACGATTAACACCATTATGATTAAAATACCAAGTATACGCACTATACGCCCAGGCATAGGCAATAAATATTTCAAAAATAATAGATATAGCTTGAGGTAAAAGGTTTGGCATAGACCTCATTAACAATACAATTATGCAAAACATTATAATATTAGTAAAGAACAGTGCTAATAATTCACTATAAAAAATTTCACTAATAGAACTAAACGAAATATTATATACATGATATATTCTAGAAAATATAATATAGCATAATACGAATAATGCTATTACAGCCCAATTCCCCCAAAAATAAAAAGACTCATAAATAGCATTGGAATAAAATTGCATCCATATAAATCCAAATGGAAGTGTAATTAAAAGAACATTCAATAATTTCACTATTCTAAATAAAGTTATACTAACAGGATTCTGAAACCCCACAACTAATCACCTCTCTTAATACCAAACCATATTATTTACATATTTTAGGGTTTCAAATCTTTTTCACCATAATAATAATAATAGCTTCCACTATGTTTAGTAGGTTCAACCTTGTTTAAAACAATCCCTAATATTTCCACACCACTTTGAGTCAACCTTTTTTTTGCTTCAAGAGCTTCATTTTTTCCTAAAGCACCTGCTTGCATAACAAATATAGTTCCATTTATATATTTTGCTAAAACTGCAGCATCCGTTACTGCTAAAATAGGTGGTAAATCAAGAAAAATATAATCATATTGCTCTTCAACAAGTTTTAATAATTCTTCCATTTTTTTAGACCCTAGTAGTTCAGAAGGATTTGGTGGCACAGGTCCACTCAATAGCAAATCGAGACCAGGTACAACATCAACATATAACACATCATCCAAGGACTCATTCATTGCAATATAATTAGTTAATCCTTTATTCTGCAAATTAAATTTTTTCTGTAAAGATAGCTTGCGTAAATCACAATCTATTAACAATACTCTTTTTTCTGCCTGAGCCATAATAATAGCCAAGTTAGAAGATGTTGTCGATTTTCCCTCCCCCGGGGTAGCTGATGTTATACTAATAATCTTTTCTTTCTTACCAGCAGAAGCAAATATTAAATTAGTTCGAATAGATCGATAGGCTTCTGATATTGGGGATTTTTTATCTTTATGTGCTATTAGTGTTATCTCTTCCATAATAATCCTTTCATTCTAGTAATAAATCCAGATTTTGTATTACTGTCCTCACCATAAGAGTCTAACTTTTTAGCCGCATCAGGAATTGACCCAATTACAGGAATCTCAAGAAGACGTTCCACCTCTTCCGCAGATATAATTTTTTTATTAAAAAAGTCCCTAATAATAACATACAGAGAGCTAGAAATAAACCCTAATATTAACACCACTGCTAATATAAGCGCTTTTCGTGGCGCAATCGGCTTCTCAGGTAACGTAGCACTATCAACAACCTGAATTTCATTAGGCACCATTACTTCTGCTACCTTAGCTTCTTCTAAACGTTTTGCCAACATTACATATATTTCTTGAGCTACATCAGCATCCCGTTTTACACGAACATATCCTTGTTCTTTTGCAGGAAGCTCTGATAATGTTTTATTATTTTCATTCTCCATTGCTCCCAAAGTAGCTAACTTACTTCGTTCAGCAGCAATAATAGCCTCATTTTTAAATTTGCTAGCTAATAACTCTTGTTGAACCGAACTACTAGAAGGCGCTTCTTGGTTGATAATTCGCTGTATTTCTTCATTCATTGCCACATTTAATTGAGCAATACGTTCATTTACTTCCTGCATCTTAGGATGCTCATCAGTAAATTTTCCAAGATAACTTGCTTTCTCACTTACAAGCTGAGCTAATTGAGTTTTATATTGTTGTATAGCAGGGCTATCAGCAATACTTTTTCCGGCACTGTCTAATTGCCCATTAATCGAAGATAATGAAGCCTGAGCTGTATCTAAGTTTAACTGACTTTCAGCTTTTGTTTTATCTGTTAATGATACCTTATCTGTAAAAGCCTTAACTTGATCACTAGCAGAATACATTTGATTAGCGACCTGATACTTTTGTAATTTATCTTCTGCTTCCATTAATTCTTGCTTTGATGTTTGAGCTCTTTTTTCTAAGAACTCTCGAGTTTGTTTTTGTTGATCATGTGACAAATCCGTCAACCGACTAATAAAACCATTTACTATCAAATTATTAACTTTTTGTGCTTTTTCAGGACTATCTGCTGTTACAGCTACCTCTAAAATTTCAGTATCTTTAAATGGCTTAGTAACAACATGCTTTTTTATATATTCTTCATATTCCGGATAGGATCCATCACTTTCTGGTTCTTCAGTTGCTTCAATAACAGGAATAATAACATTTCTACTCTTAAGAATCTCTGCATTCGTTTGCATACGTTGAGTAGTCATCGCAGAGTTTCCTCCCGTTACAGTCTGCAATAACGAATCTCCAAGGCCTTTTTCTTGTTGTATCCTAAGTAATGATGTGGACTGATATGTAGGTGTAGCAAATAATAAATAAATGCCACCTAATAAAGCAAATCCTGCGGTAGTATATGTTATAAATTTTTTATTGGCAGATATAGAGTTATATATATCTTTCAAGTCAATTACTTGATCTTCCACTAGTAAACTCCTTTTTAATTAATCTTTATTAATCTCAGAAATAGTATATGCAGCACTAAATAATGGCGCAATATCTCTAGAGAAGCTAATACGACCATTTTTAGTTAAGTAAAGAATATCCCCTTCTTGCATTTCATAATTTTCTGTTAAATCACCAGTCTCTAACATTTTATTCAAATTAATAGGAATAATTTGATTTTTATTATCTTGGCGAATTAAGTAAATTTTCTTTTTGCCTGTGTCCCAGTTAAAACCATTAGCAGCCCCTATTGCATCCATCACAGTGTGCCCTTTAGTCAACTCAAAGGCCCCTGGTTTATTAATTTCACCAAATACATACACTCTCACTGTACCTAATTTAGTCACATTCACCGATACATCTGGATTCACATAATACTTGGATAAACGTTGTGTAAGAATCGTAGTAAATTCACTAACAGTCATGCCTGATGCATCAACTTCACCAACATATGGAACTGACACTTTACCATCAGGACGCACATGATAGGATGTGGTATTTACATTTTGGGTACTGCTAATGGCAGGATCCTGAGCCACCACAATATTAAGTTCATCACCCGACCGTAGTGTATAATCTGCTGCGAGAACATTAGCCCCTAAAAATGTAGAAGCAACCAATGTAAGTAATGCTATTTTTCTTTTCATAAAAACCTCGTACTCTAATTAACCAAATAAACGACTAAAGAATCCTCGTTTTTTTGTTTCATAAGATGCAGGAACATCAGGATATAAAACTCTATCCTCTAAAATAAACTGTGCATTCGATTGACAATTGTTCCAAAAAATTTCACCATTAGACAACTGACAAATGGCCTGCTTAGCCGGTGTTGAATCTGGTGTTCTAATCTGTTCTCTATGAGCGTCAGTTCCCAAAAATGTAATCATCCGATGTCTATATAATCGCTCAACTCGCGCTTGTACCTTTTCACCAAAATATCCATGAAAACTACCAGTATTACACTGCGTAGCAATCCCCTTATGCATCCATTCCAATACAATCTCCGGGTGATGCATAATACGTGTATATCTTTCAGGATGAGCTAAAATAGGCATATAACCACGAAGCATTAATTCAAAAAGCATTTGTTCTACCGCTTTAGCTTCGCTATTTTCAGTTAACTCAATTAAAATATATCGACTATCTGCCAAACAGTATTCTCTATTTTTGCCCGTTAATTTTGCCATGGCATCATAATCTAATTGAACTTCCCCTCCTGAATAAATCTTAATAGGTAATTCATTTACAGAAGCTAACTGATTAACCTGTTCTACTCTATCTAAAATAGATTGCCAACTAGGTATAATTCCCTGACGATTAATATGTGGGGTTGCAATCATAGCAGTAGTCCCCGAATTTACCGCCAGCTTTAGCATCTCTAATGTCATCTCTTGGCTTCTTGATCCATCATCACCTTCAATGTCATAGAGTATATGCGTATGAATATCAATCATTACTAACTTGCCCTTCCTTCACAAGATTTGTATAAAATTAATATTTACATATAAATTTTCTATCTAAACATTAATTTTATTGCATAATCCCACTGTTTTTTTTATAAATCACTTATATTATATTTTATCAAAAAAGCTAGCTTATCTCTACCTTTTTCACCAAGTATAGCCCATATTTTACGATACTTTACAAAGATTGATTCGGATACAAATTTTTAGCTTCAAGAATCGCTTCTTTCAGTAGTTGTTCATTATAACGACGAACCATCCCTGGAATTCGAAATAAATCAATTACCGCCCAAATCCCAAAACCACTTGCCGTTATCCAATATAATAAATTAATAATTGGCTTTTTAAGATAAAAATAATGTACACCAAAAATAAACCACCACAAATATGCCATTCCTGTATCTTTTTGATTAGTAACTTTAAGTAATACATATTCACGCTGTGCCTGTGTTAATTCTTGTAAAGCTAATAATTCATTGGTTTTCATATACGACTCCCTTATCTATAATTATTTCAAATTTGACTAATTACTTAATCCTATTTTTCTTTTCATTATATCATATTATACTAATTCTATTGAGTCTATAGCCTGAAAAGCACCTATTGTATCCAATCTCTTCTATTGCGCACAAAGACTTCCATAATATGCAAAAACCCTGCAACCATATGGTTGCAGGGTATAATTTGTAAAATACAAATTAACGTTTCGAGAACTGAGATGCTTTACGAGCTTTTTTAAGACCGTATTTTTTACGTTCTTTCATACGTGGGTCACGAGTCAAGAAACCAGCTTTTTTAAGAGATTGACGAAGTTCACTGTCAACGCCTAATAAAGCACGAGAGATACCGTGACGGATTGCGCCAGCTTGACCAGATGGGCCACCACCAGCAACGTCAGCGATAACATCATATTGTTCAACCGTACCAGTAAGGTTAAGCGGTTGTTTTACGATTAATTCTAAAGTCTTACGACCAAAGTAATCGCTAAGATCACGTTTATTGATTACAATTTTACCTGTGCCCGGTACCAGACGAACTCTGGCAACGGAAGATTTTCTACGACCTGTACCGTAGTACTGAGCTACTGCCATGTAAATGTTCCTCCTCCCGGTAATTACCGAATATCAAATTCCAAAACTTCAGGTTTCTGAGCTGCATGTGGATGTTCAGGACCAGCATATACGTTCAATTTGCGATAAATTTGAGCGCCTAGCTTGTTCTTAGGAAGCATCCCACGAACTGCCATTTCCACAACGCGTTCTGGATGTTTTTCCAACATGTTACCAAGAGTAACGAAACGGGAACCACCTGGGTAACCAGAATGGCGGAAATATGTTTTCTGAGTTAATTTTTTACCTGTGAAACGAACTTTCTCAGCGTTGATTACGATAACATGGTCACCAGTGTCAACGTGTGGTGTGAAAGTCGGTTTATTTTTGCCCCGAAGAACTTTAGCTACTTCGGCAGCAAGGCGTCCTAAAGTTTTACCTTCAGCGTCAACAACATACCATTTCCGTTCAATAGTGTTCGGATTGGCCATATATGTAGTTTTCATGCTGCTAATTCCTCCTCATAACGACTACTTTACCAAAAAGCATCCTGCTCTCTTTCCGGGGCTAATGGAATAAGATACAAATGCTTACCGAAATATTATACGTGATTTGACTATAGACTGTCAACCACTATTTCAGATATTTTAAATATAATGCTCATTTACTTATGGAGAGAATACTTCAATGTCAAACTTATCTGTTTAATTATTTATTCTTCCCCAATAATGCGCACTTCTGTTTCTAAATTAACACCATGAGCTTCTGCTACACGCGCTTGCACACTATGTATTAAATTTAGCACATCTTTGGCCGATGCACAGCCTTTATTAATCACAAAACCGGCATGTTTCTGAGACACTTCAGCATCACCGACAGCCAATCCCTTTAGACCTGTTTGTTCAATCAAAGTGCCTGCAAAATACCCAGGTGGTCGCTTAAACGTTGAACCTGCACTAGCATATTCTAATGGTTGTTTACTCTCACGGCGTTGTGTCAAATCTTCCATCATTTCAAGAATGGCATCTTTATCTCCTGTTTTCAAGGTGATATCCACTTCACCAATAATTTCATGACTTTCGTGAAAACGACTATGACGATAATCAAAGGCTAATTCTTCTGCAGTATATTCATTAATATGCCCAGTTACATCCACGGCCCGCACTTTAGTTACCACTTGACACATCTCGCCACCATAAGCACCAGCATTCATGAAAACGGCGCCCCCTAAGGTGCCTGGAATGCCAATAGCAAACTCTAAACCTGTTAACCCGGCTGCATAGGCAAACTGAGAGGCATCTTTTAACATATAACCAGCACTAACCGTCAAAACACTACCAATGGCCGCCATTGTTTCTTTCATCTCACTAAGAGATAATACAACCCCACGAATGCCACCATCTAATACGAGCACATTAGAGCCACTGCCTAATACTGTCAATGGTACTTGTGCTTTATGAATTGCCGCTAACACTTGGCTTAACTCATGCATGGTCTGTGGTGTTACAAAGATATCCGCAGGTCCACCAATTTTAAACGTTGTATGAGCTGCTAGTGATTCTTCACAGCATACAGCAGATGCCGGTACAATATGCTGTAAATCGGCATAAAGCGCTTGTAAATTACTGTTTAGCTTTTTCAAGAATTTTCATTCCTTCTGTAATAGGTTCACTAATGATACGATATACATCATTGGATACTTGCGTCCAACGTACATGGGCCTGCAAATAACTTTGCGCACCAGAATTAGCTTGAATCATCGGCATTAATTCTTCTAATTTTTTGCCAATTTCTTCAGCTTCAGGCGCTTCAGCCATCTTGGCATATTCCCACTGCATCTGTTGCATCAAAAATTGTTCAATTAAACCTTTAGCTGTTGCATCACTTTCAACAGCCGCTTGCGCTTCCATCAATGCTTTGTACTCTTCGCTCTCACGCATTGCTTTTTGTAATTCATACGCTTTGTCGTAATTCATGGATTTAATTACCACCTTTCATTGTTAAATGACCTAAATTTTTTAAATCTGGAAAATTCAATTGCCGCATTGCTTCATAGGCAATAATGGCTACTGAATTGGATAAGTTCAAAGAACGGGCTTCTTCAATCATAGGAATGCGAATGGTTTGCTCATAATTTGCTGCTAATAATTCTTCTGGTAAGCCTTTTGTTTCCTTACCAAACACTAGCATATCCCCAATCTCATATTTTACTTCCGCATAGGTATGTTTTGCTTTCGTTGTAGCATAAAAATAGCGACGGTCTGGATATTTATCATATACTTCTTGCAAGTTTTCATGCACTTGCACATCCACTAAATGCCAATAATCAAGACCAGCTCGTTTCAAATACTTATCTTCTAACTTAAACCCTAAGGGTTTTACCAAGTGAAGTGTCATATGATTAGCTGCGCAAAGACGAGCAATATTTCCTGTATTACCAGGAATTTCTGGTTCTACTAATACTATTTCCATAAGTCATCCTTCTTTTTACTATTTAGTCTAACATCTTATTTTACCTAATTATAACGCTACCTTCAAGTCTTTTCTCAATATGGCTTGTCACCACAAAAGAATTTACACGGTTTTAACTGAAGTATTCACAAAATGACCACTCTTGCCCCCCGACTTTTCAAGTAAATAGACTGGCCCCATAACCATGCTTTTATCAATAGCCTTACACATATCATATACAGTGAGTAATCCCACCTGCACAGCGGTAAGCGCTTCCATTTCTACTCCAGTTTGTCCTGTTGTTTTAACCGTCGCTTCAATTCTAACGGCTTGTTTAGTTGGCTCTAATTCACAAATCACAGCCACTTTACTCAAACTTAAAGGATGACACAAAGGGATTAGATTAGATGTTTGCTTGGCACCCATTATCGCCGCTAACTGAGCAACACTTAACACGTCCCCTTTTTTCATTGTCCCTGCTGCAATCCGTTTATAAATCTCTTCATTAACCGTAATGAATCCTTCTGCTACAGCCACACGCGTTGTTACCGCTTTATCACTGACATCTACCATACGCGCATTACCCGCTTCATCAAAATGTGTTAGTTCCATATACAACCTCAAAAATGTACTATTATTTTTAACAACTCTTACATGTTTAATCTTTACGCGCTTTATTAATATAATAGCGCTTACTTATTTCATATAATTCAATCTAATTCTATGGTATCATGTTATATATAAGTAGTCTAATATTTTAATCACAAGGAGGCATCTCTTATGGCAGTAACATTAACCTATTATGGTCACTCTACCTTTTTACTCAGCAATGGCGAAGTTTCTATTGTATGCGATCCTTTTTTCAATGGTAATACTTGGGAGATTGCTAAACCCGAAGATATTAAGTGCCAATATATTTTTGTCAGCCACGGCCATGGCGATCATTATGGTGATGCCGATACTATCGGTAAAGCCAATGATGCATTACTCATTTCTACAGCAGAAGTCGCACACAAAGCAGAATCAGCAGGTTTAAAAGCCCATGCTATGCATCTAGGGGGCAAGTTTGATTTCGAATTTGGTTCTGTCCGTCTTACCCCTGCCTTTCATGGTGCCGGTATTCCAGGGGGCCATGCAGCGGGTGGCATTTTTAACTTCTACGGCAAAACAATCTACTTTGCGGGAGATACGGCCTTCTTTAGTGATATGCAATATTTAAATCGCTTTGGCGATATTGATTATGCCTTATTACCTATTGGTGATAATTTCACAATGGGCGTTGAAGATGCGCTATTAGCAGCCTCTCTAATCAAAGCCAAAGTTACAATTCCTATTCACTATAAAACTTGGCCTGTTATCGACAAAGATCCGCATGACTATGTGAAACAATTAGAAGCTACCCATAAATTAAAAGGACTTGTGGTAGATCCAGGTACTACAATTACCTTATAAAAGTAATTTTCATCTTAATCACTTATACATCTATCAGACTCTGGGTTATAGGACAAGACTCTATTTTCGATAGTAGTCACCACCCAAAAAGGAGCTATCCCTCAAGACAAGCTTGAGGCCATAGCTCCTTTTTAGTATTTCGCCTATTTTAATTCATACATAACATTTTACAACTTACTACTTACATTTATGTATTCATTACTAATCGTTGGTATGCTTTTGCTAAGCAATCAGCCTACCCTTTTAACTTATTCTGTTATTTACGGTTACCTTACTTCTTTGTTTTTTCGACTACAGGGTCGTATTTCTCAAAAAATGCAGCCAATTGTTTGCGCAATTGTTGCCGCTGTGAAGGCTTCAAGGCATACTGTTTACCATTAAAGGCAACTTCCTTGTTTTTGATAACAGCCCATAAGTCGTAGACTGGAGGCAAACTAGGTTTGACCTCAGCCAATTCATCTAAGGACACACCATAATATACGGCTAATTGCTTTAACGTTTCTAAGTCAGGCTCACGGTAGCCAGTTTCATAATTAGATAGAGCAGCATTACTAATACCTACACTATTAGCTACTTCCAATTGACTTTTACCGGTCCTCATACGAACTCGTTTAAGATTTTTATATAACGCCATATTATCACGCCCCGCTTCATTGGCCTATCATATACTACTCAAAATAGACAAATTCTGTCTCTATTATACACCTATTTTTCAACAAGCGTAAATATTTTGATTTAATACTTCACAAATCGCTGAATTTTAAACTAAATGAGCAAATGCCTTTTGTCCAATGTCAGTGCGATGCTGGCTACCTTCAAACTGAATGCGACCTACTCGCTGATAGGCTACATCAAGAGCGCTTTGTAAGTCTTTACCAAGGCCAACGACTCCCAATACACGACCACCGGCGGTTTCAAAATGATCCTCAACAAAAGCTGTCCCCGAATGGAACACTAAGGTATCTTCAGTAAAACTTAAATCACCAGTAATAACGTCCCCCTTGTGAGCGCTTTCAGGATAACCTTGAGAGGCTAAAATAACACAAGCAGCACTCCCTTTATGCCACTCTACCATATGAGAATCTAATTCCCCCTTAGCACAAGCTAACATGATGGTCCCTAAATCCCCCTTTAGTAAAGGCAAGACTACTTGCGTTTCAGGATCACCAAAACGAGCATTAAATTCTACCACTTTAGGTCCTTCTGGCGTAATCATGAGACCGGCATATAGGCAGCCTACATATGGCATACCTTCTGCTTTCATAGCAGCTACCATAGGCACTAAAATTGTATCATAGGCCTCTTTGAGAAGATCCTCTGTCATAACAGGCGCGGGAGCATAGGTACCCATACCGCCTGTATTAGGGCCTTTATCGCCATCGAAAATACGCTTATGGTCCTGCGAGGAAATCATAGGGACTACTGTTGTGCCATCTACAAATGCCAAGAGAGATGCTTCCTCCCCCGCCATAAACTCTTCAATGACTACGGTATGACCAGCATCACCAAAACGATTTGCTGAAAGCATATCTTCTACGGCAGCATTAGCCTCTGCCTCCGTCATCGCTACAACAACACCCTTACCAGCTGCTAACCCATCTGCCTTAATAACAATAGGTGCCCCTGTCTTAGCGATAAATTCTTTAGCTTTTGTTACTTCTGAAAAAACACCATACGCCGCCGTTGGAATATTATATTTTTGCATCAAATCCTTAGCAAACACTTTAGACCCTTCTAATTGTGCCGCTGCTTTAGATGGTCCAAACACAGCAATCCCAACAGCCCGCACTGCATCAGCTAAACCTGCTACTAACGGAGCTTCTGGGCCTATCACTACAAGATCTATGTTTTCTTTTTGCACAAACGCAACCACTTCATCAAATTTTTGCCAATCTAAAGCTACACAAGTCGCTACATCTTCCATAGCCTTACTACCAGGTAATGCATAGACAGAGCTAACCGATGCGCTCTGAGCCAACTTCCAGGCTAACGTATGTTCACGACCACCTGATCCAATTACGCAAACTTTCATATATCCTCCTTGGGTCAATTAGTGTTTAAAATGACGTACATGCGTGAATATCATAGCAATGCCTGCTTCATCAGCCTTAGCAATTGACTCTTCATCACGAATAGAACCACCTGGTTGAATAATCGCCGTAATACCATGGGTTGCAGCCGTAGCCACAGTATCTCCAAATGGGAAGAAAGCATCAGATGCAAGTACTGCCCCTTGTGCGTTTTCACCAGCTTCTTCAAGCGCAATTTTGGCCGCCCCTACACGATTCATCTGACCGGCGCCAACGCCTAAGGTTTGGTTATCTTTAGCAATTAAAATGGCATTAGACTTTACATGTTTAACCAATTTCCAAGCAAAGCGAAGCGCTTGCCACTGCTCCTCAGTGGGTTGTACTTTAGTAACCACCGTATATGAAGTTTCATCTTCTTGTAAATCATCTTCTGTCTGCACTAATAGGCCACCAGATACTTTTTTTACGACTACTTGATCGGACGCTGGTTTTTCTAATTCAATAAGACGAATATTTTTCTTGGCTTCCAAAATAGTTAACGCTTTAGCTGAGAATTTAGGCGCCATAATCACTTCCAAGAAAAGTTTACTCATTTCCGTTGCCGTAGCTTCGTCTACGTCTCGATTAAGTGCCACAATACCGCCAAAGGCTGATACGGAATCAGCTTCATAGGCTTTTACATATGCCTCTTGCAAGGTTGCGCCCGTAGCGGCCCCACAAGGGTTTGTATGCTTAATGATACAAGCAGCCGGCTCTTCAAATTCCCAAACCATATTCCAAGCCGCTTCCATATCTACAATATTGTTATAGGATAAGTCTTTGCCATGAAGTTGTTTCATGGCCCCCATGCCAGTGGCTGCCCCAATTTCTTTATAAAAAGCTGCTTTTTGATGTGGATTTTCACCATAGCGAAGGTCCGTTACTTTTTCATAAGCCTGTAAATATTCTGGTGGAAATGGCGTCTGCCCTAATTGTTCACTAAAATAATTAGCGATGGCTGTATCATAAGCCGCTGTATGTGCAAAGGCTTCTTTCGCTAAAGCAAACCGGAATTCACGGCCTAAATCACCATCGGCCTTCAAACGAGCAATCACTTCATCATAGCGTTCAGGATTGACTACAATCCCTACATAGGCATTATTTTTAGCCGCCGAGCGAACCATGGTAGGGCCACCAATATCAATGTTTTCAATGGCTTCTTCTAAAGCAACATTAAGTTTAGCAATCGTTTCACGGAATGGATATAAATTAACGACCACTAAATCTAATGGTTGAATACCATGGTCATTCATAGCTTTTACATGTTCCGCATTATCACGTACGGCCAAAATGCCACCATGAACCATAGGATGCAACGTTTTAACACGACCATCCATCATTTCAGGAAATTGTGTTAACTCTTCTACTTGATGTACTGCCACACCAGCATCAGCTATTGCGCGAAATGTACCACCAGTAGAGTAAATCGTTACGCCTAAGTCAGCCAAAGATTTCGCAAATTCAACAACACCTGTTTTATCGGATACACTAATGAGTGCATTTTTAATCATAGAAAACCTCCTACAAACTGGCTCAACAAGCCCAAATGGGCACAAAAGGACCGCCCTAAGGCTAGTCCTCAATGTGCACAATATGATTCTTAATCGTTAATCTGTCCTCACAAAAGAGGGCCAATGCTTTTTTATATATTTTATGTTCTTCTGGAAGAATACGCGCTGCTAAGGTATCTTCGGTATCATCCGCATAAACTGGTACCACAGCTTGCATAATAATCGGCCCTGAGTCCATACCCGTATCAACAAAGTGAACCGTACAGCCACTTACCTTTACACCCGCTGCTACAGCCTGCCCCTGCGCATGCAACCCAGGAAAAGAAGGTAATAAGGCGGGGTGAATATTTAAAATCTTATGTTCATACGGCTTAATAAACGTAGGCCCTAACAAGCGCATATAACCAGCCAATACAATCGCTTCTGGTTCATAAGGTGCAATAGCTGCTAACATAGCTTCTTCAAAAGCCTCTTTACTCGCATAGGCTTTACGTTCTACAACAACAGAGGGCACACCCCATTCAGCCGCTCGTCCTAACACAGGTACCTCTTGATGATCGCTTAACACAACCACTACTTGCGCCTGAATCGTCCCTGCTTGAATGGCTTCATATAAAGCAGCTGCATTCGAACCACGACCACTTGCAAAAATGGCAATTCGCTTAGTCAACGAATTCACGTCCTTCCATAATTACACGTTCATCGCCAGCAGTTTCAATACGCCCAATTTCATATACCGTTTCATTTACTTTAGCCAATTGTGCTTTCACAGCCGCTAAATCTTCAGGAGCTACGACTAAAATCATACCAATTCCCATATTAAAGGTACGGTACATTTCTTTTGTCGCCACCTTACCCCATTCTTGTAATTTTTCAAAAACAGGTAATTTAGGCCACGCATCCGCATTTACACGGGCAGAGGTACCATCTGGTAAAATACGTGGAATATTATCATAGAATCCGCCCCCCGTCACGTGTACCATTCCTTTTAAAAGCCCTTTACGAGTCAATGGCAATACAGCTTTTGGATATAAACGAGTTGGCGTTAATAATTCTTCACCTAGTGTTTTACCAAATTCTGGAATTCCATCCGTCAACTTCATATTCTGTACGTCGAATACGATTTTACGAACTAAAGAAAAACCATTGGAATGAACGCCTGTAGATGGTAACCCCAATAAAATATCACCAGCTTTAATTGTTTCACCTGTCAACAAACGCGGACGGTCTACAATGCCAACGGCAAAACCAGCCACATCATAGTCACCATCACCATAGAAACCAGCCATTTCAGCCGTTTCACCACCTAATAAAGCACAGCCCGACTCTTCACAAGCTTCGGCCACACCGCGCACGATAGTAGCGACTTGTTCTGGCACTAATTTACCAACGGCAATATAGTCTAAGAAAAAAAGTGGTGTAGCACCTTGTACAAGGATATCATTCACACTCATAGCCACACAGTCTTGGCCAATCGTATCGTGTTTATCCATCATAATTGCCAAGCGTAATTTAGTACCTACACCATCTGTACCGGATACAAGCATAGGTTCTTTCATATCAAAACCAGCTAAGGAGAACAAGCCTCCAAAGCCACCGATATCACCAACTACCCCAGATGTATACGTACGTCGCACCGCTGCTTTCATTAAATCGACTGCTTTATTGCCAGCATCAATATCAACACCAGCATCACGATATGTTACGCCACCTTTATTCGAGCACATATTTTCCTCCCTCGTCTTGGTCTTCCGGAACACTTACAGCATAATCGCCATCAAAACAAGCAAAGCACAGCTCTGCTTCTGGTACACCACTTACTGCACGGCACAAGCCTTCACGGCTTAAATAATGAAGTTTATCCGCTTGGATATACTCTCTAATTTGATCCGTTGTATGCGTCGCTGCAATTAACTCTTTACGCACGGATGTATCAATTCCATAATGGCATGGATATTCAATAGCCGGTGAGCTAACACACATATAAATTTCTTTAGCGCCTGCTTCTTTTAACATCCGCACAATAATACCACTGGTAGTACCGCGAACAATCGAATCATCAATTAAAACAATGCGTTTACCTTTCACCACATCAGCCACTGCATTTAGTTTCATGCGCACAGCTAATTCTCGCTGTGCTTGATCTGGTTTAATAAAGGTACGTCCCATATAGCGATTTTTAATCAATCCTTCGCCAAAAGGAATCCCTGATTCCCGTGCATAGCCGAGCGCTGCCGTTGTGCCTGAGTCAGGAATTGACATAACTAAATCTGCTTCATATTTAGTTTCTCGTGCTAACTCGCGTCCCATATTTAAACGAGCTTGGTACACACTTTGGCCATCAATTTCACTATCAGAACGGGCAAAATAAATATATTCAAATACGCAAAGAGCTTTATTAATAGCCGCTTCGGATTCTACAAATAAACGACTTCGTACACCACTGTCATCAATAATAACCATTTCACCGGGATCTATATGACGCACAAATTCTGCTTTTATCGCATCAAGTGCACAAGTTTCAGAAGACAACACATACCCATGTTCCGTCTTGCCTAAACAAAGTGGTCTAAAGCCATTAGCATCACGAACCCCAATCAGTTTGTCATTTGTGCTAATAACTAAAGAAAATGCCCCTTCAATACGACGCACCGCTTCTACAATGCGCTCCTCTGTACTTTCTGCTTTAGAACGAGCAATCAAATTAACAATAACTTCCGAATCCATAGTCGTTTGGAAAATTGACCCACTACCTTCTAGTTCACGGCGCAAATCTAAGGCATTAGTTAAATTCCCATTATGAGCAACTGCCATATCGCCGCCTTGATAATGAATAACCAAAGGCTGGATATTTTTAGGATTATTAGACCCCGTTGTAGAGTAACGTACATGGCCTGACGTAATGAAACCACCAGGTACATCAGGCAATTGTTTAATGGCTTCGGTAATAAGGCCCATGCCCTTAGTAACCTCAATATTAGATCCATCACTAATAGCAATACCGGCACTTTCCTGTCCGCGATGCTGCAAGGCAAACAAGCCCCAATAGGTGAAATTACCTACATTTAAATGGCGATCATACATCCCAAATACGCCACACTCTTCATGCCACTTGTCAAATATAGAGTCGTAATGCATGTGTATCTCCTATTACGCACGTTCGCCAGTTAGGCGGAATAACATTTCTTTATAAGCATCTTCTACATTGCCAAGGTCGCGACGGAAACGATCTTTATCAAGTTTTTCATTCGTTTCGCTATCCCAGAAACGGCAAGTATCAGGGGAAATTTCATCGCCTAGCAATACTTCACCATTATGAAGGCCAAATTCTAATTTAAAATCAACCAAGGTAACTTTCTTTTCAGCTAAGAATTTTTTAAGAATTTCATTAACTTGCATAGCATATTTACGAACTAGCGCTACTTGTTCTTCAGTGGCCCAACCTAATGCTAAAATTTGATCTTCATTAATGAAAGGATCCCCTAAATCATCATTTTTATAGCAAAATTCAAGAATAGGGCGTTTACAAGGCGTTCCTTCTTCAATGCCAAGACGTTTGGACAAAGAACCAGCAATAATATTACGAACAATAACTTCTAATGGCAAAATTTCTAATTTTTTAACTAATTGGTCACGATCATTAAGACGTTTAATGAAATGATTAGGTACCCCTTCTTTTGCCAACAATTCAAAGAAGAAGGAGGATATTTTATTGTTTAAAACACCTTTATCATGGATTGTCCCCTTTTTTTCACCATTAAATGCCGTAGCATCATCTTTATAATGAACTAAATATTCATTAGCGTTTTCTGTTTCAAATACTTGTTTTGCTTTACCTTCATATAACATGTTCATGGTGTTGCCTCCTATTAACATAATATAGTCATTTTATAAACGAGGAACAGTCTATCAACTGCCCTAAAACTGACGGGAAATCGTTAAATTATTTATTTAATGTTGCTTGTAATTTTTCATTCTTCGCAATCACTGCTTTTGCCATATCTTCACGATACACTTTATACTGCGCTTTTAAATCAGCATTTTGAGCAGCCCCAATTTGTACTGCAAATAAAGCCGCATTTTTAGCGCCATCAACAGCCATAGTAGCAACAGGCATACCGGACGGCATTTGCACAATCGCTAATAGAGCGTCTATACCTTTTAAGGCCGTAGCATTTAAAGGTACACCTATAACAGGCAATACAGTGAAACTAGCAATAACCCCAGGTAAATGAGCAGCCGCTCCAGCTCCTGCAATAAAGGCAATAGCACCTTCAGCTTCTAAGCGAGTTACAAATTTTTTTACTTCTTCTGGCGTACGATGAGCCGATGCAATAACCATTTCATAATCAATACCAAACTCTTTCAGTACGTCTGCCGCTTTTTTCATAACTCCTAAATCAGAGTCACTACCCATTACAATGCCAACTTTCATGTGAGTCCCTCCTATATAAACTGACCCTATACATTGACTAAAATCACAAGTCTATCACGATATTAATTTCTATCTAAATTCTAACAAACCCAAACTTATTAGTCAATATAATATTCGAATGTTGATTTATTTATTTTTATTAATGTTCGATACTTTCCGAACATTAATAAAAAGACTCTCTAAAATTAATTAGAGAGTCTTTTATTATTATTCATCATGTTCATGGGCATGAGCAATAAAGGGATCTGGCAATTGCGAAATCCCCATAGCCTCTTTAAGAGCTGGTACCGCTTTTGGCATATATTGTACAATTTGATTCATCAACACATACAATAGCTGTGGTTCAAACGATGAATTAGAACACATGTATACACAGTCTAAATATAAGCTATTATCATCATGCTCTACATAATATTTGAAGTTTTTATAAATACTGTTTTCACGATTAATAAAGTCCACAATCGCTTGGTAATTCTCTGGCGTTACTACATTGCCACCTACCACTACGCGTATGACACTATAAATCGTTGCATCAAGCAACACAAAGATAGGCATATCACCTATATCAGTTTGAATATAAGAGCGATATACAATAGTATCTTCTTCGTCCTGAATCTCACGCTTATCAAAGCAAGTTATGTTTTCTTCAACTAAGAACGCCTCAAAAACAGTGCTTTTTTCATTCTTAGGCTTTGCCATACTACACCTCTTCTGCTCTGTGGACTTATCACTAGTCATCTTACCTATCGATTAACTAGCTAGCAAAAACGAATACTTAGTTTACTTTATCTTTCTTATCTTTTTTACCTTTTTCTTTAGTATCTGAATCTTCTGTAGCTAACACTTTACCAAGAATGCTTGGGTAATATTCTTTAATGTGAGGTTCTAATACTTCTAACAAAAGGCCAACTAATAAATTAGGATCAAATGTTTCTTTAGACGCTGGCAAGCTAATATCCATATATACGACATTATCGTCTTCCCCTAAATAGTATTTGAAGATTTTAAATTTACCATTTAATTCATTAAGATACGCCACTACATCAGCTTGCTTTTCTGCCGGTACAGCCCCAGTCGTTACCACTAAACGAACCAAATTAAATACAGTATCATCTAACACTACAAACAATGGCAACTGTTGAGCTGCTACATCAAAATAGCCACGATATACTACGGAATGAACATCATCTTGGTGTTCTTCTTTAGTAAACCAATTCGCCACATTGCGTTCTTGTAAAAATTGATCAAATTGTTCTGCTTTTGTGTTCATTATTACATCTCCCTTTATATAATACTAATAATAAATTGACAATGCTTACTCGTCAATAAATACACAATGGTCATCTTCAAATTTAGCAATCCGAACTAAAGACTGTACATCATAACCAGCTCGTTCTAAACGTTCACGACCAGGTTGGAAGGACTTTTCAATAACAATAGCGATTCCTTCTACGGTATCGCCCGCGCTTTCTACTAATTTAACTAACCCCATAGCCGCTTCCCCACTAGCTAAGAAGTCATCAATGATAAGAACTTTCTCACCTTGTGGTAAGAATTTCTTAGAAATCGTCACATCATAGTTTTCTTCTTTAGTATAGGAATACACTACGGAATGATATACATCGTCCGTCATAAGAATCGATTTTTTCTTGCGCGCAAATACAAGTGGTACATCCATCTCAATAGCAACTTGCAAAGCGACGGCAATACCAGAAGCCTCAATGGTCACAATACGTTGAATGCCCTTATCTTTAAAGCGCGCCGCAATTTCCTTACCAATAGCGACAAACAATTTAGGATCAATTTGATGATTCAAAAAGCTGTCTACTTTTAAGACGCGATTGTTTAAAACAATGCCTTCCTCCATAATGCGTTTTTTTAACAATTCCATACGAGAGTCTCCTTGTTGCGTTATATTTATTACTTACGTACTCATTACAAGTACTAATACTATACTGATTATACTACAATATCACTTCTTTAAAAGAAGGTCAATAAATTTCGCCGCCCCTTGTGATACGGGCAATAAGCGGGACCGAACTAAAGCAATTTTACGTGGTGGCACAATAATATCTGTTTTAATCTCTACCACACGCCCTTCTTTTATTTTTTGTTTCACCAAAATATCGGGCACTAATGATATGCCCATATTAATTTCTACTAAGTCCATCAAAACATCAAGACTGCCTAATTCAAAGGAAGGTTTTTTACAAGCTTTGCCCGTCAAGTTATCAAAGAATTCACGACTTGCGGCCCCTTGCGTTAATAGCAATAATGGCTCCTGCATTAATCGATTTAAATCAATTGTTCCCATACCTTTATAAAAAGGACCACCAACAAATACATCCTGCATAGTCTGTAATTCGATAACTTCTAATTGCGGATTCGATTCTAGCCCTTCATAGGTATTAACAATTGCCATTTGGGCTTCTCGATTTTCAACCATTTGCACACAAATAGGCGATGGTCGATTCGTAATCTGTAACCCCGTTTCTAACTCTTTTTCTTGCCATTTTTTAAAATACGGCAATAAAAAGTGGCGACATAAAGTATCGGTGGCTGCCAGCTTCACACTTTCTTGTTCATGCGTAAGCCGATCTTGTAACTGTGTTACCCCATTGTCTAAAATAGAGAACGCGTTGGCCACTGTATCGAAAAGTTCTTTTCCTTCCGGCGTAAAAGAAACTGACTTAGTCGTACGTTCAAAGAGTACAATATTCAATTCTTTTTCCAGCTGCTTAATACTTTGACTAATAGCAGACTGAGATACCCCTATCTCTTTAGCTGCTTTAGAAAAGGATAAGTGCAACCCTACCCCTAAAAAAGTACGATACAAATCTGTGGAAATACTCATATAATATCTTTTATCTCCTTTACAACAACTACCACTCAATACCCCATAAATACTGTCAAACCATAGCAACAGGTATAACTTATTTTTTAATTAGTTTATCTAATCATTAAAAACTGATTATTAACTCCAACTAATTAAATTTTTCTTTACTAATAAGTCTAAACCGTATATACTAGAATTGTCAATATAGGTATATTATATCTATATTTCAGCATCTACACAATAGTTAGTACATTCATTGACAACCATTACGAGGAGGCTTACTATGTCAATTCATCGCATTTTCGTCCGTAAGCGTAACACCTTTGCGCACGAAGCTACATCTATGTGTCACACCATTCGTACCGAACTCGGCATTCCCGTAGATTCTGTAACCATTTACGAACGCTATGACATTGAAGGCGTATCAACTGACGACTTAGCGAACGCTAAGCAACTCATCTTCTCCGAACCACCGGTAGATGAACTATTTGACACCCTCCCTCATACAGAACAAACTCATATCATTGCCACGGAATATGTACCTGGCCAATATGACCAACGTGCTGATTCAGCTGAGCAATGTCTAGCTATGTTAACCCTTAAATCAGGCGCAACCGTGCGCACAGCCCGCGTGTTTGCTTTAGAAGGCGATTTAAGTGACAAAGACATTGCTCGTATAAAGCAATATTATATCAACCCAGTAGACTCAAGAGAAGCCTCACTTGAATTACCTACAACATTACAACTTGATGTGCAACCAGCAGAACCGGTTGCCACCTTAGATAATTTCATTACCGCCAGTCCTGAAGAATTACAAAATTGGCGCAGTGAATTAGGTCTAGCTATGAGTGCTGCCGATATTGAGTTAATTCAAGAATATTTTGCCAATACAGAAAAGCGCAACCCAACAATCACTGAAATTCGAGTATTAGATACCTACTGGTCTGATCATTGCCGTCATACTACTTTTATGACCGAGCTAACAGATATTACGATTGATAATACACCGGAAACGGTGCCTATCCAAGCAGCCTTAGCAGAATACATGGATGGTCGGCGTCATCTTTACGCCAGTCGTGAAAAAGCACGTAACTTAATGGATATGGCCACCTTAGCCGTCAAAGAATTACGTGAGCAAGGCGGCTTACAAGAAATTGATGAATCTGATGAAATCAATGCTTGTACTATTGTTGTACCTGTCGATGTAAACGGTGAAACTGAAGAGTGGCTGTTACTTTTCAAAAATGAAACGCACAATCACCCGACTGAAATTGAACCGTATGGTGGCGCTGCTACCTGCTTAGGCGGTTGTATCCGCGATCCATTAAGTGGTCGTGCCTATGTATATCAAGCCATGCGTGTTACTGGTTCAGGCAATCCATTAACACCTCTCAGTGAAACCTTGGAAGGTAAACTACCACAATCACAAATTACAGTAGGCGCAGCCCGTGGTTATAGCTCTTACGGCAACCAGATTGGCCTCGCTACAGGTGAAGTACGCGAATACTATCATCCAGGCTATGTTGCTAAACGCATGGAAATCGGCGCTGTTGTGGGGGCTGCTCCACGCAGTAATGTACGTCGTGAGGCCCCTGCCCCTGGTGACATTGTCGTGCTCCTCGGTGGTAAAACAGGTCGTGATGGTTGTGGTGGTGCTACTGGTTCCTCAAAAGAACATGACTTATCCTCGCTGGCTAGCTGTGGAGCAGAAGTCCAAAAAGGCAATCCGTTAACAGAGCGTAAAATTCAACGTTTATTCCGTCGCCCAGAAGTGACCACCTTAATTAAGCGTTGTAACGATTTCGGTGCCGGTGGGGTTTCCGTAGCTATCGGTGAATTAACTGATGGCCTACTCATCAACTTAGACACGGTACCTAAAAAATATGAAGGTCTTGATGGCACTGAATTAGCTATTTCAGAATCACAAGAACGCATGGCCTGTGTCATCGCAGCCAATGACTGGGATACATTCCGCCAATTCTGTGATGAAGAAAATCTGGAAGCTACTATCGTTGCTGATGTAACAGATTCTAATCGGTTGATTATGACCTGGCAAGGTACTAACATTGTAGATATTTCACGAGATTTCTTAAATACCAATGGGGCTAAACAAAGCCAAGCTGCACACGTAGTCGCTCCCGTTGGCACTTACTACGAAGAACCTATCGTAGACGATATCAAAGAACATTGGCTTGCTACCCTAAAAGACTTGGCCGTTGCCTCTCAACAAGGTCTAGGTGAACGCTTTGACAGTACAATTGGTGCGGGTACGGTACTCATGCCATTTAGTGGTCGCTTCCAAAAAACGCCAGTCCAAGGGATGGCGGCGAAACTCCCTGTATTACATGGTGAAACAAAAACGGCTAGCCTTATGACACATGGTTTTGACCCTTATCTCTCCGAATGGAGCCCATTCCACGGAGCCCAACAAGCCATCCTATTATCCGTAGCTAAAATTGTAGCTCTAGGTGGAAACCGTAGTTCTGTATATTTAACCTTACAAGAATATTTTGAACGGTTAAATCAAGATAAAACGGCCTGGGGTAAACCAGTCGCAGCCCTATTAGGCGCTTATGATGCACAAAAACAATTAGAAATTGGTGCTATTGGCGGTAAAGATTCTATGTCTGGTACGTTCATGAATTTAACGGTACCACCAACTCTCGTATCCTTTGCCGTTACGACAGCCAATGTAGATGATATTATGACACCACATCTTAAAGAGGCCGGTCATGTACTATTACACATAAACACGCCACGCAAAGCAGATGCTACACCGGCTTGGGATGTCTTCAAAGCACAAGCGGACTCGATTACTAAACACGCTTTATCCGGTCAGGTAGCCGCCGCCTATGTGGTTGAAGCAGGTGGAATTGCCGCAGCAATTACCAAAATGGCTTTAGGCAATCGCTTAGGCGTAAAATTAATTGACGACGTAGAACCTATGCTCTTTGCTCCATACAGTGGCTCTTGGATTATTGAAACCGATGAAACGACGGCAACTGAATGGGCCAAACAGGATCATGTAACATTACTTGGTACCATTACCGAAGAGTCTCAAATCGTCATCGATGATAACGAGCTTGAATTAGAAGAACTTGAAGCAGCCTACGAAAGTACGCTAGCTCCTATTTTCCCACTAACAGCCAAATCAGGCCAAGGTGAAGCGGTTGCTTATATTCACGACCAACACGCCAAACCGCGTCAAAGTCCAAGTATCGCTAAGCCAAAGGTTATTATTCCCGTATTCCCTGGTACTAACTGTGAATATGATTCAGCGCGCGCTTTTGAAACGGCTGGTGCCCTAGCCGATATTGTAATCATTCGCAATCGTACCGTTGCTGAACTAGAAGACTCAATCCAACTAATGAAACGCAAATTAGATGAGGCTCAAATTCTATTCTTCCCTGGTGGCTTCAGTGCCGGAGATGAACCAGACGGCTCTGGTAAATTCATGGCTACTTTATTCCGAAATCCATATTTAAGTGAATCTTTACATAACTTATTACATAATCGTGATGGCTTAGCATTAGGTATCTGTAACGGCTTTCAAGCGCTCATTAAATTAGGCCTTTTACCATATGGTGATATCGCCCCTATGACAGAATCTAGTCCTACCTTAACGTACAATACGATTGGACGCCATTTATCTGGTATGGTTCGTACTAAAGTTATTTCTACAAAATCGTCATGGATGAATCTCACTAAAGCTGGCGAAATCTACACAGTACCAATTTCCCATGGTGAAGGACGCTTCATTGCCTCCCCAGCCCAAGTTGTTGAATTTAACCGCAGTGGTCAAATTGCAACACAATATGTAGATTTGGAAGGGATTGCGTCCTATGATGCGCGCTTTAATCCAAACCAATCGGTAGCCGCCATCGAAGGCTTATTTAGTCCAGATGGGCGCGTTTTTGGCAAAATGGGACATATTGAACGAACTGGCTATGGCATTGCTAAAAATATTCCAGGCCAACAAGGTATGCCTGTCTTTGCCTCTGGTGTAGCGTATTTCAAAGATTAATTATATGTACGAGTGTCACTACTAATTAGGTACTTATAAACATAATTCATTTTGAAATACACCAATTGGAAACACCTATTATTTCAAAAAATGCATACTAAAAGAAGAAAACGGCATGACAAATGTCGTTTTTTTCTTATCTATAGGTTGCGTATCTATATGATTACTAGTATCATAATAGTTGGTGAATAAGTTTAGAGACATAACCAGCTCTTGTTATTCTTAAGTTGAAAGGATGTACGGACATGCATTGCGCACAAAAATTGACAGATAATATTTATTGGATAGGTAGCAATGATTGGGATACAGAACGTTTTGAAAATCTATTCCCAATTCCTTTAGGTGTTAGCTACAACTCTTATTTTATTGATGATGAAAAAACTTGTATCGTTGACTCTGTAGATGACAGCATTCGTCAAGAATTTTTTGACAATGTTGAATATTTACTAAATGGTCGCGACTTGGATTTCGTTGTGGTTAATCACATGGAACCAGACCATTGCTCTACGTTAGTTGAATTAGTTGATCGTTACCCTAATGTAAAATTGGTGGGCAATCGTACTACCTTCCGCTTATTCGAACAATTTTATGGTCGCCCTTGTCCAGATAATTACTATGAAGTAAAAGAAGGCGACACAATTGAATTAGGTAAACATACCTTACATTCTTATACAATGCCAATGGTACATTGGCCAGAAGTTACTTGTACCTTTGAAGCTACTACAGGTATTTTATTCTCAGCTGATGCGTTTGGTACTTTTGGCACCATTAATGGCAATATCTTTGCCGATCAGCTTGATTTTGAACGCGTATATGAAGACGAAGCACGTCGCTACTACACCAATATCGTTGGTAAATACGGTGTTCAAGTACAAAATGCAATAAAAAAAGCACTACCATTAGGCATTAAAATGATTGCACCACTACACGGTCCAATCTGGCGTACGCCTGAAAGCATTAAATATATGATTGAAAAATACATGCACTGGAGCACTTACTCAGCTGAAAAGAAAGGCGTAGTCATTGCCTTTGGCTCCATGTATGGTAACACCGCTGAAATGGCACAACAATTGGCTAAATTATTGTCTTTACGTGGCATTACGGATATTAAAATTTACGACGTTTCTAAAACGAATCCATCCTATATCATTGCCGATGCTTGGAAGTACAGCCATCTCGTATGTATGGCCCCTACTTACAACTTAGCCTTATACCTCACTATGGAAAACTTATTATATGAATTGAAAGCTCTTAACTTCCACAATCATAAAGTATCCATTGTAGGTAATCACTCTTGGGCTTCAGCGGCTATGAAACGAATGGTTGAATACTTTACAAATGAATTTAAAGATATGGAAATTGTAGGTACCCCACTCGATATTCGTGGCGCTCTACATCCACAACAATTACCACTCTTTGAAAAATTAGCTGATGATATTGTAGCCTCCATCGAAGCTACTGAAATTCAAACCTTTAGCTTATAATATATAACTTACCTATCCGTTAATTGACTCAGTCTAATACAGAGAAAGTTATAAAAATAAGTTCTTAATCTAAATAAAAACCCCTCCACGTTGACTCAATGCATATAAACAGAGTCACTGTGGAGGGGTTTTCTAATTTATTCTAATATGACTTATAATTTTTTCACAAATTCTGATTTTAACGCCATCGCCCCAAAACCATCAATTTTACAATCAATATTATGATCGCCATCAACAAGACGGATATTTTTTACCCGTGTACCTTGTTTTAATACAGAAGCACCTTTTACTTTCAAATCTTTAATAATAGTCACGGAATCGCCATCTTGCAAAACATTGCCATTAGCATCACGCACAACTAGAGCAGTTGCTTCACTCTCTGCATCAGCAGCTGTCCACTCATGAGCACACATTGGGCATATATACATATGACCATCCTCATATGTATAAGCTTCACCACATTTTGGACAATTAGGTAACGTCGCCATTCAAATCCTCCTTTAAAATACGTTTTTTCTAATAGATATATTATATTTTATCAAAATTTCAACCTATTTTAAAATAAAATTCCTAATTTTACCATATTTCATATATATTTTTAGTCATTGTATTTTGACAGTAGGCAACCACAAATAATTAGTATATACTAAATTAAGAATTAAACTATCTATTAAAATAAAGAAATCTGGTGTATACTAAAGAAATGCACATTAAACGTTAGGGAGGTTTCCATGAATAATATTGTGGTTATCGGCAGTTGTAATATAGATATTACCGTATTGGCCTCAAAGCGTCCCGCTGCAGGTGAAACTATTTTAGGCACAGGCTTAAATATTTCCCCTGGTGGTAAAGGGGCTAACCAAGCCGTTGCGGCGGCTAAACTTGGTGCCAAGGTAACTATGGTTGGTTGCATCGGTAATGATGCCTATGGTCAAATGATTAAAGATAATTTACACCGTTACCAAATCAATACCGATTATCTTATAACTTTAGATAATGAAAATAGCGGCACAGCTCATATTACACTAGCCGAAGGCGATAATAGCATCATTGTATTATCCGGTGCGAATGCACACGTTTCAAAAGACGTTGTCGACAAAGCGTGGGACGCTATAGAAAAAGCTGATTTAGTGATGGTACAAAATGAAATTCCATTACCTACAATCGGTTATATTACCGAAAAATGCGCTAAAAACGGTATTAAAGTGCTTTTAAATCCAGCACCAGCTGCTGATTTAGAAGCGCAATGGCTAACGAATGCCACTTACATTACCCCCAATGAACATGAATTAGCTGCTCTCTACCCAGCCAATAATACGGAAGATATCATCTTAGCTAATGAAGGTAAAATTATTGTAACCTTAGGCAGTGAAGGGGTTGCCTACGCACAAGATGGCGAATTGCGACGCATGCGTAGTTTCAAAGTAACACCTGTAGATACAACGGGTGCTGGCGATACCTTCAATGGGGCCTTTGCGACAGCCATTGTTAATAATAAAACCATTGAAGAAGCTGTTCACTATGGAAATGCAGCGGCTGCTCTTTCTATTTTAAAATTAGGCGCTCAAGAAGGTATGCCAACGGCAGCTGAAGTAACAGCCTTCCTCGCCGAAAGGAGCTAATATGCAAAAAGGTGGTATTTTAAACAGTCATATTGCTAAAGTATTAGCTGATTTAGGTCATACAGATACTATTTGCATCGGTGACTGCGGTCTTCCCGTACCAACGGGAGTCTTAAAAATTGATTTAGCCCTGGCCTTTGGTACACCTAGCTTTGAACAAGTCGTAAGACTGCTCAAAGAACATATGCAAGCTGAATCAATCCATGTGGCCGAACCTATAAAAACGGAAAATCCTAGAAATTATGCCGTTCTTCAAGAATTATATCCAGAAGATCGCTACGCATGGCGTTTAACAAGCCATGAAGAATTTAAAGAAGCTACTAAACACTGTAAATGCATTATCCGTACAGGTGAAACTACACCGTATGCCAATGTAATTTTACAAGCAGATTGTATCTTTAATGAAGAAAAATAATTACATACATATGTAGCAACTACAAATCATATGTCTGTCTATATTCCAGACAAATAAACTAAGCAGGAGATTATAATGGAAATTAAAATGACCGGCATTGCCAAAGCATTTGGTACTAACCAGGTACTTAAAGATGTTAATATCACTTTAAAAGCCGGTGAAGTGCATGCCCTAATGGGTGAAAATGGAGCTGGTAAGTCTACCCTCATGAATATTCTGACCGGTCTTCATAAGGCTGATGCAGGCACTGTTACCATCGATGGTGTAAATACAACCTATAGCAGTCCTCGTGAAGCGGAAAAGCACGGCATTGCCTTCATTCATCAAGAATTAAATATTTGGCCTAATCTAAGCCTACTAGAAAATCTGTACTTAATGCAGCCTAAAACAAATGGCTTAGGTATGCTTAATAAACAGGCTATGCTACAAGAAGCCAAAGCCAAATGTGAAGAAATGAAAATTGACCTGCCATTAACTAAAGAAGCGGGTCTTTGTTCCGTTGGCCAACAGCAAATGGCGGAAATTTTACGTGTTTTAATGCTCAATGCCAAAGTCGTTATCATGGATGAACCATCTGCGGCATTAACAGAACGTGAAACAGCCACACTCTTTCGCATGATGCGCCAATTAAAAGAACAAGGCGTAGCTATTGTCTATATCTCTCATCGTATGGAAGAAGTATTTAGTGAATGTGACATCATTACGGTTATGCGCGATGGTCATACAATTAGCACCAAACCAGTGACAGATACTACAGTCGATGAAGTAGTCCGTGATATGGTAGGACGCTCAATTGATGAGTTCTATCCTGATCGTACAACTACTCCAGGAGATGTGATTCTAACGGTCAATCATTTAAAACCGAAAGAATTTAAACATGATATTTCCTTTGATTTACGAAAAGGTGAAATCTTAGGTGTTGCTGGTCTTATGGGCGCTGGTCGTACTGAAATCATGCGTGCCATTTTCGGTATCGATTCTCATGATGGCGGTGAAATCACCTTAAACGGCCAACCTCTTCATTTCAAAAAACCAGAAGACGCGATAAAAGCTGGTATTGCTTTTATTACAGAAGACCGAAAAGGCGAAGGCTTAATTCTTGATTTTTCTATAGGTACAAATATTACCTTACCCAATCTAAAACAAGTCTGCCCTACCCATGTATTAAATAAAAATAAACTCGTAACGTTTGCTGACACCTTATCCAAAAAACTCGGTGTTAAAACCCAATCGGTTCATTTGCCAGCCTCCTCCCTGTCTGGTGGGAATCAACAGAAAGTCGTTATCGCCAAATGGATTGGCCTCTCCCCCTCTATCATCATCATGGATGAACCTACTCGAGGCATCGACATCGGGGCCAAACGAGATATTTATGACTTAATGAATGAATTAACTAGCCAAGGGGTCTCCATCATCATGGTATCCTCAGAGCTACCAGAAGTATTAGGTATGAGCGATCGGGTCATGGTTATTCACGAAGGCGCCGTAGCTGGTATTTTAGACCGTGCAGCGGCAACGCCAGAATCCATCATGAACCTAGCTACAGGAGGACAATAATGAATCGAACTATGACAGACACAATCAAAAAATTAGGCCCCCTCATCGGTCTAATTGCGTTATTTATTATCATTGCTAGTCTTAATGACAGCTTCTTAGATTTTTCTAACTTGCGTAACTTATTACGCCAAGTATCTATCAATGCCATTATTGCCTTTGGTATGACCTTTGTTATTTTAACAGCCGGTATTGACTTATCGGTTGGTTCTATCTTAGCCTTATCAAGTGCTATTATGGCCAATTTTATCGTCAATGGTATGAATCCAGAAGTGGCTATTTTAGCGTCTGCTGGCGTTGGTATCCTCTTAGGGGGTATCAATGGTATTGTAATTGCATATGGCAAAGTGGCTCCATTCATTGCCACCTTGGCTACGATGACCATCTACCGCGGGGCCACGCTGGTTTTCACAGATGGTAATCCTATTAGTGGTCTTACTTCAGATCCTATGTTCCACGCTTTTGGACAAGGCGATATAGCCGGACTCCCAATCCCAGCTATCACTATGTTTTTATCCTTCCTCATTTTATGGTTCATTTTACAGAAAACATCGCTAGGTCGCCAAACCTATGCTATTGGTGGTAGTGAAAAAGTCAGTTACATTGCAGGGATTAAGATTAATCGCGTAAAAATCTTTGCCTATGCCTTAACAGGTATGCTTAGTGCTATTGCAGGGGCCATCATCACCTCTCGTCTTAACTCGGCCCAACCTACTGCTGGTATGGGCTATGAGCTCGATGCTATCGCAGCCGTAGTACTTGGTGGTACTAGCCTTGCTGGTGGCCGTGGTCACATCGTTGGCACTTTAATTGGTGCCCTTATCATTGGTACCTTAAATAATGGTTTAAATATTCTCGACGTTTCCAGTTTCTATCAACAAATTGTAAAAGGTATTGTAATTTTACTTGCTGTCCTTGGGGACCGCAAAAAAGCGTAGGAGGTTAGAATGAAAAAATTATTAACAATCATCGCTGCTATGGTTCTAGTGATTGGCTTAATCGCTGGCTGTGGCTCCAGCTCTTCTAACGGTGGCGATGGCGACAAAAAACAAGGTACTATCGGTTTCTCTGTTTCTACCTTAAACAACCCATTCTTTGTATCTTTAAAAGATGGTGTTGAAAAACAAGCTAAAGAATTAGGTCTTAAAGTTAAAATCGTTGACGCTCAAAATGACCCAGCTAAACAAGCTAATGACGTAGCTGATTTATTAGAAAGTGGTGTATCCATTTTAATCGTTAACCCTGTTGACTCCGCAGCTATCGCTACTTCTGTAGAAGCTGCCAATGCTAAAAACATTCCTGTTATTACGGTTGACCGCTCTACTGATAATGGTAAAGTCGTAGCCCACATCGCTTCTGACAATGTAAAAGGTGGCGAAATGGCTGCTCAATTAATCGTTGATAAATTAGGTAATAATGCTAAAGTGGCTGAAATCGAAGGTATCCCTGGTGCATCGGCTACACGCGAACGTGGTCAAGGTTTCCACAATGTAGCTGATAAATCCTTAGACGTAGTAGCTAAACAAAGTGCTGATTTTGACCGCACTAAAGGCTTAAACGTATCCACAAACATTCTTCAAGCTAACGCTGATGTAAAAGCTATCTTCGCTCACAATGACGAAATGGCGCTTGGTGCTATTCAAGCTGCTAAATCTGCTGGTAAACAAGTATTTATCGTAGGTTTTGATGGCACTGAAGATGCACAAAAAGCTGTACAAGATGGTACCTTAGCAGCTACGATTGCCCAACAACCTGAATTAATGGGTAAAATTGCCGTAGATACTGCTGCTAAAGTGATCAAAGGCGAACAAGTTGACAGCAAAATTCCTGTAGAATTAAAAGTTGTTACTAAACAATAATACTTTTCAACAAATTTGATAGAAACTCATATAGAAACTATTAAAGGCCCCTACTACTAACTATATTAACTAGTGGTAAGGGCCTTTGTTTTATATATGCATATAAGTTATTTAAATTATAATTTTTACGCATTTTATTTAAATCAACTATTTTATTCAGTTTCAAAGAGTGGTAAAATAGACAGTATATGAATCGTCGGACTAACCGACCTACCTCGGATGGTTTCACCCTTCCGATAGATGAAAGGAGACATTAATTATGAGTAATTCTAATGTAACTGCTACTGACAAAAAGCTACTCGACCTTTTGGCCGCGGATGCTAATTTAACCCATGGCCAATTAGCCGCCATGCTAGGTGTAGCCGAAGCCGAGGTATCTGAACGTATTGCCGCCTTAGAATCACAAGGTATCATCAAAGGGTATCAAGCTGTTATTGACTGGGAAGCAATTGATGCTAATAAGGCCACGGCTCTCATTCAATTACAGGTAACGCCAGAACCAGAACAAGGCTTTGATAAATTAGCCCACCGTATTATGCAATTTGAAGAAGTAGAAGGCGTTTATCTCATGTCTGGTGGCTATGACTTAACAGTTATCATCCAAGGCAAAAGTATGCGTGATATTGCCCTTTTTGTAGCTCGTCGACTATCTACACTCGAAGGGGTACGCGGTACGGGCACACACTTCATTCTTAGCCGTTACAAAGACCGTAACGTAATTTACCATGATGAGGTACAAAAAGAAACAAGGAGCAATGTGTTCTATGATTAATTATGATCAGTTTTTAAATCAAGAATTAGCTAATGTAAAACCTTCCGGTATTCGCCGTTTTTTTGATATTGCCAGTGAAATTGATGATGTGATTTCACTTAGCATTGGGGAACCTGACTTCTCTACCCCTTGGCATATCCGCGAAGCAGGTATTGATTCCTTAGAAAAAGGTAAAACTTGGTATTCTCCCAATCGGGGTTTTGCTGATCTTCGAGAAGAAATCAGTCGGTGGTTTGAACGAAAATATGGTGTAAGCTATGCGCCTGCAACTGATATTTTAGTCAGTGTCGGTGGCTCTGAAGCGATTGATTTGGCGCTACGTAGTTTACTTAATCCTGGTGATGAAGTCCTCATCCCCGTACCTAGCTTTGTGTGTTATACACCACTTACAGAAGTTGCTAAAGGCGTGGCTGTCCAAGTTGAGACTAAAGCAGAAAATAACTTCCGCCTCACTGCGGCTGATATAGAAGCACATATTACACCAAGGACTAAACTATTAGTGCTCCCATTTCCTAATAATCCAACCGGAGCCGTTATGCGCCGTGAACATTTAGAAGAAATCGCTCACGTCATTGAAAAGCATAATTTATTTGTCATTTCTGATGAATTATATAGTGAGTTGACCTATGGTTCGCAACCGCATGTAACAATTGCTTCTATTCCAGGTATGAAGGAACGCTCTATCGTCATTAATGGTTTTTCTAAGGCATTCGCTATGACAGGCTGGCGTCTAGGCATTGCCGTAGGCCCTAAAGAAGTGATTGCACAAATGACTAAACTTCATCAATATGGCATTATGAGTGCACCATCCATTGCACAATATGCCGCTATTGAAGCCCTTAAAAATGGCGATAAGGATATTGAGTACATGCGTGATCAATACGATATTCGTCGTCGTCTCTTAGTGAATACCTTTAATGAATTAGGTCTTACTTGCTTTGAACCAGAAGGCGCCTTCTATGTATTCCCTGATATTCGTTCCACAGGCTTTGACTCTGAAACTTTCTGTGAAAAACTTCTCTTTGCCAAACATGTCGCTATCGTGCCAGGTAATGCCTTTGGCGACTGTGGTGAAGGTTTCGTCCGCGTAGCTTATGCTAACTCCTTAGCCAATATTAAAGAGGCCTTAAAACGAATTAAAGAATTCTTAACAGAAATCAAACAATAATCGTAGCCTACAATGAGGCCCGCCATTACTTAAAATACCATATATAACTAAAAATAAGCCGTAGGTCTACTAACTTTTAGTAGCCTACGGCTTATCTATTTCTTAACTCACATATTTAATTATGAAAGAATCTTCTATATCCTCCTTAAAGCGTTAGATATATTTTTTAGCTAGCGTTTCAAAGTCATCACTATGATCTTTAATCCATGTATCATAAGGTTGACCTGCTTTATTCAAGGTATTGGCTAAGTCAGCAAAAAAAGCTGGTAAATCAGCTGTAGTAATCGCGCCTAAAGGTTCACCAAACGTAACAAATCCTAAGGCATCACTACCGCCCTTGAACAGGTTAAATGCTGGCTGTGGTTTACCGTCTACTTGTTTAACAAAGCCATGTAAGCCAAGCGTACCAATTTGATGGGTACCACAAGAAGATGGACAACCAGACATATGAATCTTAGGTAATAAGCTATCATCAATTCCTTCAGCCGCCAAATGCGCTAAAATATCCTTATAGGCTGCTTGAGAATTCTGGAACCCGACCTGACATTTAGCAGCCCCTACACAACATACACTAGCAGAAAACTCAGAAGTGGAACTATCATCTTTAATTAACTCGTACACTTTACGTGCTTCCGTAGCCGTTAAATTAATAAAATAAGTCCCTTCTTCACTGGTCATACGGGCTTCAGCACCTTCTAAGGAGCCTACGTATTGGAATACATCACGAGCCACTACCGGTTGTGCATGACCACCTACTGGATGATAATACACGTAGTATAAACCATCTTGTACTTGTTCGCCAATTAAGCCATTAGCCTTAGCTAACTCTTCGTCTGTCAAATGTTCAGTGCCTGTTTTAGTAATGGCTGTTTCTGGCAATTCGAAACTTAAATTTTCAGTCCGTTTTACAAACGTTAAGAATTTATTAAATGTTTCACGGAATTTATCTTCACCCATATCCGCTACCATGTAACGAGTACGGTTCTTACTGCGTGTTTTATAATCTGCATTTTCAATAAATGTGCGAACCATCGCTTTAATGTAGTATAAAATCTCAGCAGGATCTACCTTTTCAGCTAATAAAATGCCCTTACGGGGATTACCACCCAAGCCACCAGCTGCATACACAGTAAAAGTACCATCAGCTTGTGCCCAGAACCCTAAGTCCTTAAAAGTAACATGGGTACTATTTTCAAGACCATTGGTAAACGCGATTTTAAGTTTACGAGGCATTTTAAAATCAGGAATCAATGTAAGAATATATTCACTCGCAATTTGTACATATGGTGTAATATCAAATGGTTCACCAGCAACTACACCGCGTAAAGGACTAGCGGCAATATTACGTGGATGGTCACCACCACCACCACGAGAATAGATGCCATGAGCATGGCATTCTCTAAACATTTCAACAACTTGTGGTCCCTGTAAGCCATGAATCTGGATAGACTGGCCTGTTGTAAAATGAAGATGTGGCAATTCAAAACGTGTAAACATATCTGCTAAGAACGCTAATTGTTGTTGCGTAATGCGCCCCCCTGGCAAACGCAAACGATACATAGCCGTATTAGCACCACGTTCTGCATAAGTACCAAAAGGACCAGACAAGCCCTTATAATCATTAACAGAAATTTCTTTATTAAAGAATTGTTCACTCGTTTTAGCAAAACTTGGTAAATCTTTAATGAGGCGTTCCTTCACCTCATTGGTCAAAAATGTCATAACTTGTCCCTCTCAATCTTTGTAACGACATACTTATATCAATCAAGATGATATACAACTATTCAATCGTAACACGTCCCCTAAACCGCGTCAATACTGAATGCCGTGCTAGGGACTTATTTCAGGGAAGTATATACTACGTTGTGAATCTAACCGATCAATAAATATTCGTTCGTCCTCTATACCGGCTGTCCGTAATCCATGAATCCATTGTTTCATAAATCCATGACCACCTAGTACAACAAAGCGAGAATTTCTTATCGTTGATTCATTTTTCAATATTGTTTGTACCGTTTGCTCAAACGCATACCGATTGCTCTTAAAAATATATTGAACTCGCTCATCAGCCACCATTAAATCACGTAATTCTTCTACAGGCTCCACTACATTCACACATATAATGGGTCCTTCGCCACCAGCCTCTAATATATCGCGAATAAACGCATGCATACTTGATAGGGCCACCCCTTGTGTCAATAACACTAGAGGTCCTTCGGCTGGCACAGTTAAATGATTATTTACTTCTAAGATAAATAAACTATCGCCAACTTCATACGTTGCCAAGTCACCTTTAAATATGGACGGATTATCAGGAATTCGAGTGGAAAATACGATAACCCCATCTTGTGGTCGTGTCGATATCGACACCACTCTCGTATATTTAGGGTCGAAAGAGGCTGGCGTTAATGCAGTTGACTCAGCATTTCGAGTGGCTAAATCACAACCTTTAATCCTTGAACCCATCGTAGGATCCAGTCCTTCAAATAAGCCTATCTTCATATTAGCCCCACCAGCCCAAGTCAGGCCTTCAGGCATAGCCAATGTATAGGTCCTCATCAATCGTCCTAAACGGCGACAGCCTAATATCTCTGCAATTCGTACTGCCATAAGAGAAACTCCTCTCTTTGCTTCTTCCTATTAATGACGATACCCCCTACATTGTCTAGCCTTAGGTGGCTCTAAAATTAAAGACCACTTTATACCTGCCTGTAAACCACCTGGTGGCAACACTTGTGAACGTTTATGCGTTGGTTTTAATTGTGTTGGCTCCCAGACTTTCCCCTGAGGCAGAGACGGTTCTTTTTTATTATTATTTTCTTCCGCAATTTTTATTAGTATTTTGGTTCTCTCATCCAGCTCCGACTTACTGTCTACCGACTTCTCTTTACTTGGGAATGTTGCCAGAATTGCTTCCTTCGCCTCAGGCTTTTCTTGGCCACTTGCTACAGGCGTTTCTTTGCGTTCCATTTTTATACCATAATACTCTTCCATAGCTTCCCAGGTCATAGTATCTTTTGAAGATTTCTTCGCTGTTTTAGACGGCTTCGGCCCAGGTCGCGACTGACGACTTGGTTCTGACCAATCATACGGTTCTCGCTTTGTTGAAGTCACGTCTGTCGGCTCTTGTTGACCTGGATTCTCTTGATTACGAGAACGCTTTTTCTTACGGCTATCAAAAATGACAGATCCTAATACCAATAAAAACACAAGTAAACCTAAATCCATATATTAGCCTCCGCTACTTATTTCTTATGGTTATCTTGTTGTGTCGACAATTCAGTCGTTTCACCATCAGCAATTGTTTCACGCATCTTAGTATCAGCCATAATATTATTCATATTATAATAATCCATAACACCCATATGACCATCACGCAATGCCTGCGATAAGGCCTGTGGTACTTCTGCCTGTGCTTCCACAACCTTTGCCTGCATCTCTTGAGTATAGGCTCGCATTTCTTGCTCTTTGGCCACCGCCATAGCACGGCGTTCTTCCGCCTTCGCTTGCGCAATATTTTTGTCCGCTTCCGCTTGATCCGTCATAAGCTGAGCCCCAATATTACGTCCCACATCTACGTCAGCAATATCGATGGATAGGATTTCAAAAGCAGACCCTGCATCAAGGCCTTTATTCAATACAGTCCGTGAAATGTGATCTGGATTTTCTAATACATCTGTATGTTCCTCGGAAGAACCTACCGTCGTAACAATACCTTCCCCAACACGGGCAATAATCGTAGCTTCACCTGCACCACCAACTAAACGATCAATATTCGCACGTACCGTCACTCGAGCACGAACTTTAAGTTCAATACCATTCTTTGCAACAGCTGAAATAGTCGGCGTTTCAATCACTTTCGGATTAACACTCATCTGTACTGCTTCTAACACATCACGACCAGCCAAGTCAATCGCTGCCGCCCGTTCAAAGGTCAACGGAATAGAAGCTCGTTCAGCCGCAATTAAAGCATCTACTACGCGGTCAACATCGCCACCAGCCAAGTAATGGGCCTCTAACTGATTAACATTTACCGTTAAGCCGGCCTTATTCGCTTTTACTAAAGGCAACACAATCTTCGATGGCGATACACGGCGCAAACGCATGCCAATCAATGTAAAAATACCTACATTTACGCCAGCAGCTAAGGCTGAAATCCAGAGCCCTAACGGCACAAAATGGAAAAATAAAGATATAACCACAATGGCGGCAAAAATTACAAAAATAAAGCTAAAACTCAATAAATCTTCCATACGTCCTCCTCATTATGTTTTACTAACTACATTAGACTTTTCTAACTACAATACGACCACCGGTTACTTCAACGACAACCACTTCAGTACCAGGTTCATAAAATTCACCATCCGTCACTACATCAACCGGCTGTTGATCAAACAAAACTCGCCCAGCTGGCCGTAATACAGATTGAGCTATACCAGTTTTACCCAGTAAATCACTGCGTTCTTCACTACCACTATACCCACGTTCTTTCGTAGATTCTAAGGTCAAAGTTAGTGCTTTACCAAGACGACTGTTAGGGGCCTTTCTAATTAACCAAACCCCAACGATTAAGGCAATGATTGCCACTACGGCCACAACCATAGTAGCCAATAGGCCCGCCCCCAAATATAAATAAAGAGCTCCCAAGAGAGCAATTATACCTAGCAAGCCAAATATCCCAATACCAGGCACCAAAGATTCAATGCCTAGTAAAACTACGCCACCAATCACTAAATACGTAATCATGCCTCTCCTCCTTTCTCCATTCAATCTTATTTATATAATTCGATACGGTTTTACAAAATACCTTTTTTCTTCCCCTAAAATTTTGATGAAGTCATAAAAAATCCCCCTAATCAAGCTAGACTAGCAGGGATTTATACATTTATACGGTATTCTTTGTTGTCCGTTTAGGCCACTTCAATTGACTCACATCAAAACCTTCTAGTTCAAGAAGTTTTACTTTGATAGCTAAGCCACCTGTATATCCAGTCAAATTATGATTTGCCCCAATAACCCTATGACAAGGCACAATAATAGGAATCGGATTATGTCCCACGGCGCCCCCGATCGCCCGTGCCCTAATTCCTGTATTTCGATCCTTAGGATACAATGTTCTAGCTAAATCACCGTAAGTAACTAAAGAGCCTACAGGTATATGGCACAATTCTTGCCAAACTGCTTGCCTAAATGCTGTGCCTATAAAGCGAATTTGAGGTAACTTTGTTGATATATGTCCATTAAAATAATCTGTCAACCACATAAAGGTTTCATCAAAGATAGGTAATGATTCTTCAATAATTAAACTCGTGTCGGTAGCCACCTCATATTGCTGTGAAGGCATTGTAAGACCTACTAAACTGTCGCCATCACTATACAAAGTAATCGCACCAATACTAGGGAAACTACGAGTATACGAATAAAATATCTGCGACATAAAACCCTCCTTTGCCGTGGAATTGTACATTTTAGTATAATTTGTCCATTTGCAGTTGTACTTATGGAGCAACTTATTTTATAATAAGTGTATAAGTAAATTATACTCATTTAAGTACGTGATTGTCTATGAAAGGAGTTTCATTATGAACGCAGTATTTACAGAAAATGCACCAAAAGCACTTGGTCCTTACTCACAGGCTATTAAAGCCAATGGCTTTGTCTTTATCTCTGGTCAAGGTGGCATTAATCCTGAAACAGGCAAATTAGTCGAAGGTGGCGTTGAAGCCGAAACTTTACAATCAATGAAAAATATTGAAGCCATTTTAAAAGAAGCAGGCTCTGATTTCTCCAAAGTAGTAAAAACTACTTGTTTCTTAGCAGATATTAATGATTTCGCTAAATTTAATGCTATCTATGCAGAATATTTCACAAGCAAACCAGCTCGTAGTTGCGTAGCGGTTAAAGAATTACCAGCTAACTTCTCTGTGGAAGTCGAAGTTATCGCAATTGCTGAATAATTAAATATAAGCAAACACTACAAAGCACTTCTCCATAAACTCACAATACATTGTAATTTATGATGAGAAGTGCTTTTCTTAACTATCACTAACAGGTATATTATTTGTTCATAGCCGTAGGGTACAACCATTCACTCCAGCTTAATTGGAAATCAGTGTGATGATTCTGCTGTACATACCGATAAAATTTGCGTATCATCATAGCTTTTTCCTCATAATAAGGCGCTTTCCATGTATCCTCTGTCATTGTATGAGCCACATCATTCCCCCCAAGTAATTGCTGACGTTTCAAAATATCTGTTAATGACAAATTAGGATTTTTCATTATATCATACATAGCCATAAAGGTTGTTGTCCGCCCTTTACCGGCCTCACAATGAAAATGAAGCCATGCATTTTTAGGTAAGGTTTTATACAACGCAATAAACCGATCAATACTCGTTTCATCAGGCCAAGTATGATCCGTTACTGCCAGCCGTATATATCGTAACCCATTTTCTTTTACTACCTGTTCCTCCGTTTTAACCGAATTAACGACTAATGATTGCTGATTAATCGCTTCTTTTTCTTTATTCAAAGATGCTACCACTAAATTCGTATGTGGCAAAGCAGTCAGCCAATGTTTTTCCTCTTCTACAACCGTAGCTTGTGACTTTCCAACATTACCCCAATTCCGTTTACCATACTGACTAACAGAAATCCCATTTACAAATAGGTGACTTTCTTGACGCAAGTCAATAATATATATAGGACCATCTGTTTTAGTCCGCAATATATTAGTTAATTGCTTAAATTGAGACTCCGAAGGTTGCGCACTCCCAGACATTTGTAAACCATCTAATCCTTCGCGCGTTGGTAATGTAGCCATTGCCAACTCATCAATCGGGCTAACAGACTCAATCTCTTCCTCATTAGCTTCCTTCACCGTGTTTAGCTTATAATAATCATGTGTTGTTCTAAAGTTAGCAGGCAACGTCGCATGAACCTCACTATCTACCCGCCACATATAGGGTGTATAAGGATTAACAAGACGTTTATCAGCATACATGATATTAGGATTGACAGCCATACGCGTTACTTTTGCCACTGAGTGAACCACGCTTCCATGAGCGGCTTCGCTTTCAAGACGACTTTCTTGCGTAGGTAATGGCAAACGTGGAATAGCCGATTTAGGCAATGTAGCTTCGTTAGCAAAAGCCGTACCATATAAAGTGGTACCTACTATTGTCATTAATGCAGCTCGTTGCCATATAGCGCTCGATTTTGGTTTCATACATAATCCTTTCTTAAAACAAAAAAGCCTGTAAATCCTTAATTCACAGGCTTTTTTGTTTGTGTGTTGTGTTTGTGTGTTTTTTTGTGTTTGTGTGTTGTGTGTTTAGAGAGAGTCTTTTAAAGCTTCGTGAGGCATTAAAAGGGGATATTATAGCAATCTCTTACATACAACAGAAAATGAAAACTCATTTCTCTGTAAGAGTTTCTTGCTATGTGTATAGAATACAAGTCTAAAATGAATTCTACATGTGAAAACCGTGAGAGTTGAGTGAAGTTTTCTCATCACTTTTCACCTATTACTCATATTCCCTTTGGTTATCCCCTGTAATGTCCTTCTATTTATAATCAAAATATGCTCTTATATATAGTCAAAGAAAGGTATTTTAGTATATAGTATTAATAGTAGCAAGGAGGTAATCATGACAGATCAAGAATATATGCAAGAGGCTCTTATGGAAGCCCAAAAAGCTTATGAGTTAGGAGAAATTCCTATTGGCGCGATTATTGTAAAAGATGGTATTATTATTTCACGTCATCATAACCGCCGTGAAATAGACCATGACGCAACAGCACATGCTGAAATTTTAGTCATTCGCGAAGCTTGCGAAATACTTGATCGTTGGCGGTTGACCGGTTGCACGCTTTATGTTACTATAGAGCCATGTCCGATGTGCGCTGGTGCCATTATTAACAGTCGAATTGATCGAGTAGTATATGGTAGTAGCGATTACAAGGGCGGTGCTGTAGAGTCTTTATTTAATGTACTTACGCATCCAGGCTTAAATCATGAACCAGAAATTTTAAGTGGTGTATTAGCGGATGAGTGTAGTCAAATAATGAAAGACTTTTTCAAAGAACGGCGTAAAAAACGGAGAAGTACCCAAGAGGCTGAAGGGTCCGCACTCGAAATGCGGTAGGTCGGCACAACCGGCGCGGGGGTTCAAATCCCTCCTTCTCCGCCATCTATACACCGTATTTTTCGATTAATTTCAATAATAATCAAACCTCTTACAATACTAGGTATTATCTAGTGTTATAAGAGGTTTTTCTTTTTGTCAAATAGTCAAATATTCCCCATAGTTTTCAACTATTTCCGTCTAATTTCCGTCTAGTTTCCGTCTAAGCTACTTAAAACTCTTTATATAATTTTCAAAAACAGGAGCAAACGTATTTCGCTCTACATCTGAAGTTACCATTACATAGGCCACTGGATTTGGAGCTTTCAAAATCATAGCGCCTTGTGCATAGAATGGTAACTCAACCCCTTGTGCATTAACAAATAAACGAGAACCGGCTGTATACGTTGGATATTGTGCCCCCTTTAACTCTGTCCAAGGGGTTTGATCCTCCATATCAACCGTCACATTCATTGATAGTGAATTAACAGCTCTATTGTCAAAAGCTCCCTGTAAAAATTGATTAATCTGATGTTCGCTTTGTAGCCACATCGCATTAATCATTGGCAACTGTTCTTTGACAAGCACTGGATTTAACACGGCCGAAAATCCCTTAGTGTTCTCTGGTGTTAACTCCATAGTAAACACATTCGCGGTTTTTAACACTTTTTTATCTTTCAGTTGCCACTGATACGCATCAGCCGCTTCACCTAATTTAAAATCTTTATTTTGAATCGTCTTGCCCGTTTCTTTTCGGGCCGTTTTTTCAATTAAATCAATATAACCTGGAATCAAAATACTATTGGATAAGCGACTTACCGTTACATTGTTTGGCAAATTAGCTGTGCCACCAATCACTTTCTGTGCAACAACCTTACTATTAGTGTTCGCTGACAAACTAGCCGCACTAACAGCGGGTACAGTGCTGACTAAACCAACTAAGCAAGTCACCGTTAGTGCCCATTTCTTCCATTGTTTCATTAATAAGCCCCCTAGTTTAATTGTAATATTCTTTCAAATTGCTGTTGCCAAAACTCACCATCAGCATCATTAGACATAATAAAGGTAATAATCGGTCCTGTTGCTTCATAGCGAATCAAAGAAAATGTAGCCATAGGAACCTGATAGCCATCATAACTCAAATTGGAACGTTGATGATTAAATATCAATTTACCTAATGCGGTATGCTCCTTAATTTCTGGTATAGCTTCAGTTTCTAAATTTTCTATATTCATCGTTTTTAAAGTAGCTTCTTGTAAAGCTTGTACCTTAGCCATAAAGTCTTTTTGTTCTAGCTTTATGGCTTTCATGTCAATACTGTTAGTTTGCTGTTGATTTACAAGGCTTTGTGAAAATTGCTGCATCATCTGCATAATATACGTATCGAATCCCTCTATCTGTTTCCCCTGTGCCATATTTTCACGATTTTGAATCTCGGCCCAACGATATAATTCATCAGGATGATAGCCAACACGCTTATTTTGATAAAAATCGTCATGTTGTTTTAAGTCAGCCTTTAATTTTTCTACGACGGCCTTATTATTATCTTTTTCTGCAGCAGCTATCATCTGTAAAAATAGCTTACGACTCAATTGATAGCCTTCCTCATTATATATGATAGACTCGGGCTCCAATTGAAGTTCAAAAGCATACGCTACATGATGAGCCGCTTTATCTTGTGCTTGAAATTGATAAAAGTTAACATTTTTGATTGTATTTTTATTATACTCAGCTAACTCAGGTATATCTAACGTATCTTTTTGAGCCAGACTACGAATAAGCTGCGCATATTGCGAATTGTAAATATCTATAACTTTCGCATACAATGTTGGATCCGTTGTACGCGCTTCCATTGCTTTTTTCAAATCAAAAATTTTAACGGTATCACTTAAAGGTACCCGCTTACCATCTGTAGTCTGCCATACATGACTTCTTGTATCTATGATGCTAAGTGGTGCTGCCGAACTAACGCTGCTAGCGCCAGACATAGGGTTGATAACCGGACTATATGAAGCACTACCACCCGCAACCAGCGCACGCTCTGAAGCACTAGCACTCGTAATTACACCAAAACTTATAGCAAGTGCTAATAGCAACTGTCTTTTATTTTTAAATTTCATACATGTATCCCTCTTATAATTCTTGAATAAACTGTACAAAACGAGGTGCAAACGCCTCTTTTTCAACATCAGACGTTACTAATACATAAGCTACCGGATCAGGTTCAGTTAACACAACTGCCCCTTGCAAATAATAAGGCAATTCTAATCCATTAACACCAGCCAAAAATCTCGTACTTGCCATATAAGCGGGATGTGTACTATGAGGTAATCGTGTCCAAGGTGTCTGATCTTTTAATTCCGCTTTAGTATAGGCAAAGGCTGAAATTCCTTTGTTCATAGCTAACTCTTGTACTTTTTTGTATAATTTACCATCACTTTGTAACCACTGTTCATTTAAAGTTGGCAATTGACTATCAATAAACGCTGGTTGTGCTAAGGTAGAAAGCCCCTGTGTTGTTTCAGGTGTCAAAACTAAACCAAATACAGTCGCTGTCTTGCGCCCCTCTTGATCTTTTAATTGCCATTGATATACATCAGCCTTTTCACCCAAACGGTAGTCATCCATCTGACGTAACTGACGCTGTTGTCGTTCATACATTTTTAGACTTTGTGCTCTTGCTTCACCCGTTAATAATTTATTATCTTCCCAACTCCGTAAACGTGGTCCTTTGGCAATATCCTCTGTTAACCCCTTTTCAACTAACTCTGCTATAGCAGGCACAATAACCGTATCAGATAATCGGCGAATCGTTACATCCCGTGGCACCATAATCGCCCCTTTATGACCTAATACTTCCGTAGCCCCTACCTTAATCGATTCAGTTGTTACAGCCCCGGTTGTCACGACTGGGGTTGTTACGCCCATAGTATTTTGCGTCGCACTTTGCCCAACAAAAGGCACGCCAGCTACTACTAACATAGCTACTAAAGCACTTCGTTTCCAAAATTTCATAACCCGTTCCTCCTTATTGAATTCCATAGGTTGCTTTTAATTGCTTTTCCCAATAATTAAAATCACCATCATTCGTAACTAAGAAGGTAAATACCGGTCCTTCTTCTTCGAAGCGAATCAAATTAATATTTCCTACAGGAATTTCATAACTATCAAATGTGAAGGCCATACGGCTATCAGCATACAATACGGGGCCTAGCTTTGAAGTTACTTGTTGTAACTGACCTAACTCATCCGCCTTAATATCTGAAGTAGCAAAGAATTTTTGTAAACCTTCACGAATTTTACCACTCATCGCTAATTTTTCTTTGGCCCGTTCACTCGTCTTAGCATCTTTAGCCAGTTCTTTTTCATGAGTCGCTAAATCAGCCACTATCGCTTTCACAAACTTATCTTTATATACGCTCACGAAAGTATTAAAGGCCAGAGCATCTTGTGATGTCTGTACCGCCTTATACCCTTCAATCGTAGCCAAGTGGAATGTTTCAGGGTTATACGTCATCGGATAGGGCGCCAACCAAGCTTCATTTTCAGCTAATACAGTCGCATTAAGTTCTTTCATAAATTGCCAGGTATGCGCCATTTTATTAGAATCATTGGCAGAACCAAATGTAGCTATATCTGATACGCCACTAGCAAATCCAGTAGCTTGCTGAGCCGCTTGTAACGAATCTAATAAATTCACATTACCACCACGTACAGCAACCCTTGTAGACATTGTACCATCGACCTCTTTTTCCAAGGCCTGCCATAATGCTTTCGTTAATTTCAATTCCGCCCGCTCACCTTGAATATAATCTTTCCCTAACGCCAAATCAACGACATACGCCGTATGAACTCCTTTCGCATCTTCACCACGCAATTGATAGGCATTCCAATCCCTAAAAATCTCACCTTGGAAATTTTTCAATTCAGGTAAATTAATATCTTTATTTTCAGCCAATTCCCGAATATCTTTCACATAATCCTCGTTGAATTGTTTAGCCGAAAGAAAAGCGGTACCATCAATCATACCTTGTGGCGTCATCATCCGCTTTAGGTCAAATACCGTCACACCTTGTGGTGTATTCAATGCCCTATTATCTACCGTTGTCAAAACAGAGCTTACTAATACAGGTTGAATGCCGCTATAACTAGGTACTGTCGTAGCTTGTCCTACTGTTATCTCACGGGCTGAATCTGCTGTTTTATCCGCTTTACTCTTAGTCGCTTGCGCTCTCTCACTTACTGCATACACCATTCCCAATGTAGCACTATTCACTTCAGCCGCTTGCGCTACAAAGCCCATGCTACTCCCCAATAGAGCAGCCATGACTAGTCCATATATATGTTTGCGTTGCATCTAACCCACTCCTTTGCCTCTAATCAAAATTTGCTATATAATCAATATATAACCAAAAAGTATATTTTAAATGAATTTATTGAATACACACTATAATTCTACTTAACCTACCCTTTAATTATATACTCTAATGAAAACGTAATTTACTCATGATGATTACGTTTTACTTTTTGCAATAATAAAGTTTGTTTTAGTTCATGAAGTTTCTGACTAATATTTACCTTCACTACTGGTGGACGATTTAAACGCAAATACTCAGGCCACAATAGCTTAATTTGCTCATTAGCATAGGCCACAATTTCTGGCAATTTTGGCAAGTCATACACTAATTTGCCTTTTTCAAAAATTGGCACTAACAAATCAATCACATCAAAGCTGTTTGCTTCCAAATGAGTGCATTTCCAAGGATACATGGGATTTTCAAACGTATAAGGTTTTGTAGTATCGATAGTTTCATCGACCAAACAAATTAAATCACCAATAAGCTTACGATTCCGTCGATTAATAAGGCGCAACACTTTCTTACACCCTGGATTCGTCACTTTTTCTATGTTGTCAGAAAATTTCATAGTTGGTCTGAATTGACCCGCTTCATCCCATTGCCCTGCTAATTTATACACACCGCCTAAAGCTGATGTGCCGTCAGCCGTGATAAGTTTGGTTCCCACACCCCAAGATGTGATTGCACTATGTTGACTTTTTAAATCTGCAATACGATGCTCATCTAAATCATTAGAGGCAAAAATAGTAGCATCTTCAAAGCCAGCCTCTTTTAACATTTGAAACGCTTCTTGGGATAAATACGACAAATCACCACTATCCAACCGAATACCGTAGCCTTTCGGCATAGTGCCGCCTCGTCGTTCTTTCACTTCTCTAAATACCTGTATCGCATTGGGAACACCTTGCTGTAGCGTATCATAGGTATCAACCAACAATACTAGCATATTTTCATACTGCGCTGCATACGAGCGAAACGCTGTCAATTCATCAGGAAAGCTCATAATCCAACTATGAGCCATGGTGCCAACAGGCTTAATTCCATATTGAGCCGCTGAATATACATTACTCGTACCATTAAAACCACCAATAATAGTAGCACGGGCACCATATACAGCTGCATTAGTCCCCTGTGCGCGGCGCATGCCAAATTCCGCTAAGCTATCACTCCCTGCGACACTGCGAATCCGACGAGCTTTTGTAGCAATCAAAGACTCATGGTTTAAATACATAGATAAAGGCGTTTCAATAAGCATAGCTTCATCCTTAGGTGCTTCAATGCGAACTAGAACTTCGCCAGGAAACACGACTGAACCTTCCGGTGCAGCATACACAGTGCCAGTAAAACGAAAATCTTTTAAATATTCTAAAAAATCCTCTTCAAATAAACCTGTTTCACGCAAATATGCAATATCATCCTCGTTAAACGCTAAGTTTTTCAAATAATCAATGACATGCTCTAACCCGGCCACTACAGTATACGCACCATTAAAAGGGTTTTTACGATAAAAACGATCAAACACACAAGGTGTACGGTGTAAATTTTCTTTAAACAAACCTTGCATCATAGTGAATTGATATAAATCTGTTAATAAAGCTTTACTAATCACAATACGTTCCTCATCTCTCCATAATTTATAAATGGGATAACAATTTACAAGCACTAGTATTTAAGCTACAATTGTTAGTGCCTATCTTTATATAATTCTATATTCATAGAAAGGAATCCTCTTTTTATGTTACAGGCTCGCTTATGTTTATTACTTACCGCTTTTGTTTGGGGCTCAACCTTTGTCGCGCAACGATTAGCCGCTGATTTAGTAGGTCCTCATACGTATAATGCAACGCGATTTTTATTAGGCGTGTTAACGGTCAGTCCGTTATTATTTTTTATGAAACAAACTCCACCCTCACAAAAAGCTCGATTTCCTATCATTTGGACGTCTTTATTGCTAGGCTTTTTACTTTTTTTAGGCGTCAGCTTACAACAATATGCCATCGCCTATACAACAGCTTCAAAAGCAGCCTTTTTAACGGCACTCTATATAGTAATCGTTCCTGCCCTTGGTTTGTTTATAGGACAACCCATTAGTCTACTGGCTTTAGCGGGTGTTCTTTGCTCGGTAACCGGCGCTGGTTTATTGAGTTTAAAAGAAAGTTTTATCCCATCGTATGGGGATGGAATTATATTAATTTCAACGCTCTTTTGGGCTTTACACATTATTCTATTAAGTGCCATTAGCAAGCAATATAATCCATTTAAATTAGCGATAGGACAGTTTTTAGGCTGTGCCGTCTTTTCAGGCATCGCCGCCTTTTGGTCTGAACCACTATCTTGGACAGCCATTGAAAATTCTTGGTTATTTATTGTGTGGGGTGGTGTGCTATCCGTAGGTCTTGGCTTCACAGGCCAGCTCTTAGGTCAGCGAAAACTACCAGCTACTCAAGCTTCACTCATTATGAGCCTTGAAATTGTCTTTGCTGGTATTATGGGCTATTTAATTTTAGATGAACGCCTTAACTATCAAGAAATCATCGGCTTAATCGCCATGTGTACGGGCGTATTATTAGCTCAATTACCATGTCCGCCACAATTATATATTGGTCCCTTCTGTCGTCGAAAGGAGTAAGTATTGATGACATTTTCTCAATTGTATCGTTTGGCTAGACCACGCACATTAACAGCTGCCTTTAGCCCCGTTATTCTAGGTGCTACCTTTGCTAGCACGATGCATCCTCAGGCACAAAGTACAGCTTTAAGTTTATTTTATACACTATTAATTTTAATCTGTGTCATGAGTGCTCAAATAGCGGCTAATATTTGGAATGAATATTTTGATTTCAAGTCGGGCCTTGATTTAAATCAAGTTGCTGGTAATAGTGGTACCATCGTCCGCGAAGGTATTTCTCCTACGCAAGTCAAACAATTAGGCTATATATTTACCATTACACCTCTTGTATTAGGTATTTTACTTGCCTCACAAGTCTCTTGGTGGCTCATTCCTGCCGGCACTGTTTGTATTCTCATTAGCCTATTTTATTCTGGTGGACCTAAACCTATCTCTCGCACACCATATGGTGAATTAGCCTCCGGCATTGCCATGGGATTTGCCATCGTTTACATTACCGCCTATACCTGGACAGGTACTCTATTTTGGGACTTTTTAATTCCAGCTATTCCCTCTACTATTTTAATTGGTAATATTATGATGACCAATAATTTGCGTGATTTCAGCAATGATAAAGCTCATGGCCGTCGCACTTTAGTTATCTTATTGGGTAAAGATCAAGGCATTCGTCTATTGCGGGGGTTATTTGTTTTCTGTGTACTTTGGTTATTACTTTGGGCTTTATTAGGAAAACTTCCCTATGCTACCTTATTAGGTGCACTAGCGCTAATTCCAGCTTTTAAAAGCTCTGTTATTCTAGCCCGCTACGCTGATGTAGTAAAAATGAACGAAGCTATGAAATTTACCTCAATAAGTGTTACGATATATCATGTATTAGTGAGCTTGGGGTTATTAATAGGATAACCCTATATACTAAAAACTAATAACGCGGTTTGAAGATACTGATTACTCTTCAAACCGCGTTATTAATTTTATCCTATAACATTAATCTTTCCTATATAGGACATACCTCTTAAAACTACTATAACTATATTTAATTGAATATACCAAACGCTTACACCAAACCAATTAAATGGTAAGTATACCTGGCTTAATCTCAGGATCATGATTCGCAATGATAGCTCGACATTCTTCTTTTTTACTCATATGGATTAACCATTGTAATGAATAAATAGCATCTTGACTCTTGTTTCTTTATACTGGAAAGTTTCTAAATTAACGCCCTTCCATTCATGTGCTAAGCACCGTATTTTATCACGACTAGCCGCATTATATTCTAAATCACTCACCATAATACGCTTGGCATCTTTAACTAAACGGTGCTCCACTCTACAGCACCTTCTGTATACTTATCCTTGCGTATCAAATCCGATAACTTACGTTCTTGCAAAATATTCTCCGCTTGTAAAAACGTATTACGAATCTTAGTTTCACTCTGTACTACATAAGCTTCATCGCTAAATAAATGTCTTGCTATCTCCGAGTGATATGTACTAATATCATCTGTTTCAACCGCTTTATATACATCATATAAAGTTATGGTTTCAATATTGCGACTTAATTGAAAGCCACCATCTTTACTAGCATTCGAACTAATTAAACCGGCAACAACAAGTTTTCTTAACACTTTCTTTAAATAAGAGTCTGAAACTCCTAACCGCTGACTAAAAACAATACTTTTAATAGGACGATGTTCTTTTTGTAACGCTAACATCAACAATACAAAGGTTGCTTGTTCTAAACTTTTACTTATTTTCAAATAAATCTCCTCTATATAAAAAGACAATTAACATCTATAGATATAGTATATCCATAGACATTAATTGTCAATGAAATTAATCGATTTTTTTAAATATATTACTTATTCGTCCCAATCTTTTTCCTGATTAGCCATAGAGAAACCCTCTTGGTTATTCATTGAATACCCATCAGTCCGCTCATAATCGATAGTCATATCATATTCTTTAACAGTTTGTGCTAACCGTTTGACTAAGCCCCATGGTGTCTCCACTGACAATTTTGCCTCTTCCCCCACAAGAACCCACAAAATTTTATACTGTTTAGGATTTACTTTTAAATGCTTTTCCCCTTTACCATCCGTAAAGTAAATCAACAAATCGGCTTGAAGTTCATTAGCATACGCCACCACTGGCGTAAATAAGGTACTCCCACGAGCTGTTACCCGTGGCTCCACATCTTGGATCTTTTTAACTGTATAGGTACGACGAATCACACTATCACATTCTACAACGGTAATTTCAAAATCATAGCTTTTTGTAATTTCCAATACTTCAAGCATCGCTTGCCGAAAGGCTCCATCGGTGATACTACCGCTACAATCAAGCGCCACTACAATTTTAGCACGCCGTTTCCGTAAAGTACCACGTAACTCTAATCGTTCTGGTTGTCGGCGACTACGTCGTGTCGTCGTTTTACGATGACCATATGCCACCGAACCAATAAGACGTTTCAAATAAACAGACCAAGGCAAACTCGCCTTATGTTGTTTCATTTCACTAAGTAAACCAGACAAATAGCCAGGAAGTTCACCTTTTGCCGATGTATCTACCATTTTTTCAGTCAATTGCTCCTGCGAATCGCCATCTACTTGATCAGATTCTGCCCAAATATCATGGCTTTTAGCCGCATCAAACGATTCTGCCACATCCGTTGGACTCATAGGCACATCACTCAAACCATCTTCTACTTCAGTAGCCCCATCCGTTTCACGCGCCATATCTATATGAGCTTGAATTTCATCCACATAATATTCCAAAGGTTTAAAAGCGACTACATGAGTACCAAAATTTTTATTTAACCACTTCACATCAATGGCGCCTGGTGGCAAAGGTTCAATATAATTATTCACCACAATATCCATGGCTAAATTAATCGCTAATGGCGTATACCGCTCATAGAGTCGTTTTGCCCGAATCAAATGTAACGAAATAACATGCAAAATCTCATGTTTAATAGAACTTACCATCTGGGCTGGCGTCATATCTAAAAATATGAGCGGATTAAAATACATAATATAGCGACTACCTTTAAAATTTATTCCTGTGCCACTCGTCATAGTAAAACGAATTTCCTGCCCCACTTGTAAAAAGAAATAGCCATAAAATGGATCATTTTCAACTAATCGTAAATTTAATTTAGAAACGAATTGTAAAAAACGTCGCTTAAAATCTTCACTCGCTTCTAAATCTACCATACCTACTGCTAAATCTCGTTTACCTGCAGCAAGAGCTGCCGCTTCGGTAATTGCATAACCAATAGAATTGGTATACGCATTATCTTTGATTTCTTGGGCCCGTTGTAAGGCTTCGCGCTCTTGTTGCCAAGCTGTTACAATTTGTTTAGCTTCCGCCAATAATTGTACGCGCTTCAACTCTAAAGGATCCTTAGACGTGGGCGTCATATGAACTACCGAATCACGACGAGTAACAATATCAATTTCGCTATTAATAGACATTATAAACTCCGCTGTAAGTCAAAAAACGTATTGACAAAATCATCACTTTTAATAGCCTCTGTATAAAAACGAGGGAAATTATTGCGAATATCTTTCATCACGGCCATCTGTAAATCTTCTGGATAGTGTTTCATAAAGTCCATAAAACGACGCATTAACCCTTGAGCCGTTGTGTCATCCACAAATAATTGATGAGCTCTTAATTCCATATGACGCATCAAATTTTTAGCCGTCAAATATAAACGTGTATGACTTTCTGTCTGTAAACGTGTCACTACGGCCTCTGCTAAGGCATCACCACTAAATACATCATCAAACGTAATTAATGGCTCATGTTCAGCCGCTACAAAACTGACAAATTCCTGAGCAATCACTTTCCCCACATTACCGCGGATGACATTGAAAAATACATCCTTCCCTACGGCTTCTGGATTTTCTTTATACATTTTATATAAAGCAGATACACGCTCATAACTACGTGGTGTTGCATAAATATCATCTTCGTTCATTTTATGTAAATACTCAGGATAAGTACTAATAAATTCCATGACCATCGGCTCTAATTCAACATCAGCAGCCCAATCGAGCCATTGCATATAATCGGGCTCCATCTGAAGCCAAACAAAACGGTTTTGTTGAGCCACGTCCATTTCAACAGTCTGGTAATCATAGCTATTAGTAGGGTTCATAGCCGCTACAATATGTACATCCTTACCAAGGGTAAACCCATTAATCTCACGATTCAAAATTAAATTCATTAACTCTTGTTGTACCGCATGTTCACAACGATTAATTTCATCAATAAACAACAATACAGTCCGACCTGCTGCCAATTCATCAGCAATTTTCTTCAATTTATAATGAATCGCATATACTGTCACTTTTTCTGTTGCCGTGGTTCCATCTTCCATTTGGCGTGCAAAACTATCTACCGTTGGTAGCCCACCAATTTCCCCTTCTTTCAATAAATTACCATCAATAGTCACCAGAGCCCAATCCTTTTGTAATGCTAATTTATGAGCTAAAGAGGTTTTACCAATCCCTGTTTCACCAATTAACAATGGCACCTGCCCGGCTGCCAATACTAACTCTACACTTTTCATTGTTTCAACAAAATTCATATATTTAATCCTTCTTACTCTATTCTAAAACTTCAATAATTCATCCACTGCTACACGCCGTGCTTTCTGAGTCCCATATTGATCAATAAGCCCCACTACATCCGCTTCAAATCCTTTATTATGTTTACCAATATAGGTACAATTTAGCAAATCACGTACATATTGTTCACTCGTATTTTCATCCGCTAAAACAACTTTTAAGGTTTCTTCTAAATATGTTGGCGGAATCATGTAGCCAGCTGGCAAATATTTAGTAATCAAACTACTAATTTTGATAAAATGAAGTGCTTGGTCCACTGTCACTTCACCTAATAAACGAACAGCTTGCGGATCTAATGTAACGGCTAAATCAATAGCGCTATCCGTTGGCTCTTTAATATAACTTAATGCTTGATAATTCTGCTTCACTGCAGCTAATTGCACCACTTCCGAGGGCTTGGCAATAAATTTTATCGCATCATAATTAGATTCAACCGCCAATAATTGCAACTCTTCACTCGGATTTTTTAAATATTGAATGGCCCAACCTGATTGTGCTAATGCTATTCGAATTAAACCTTCATCAGGAGTATCGATAAGCTCTAAATTATTCCATCCCTTTGAAACTACTAATTCTAGTAATTCACGTGATGGATTTTTAATATATTGAATTGCTCTTGGTGCATTCGTCATGGCAATATCTACCATTTCAGGCGTAGGGTCTTTAATATATTGCAGCACCATGCCATTTTTGCGAAGAGCTGTCAATTTCATTTCTTCCGTAGGATTTTCTATTTGTGCAATTGCATAGGGATTGATACTCACAATCCGCAAATTTTTTTCGTTATCCATATGACTTCCTTACTGACAATCACTATATTACTAATTACATCTCTGACCATATACTAAAAATAACTATACAGTCACCGCTCTTTTACACTTTAATTGCATTCTATTATATTGAATAAATTCGTTTCTATATATATGATACCATTTCTCAATAGTTTTGTCGCTAAAAAGATATAAAATAACATGTCTTTACATTACTAACGCACTCTATTCGACATTCAATACGGTTTGAAAATCATGTTGTAATATTTCACGGGCCTTTTGTAAAATGTCTGTTTCCGCTTTCAACCAATTCACCTTATTGTTTAACACAACCTGGCTTTGCTGTAACATATATTCCATTTCCACCATTTGAGGGCCCCCCTTAACCGCGCGGTGTTGTACAATTTCAATAGGATTTAACGCCTCTTTAAATCGTGCTTCACTCATGGGGAAAATGGCTGGTAACCCTATATCATTCACCGTCTCAACAATGGATGTATAAATTCGAATCACTGCTTCGTAAGGAAACTCCAAAGGTTTTATCTGATGCATCCTAGCATAACTTACAATATCTGAAGCTACATGATGTCCAATACGAAAAGGGATATTATACTCTCTCATTAAAATATCTGCCACCTCTTGCGACGCGGTCCAATCTAAATTTAGTTCTTCTAAAGCACGCGTTTCATTCACTTGCAACATCTGTAAACAATGGCTAAACAGAGTAACTACTAACTGAGCTGATTGCACCAAGTCAACTAAATCAATACCTCGCGCATCAGCCATGCCTGGTGGCACATTATGTGCTCTCATTACAGCCGTATATCCCTCTCCTAATAAAGTCGTTGCTTTCGTGCGCGTTGCATTTAATAAGCCAGGATTTCGTTTCTGTGGCATAGCACTTGATATATACGTATTCCCTAGACCTTCTTGTAATACAATCCAAGGTCTAGGTTGCGCATATTGCTGCATCACATCGGCAATAAAATTGCCTACATGAATCGCTATACTATTAGTTATGGAAGCCAAATCTACAGCATATTCTAACGTATATACCTGTGTGGCATCATAACAATTATAGGCTAATGTTCTGAACCCCAAATACTGCGCCATAGCCTCTCGGTCCAAAGGCCAGCCCGTTCCGTTAAGCACCATAGCCCCCATAGGACTACGATTAATTCGCCCATACACGGCCTGCAGACAGTCTAAGTCTCGTGAAAAACCTTCAAAAAAAGCATGTAAATAATGACCATATGACGTTGGCTGTGCAGCAACACCATTTGTATAAGCTGGCACGATAGTTGCTTTATGCTTTATGGCTAATTCTAAAAGAATACCATTAAGTGCCAACAACGCTTTACCTAAATCTAATAAAGCAGTTCTTAGCATAGCCATATTAGCTGTCGTCAACATATCTTGACTAGAGCGCCCTATATGAATACGACTCACCTCAGAACCAGATTCCCTCACCCACAAGACCTCAAAATCTACAACATTTTGAGGTCTTGTGTCTATGCGTTGCCCTTTAGCTAATACCTGCTGTAACCCTTTGGCAAGCTCCTTAGCTAAACGCCTATCTAATAAACCTTGATTAGAATTAATTACTAACGAAGCCTTATTAATCTCACCTATCCAAAAGAATACATCCTCCGTATCAGTATCTATTGCCTGCACCATAGGCTCTCGTGATGAATTATAAGGATTAAATGTCCACTGAGTCTTTATCGTATTATTAACAGAATCCTCTTTCATAAGCCCTCCTAAAATGATTCTACCTTAATAACTATTATGAACTATGCATTTGTATATCTATATATCTTTTTTAACCATAACACGCTTTTAAGTATTTGTCATAAAAAAACATAAAAGAGCGCCACCTGTCAAAAGACAGGTGGCGCTCTTTTATATCTACGGACTAGCGAGGATGTCCGCTGCAGTCAGCCCTTACTTGGTAGCTGCTGCAAAATGTTTATTTACTTGATCCCAATTAACTAAGTTCCAGAATGCAGTTACATAATCAGGACGTGCATTCTTATACTTCAAATAATATGCATGTTCCCACACATCAAGGCCTAACACAGGTGTTTTACCTTCACTAAGTGGTGAATCCTGATTTGGTGTAGACACAACTTCTAATTTGCCATGATTCACTACAAGCCAAGCCCAACCAGAACCAAAACGGCCCGTTGCGGCTTTACCAAATTCAGTTTTAAAGTTTTCAAAACTACCAAAAGCTTCATCAATAGCCGTTGCAATAGCACCTGTTGGATTACCACCAGCATTAGGTGCCAAAATGTTCCAGAAGAACGTGTGATTAGCATGGCCACCACCATTATTGCGCACCGCTGTGCGAATATCCTCTGGCACCGCGTTTAAGTCTGCAATCAACGCTTCCACGTCTTTTTCACCCAATTCTGGATGTTTTTCAATAGCCGCATTTAAGTTTACAACATACGTGTTGTGATGTTTATCATGATGAAAATGCATTGTTTCTGCATCAATATGTGGTTCTAAAGCTTCATAAGCATATGGTAATTCTGGTAATGTGTATGCCATAAAAATACCTCCTTGCCCCTATCGGGGTAATCATAAATTAGGACTCTATCAATATGTCCTATACGTAAACTAAAAAATATTTCAATCAAATTTCAAAAACTAAATTTATATTTTTCAATCTTTCGATATAATAATGATAACACTTTTCATTTATTTTGTCTATAACTAGTTTTAAAATTATCATTTTTTTGACATAAAATACCACAAGCCGTCAAATATATATTCATAAATACATCATGTAAAAACATATTTAATAGCATATCATAAACATCAGAAAGATAGTATAAATGCTGATTATAATCCATTCAGACATATTCCATCAGCTCCTTTCAGCCATAAATCACTAATCATATTTTTATAATCATGAATTTTTAACAAACTTCATTAATCTTATCATTTTTCTTCATCTTTTATTTTACGCATAGCACTAATCGAAAAATAATATCATTATAAATATTGAATTAACCTATAAGACAGTATACACTTAAAGTATCTTATCATTCTTTATTTCCTTAATGGAGGTGCAACAATGCAACATACTGCATGGAAAGGCTTCATTACAGGTGTATGGGATAAAGCCATTGATGTGCGTGACTTTATCCAACGTAACTATAACCCCTATGTAGGGGACGACTCATTCTTAGTTGGTCCAACTGAACGGACACAACAACTGTGGCAAGAAGTATTACGTCTTTATGAAGAAGAAAAAACAAAGGGTGGCGTACTCGATGCCGATACTGACGTAGCTACGTCGGTATCTTCCCATGGTCCAGGCTATATTATAAAAGACCTAGAGCAAATCGTAGGTCTTCAAACAGATAAGCCGTTGAAACGGGCTATGTTCCCATATGGTGGTCTGCGCACTGCCAAAATGGCGCTAAAAGAATATGGTTTCAATATGGATCCACAATTGGAAGATTTTTTCCAAAAACATCGTAAAACTCACAATGATGGCGTATTCGATGTCTACACGCCTGAAATGCGTGCAGCCCGTTCTGCTCACATCATTACAGGATTACCCGATGCTTACAGCCGTGGCCGTATTATTGGCGACTATCGCCGAATTGCCTTATACGGGATTGACCGTTTAATTGAAGAAAAAGAAAAAGACTTTTCCATCACTATGGGCGACATGACAGCTACATTAATTCGCGATCGGGAAGAAATTCGTGACCAAATTCGTTCACTCAAAGAGTTAAAAGCAATGGCTGCTTCGTACGGCTTTGATATTAGCCAACCAGCAAAAGACACGAAAGAAGCCATTCAATGGCTATACTTCGGCTATTTAGGGGCCATCAAAGAACAAAATGGGGCAGCCATGTCAATCGGTCGTAACACCGTATTCTTAGATATTTACGCTGAACGAGATTTACAAGATGGTCGTTATACCGAAGAAGAAATTCAGGAAATGGTCGATCATTTCATTATGAAACTGCGCATGGTTCGATTTGCCCGTATCATTGAATATAATAATCTTTTCACAGGTGATCCAGTATGGACTACCGAATCCATCGGCGGTATGGGCTCCGATGGGCGTCCATTAGTTTCCAAAATGGCCTTCCGTTATCTCCATACATTAACTAACTTAGGCCCTGCACCAGAACCAAACTTAACCGTCCTCTGGTCCCCTCGTTTACCAGATGGTTTCAAACGTTTCTGTGCTAAACTGTCCATTGAAACATCCTCCATTCAATATGAAAATGATGAATTAATGCGCCCTAACAGTGGGGATGATTATGCGATTGCTTGTTGTGTTTCACCAATGCGCATTGGTAAGGAAATGCAATTCTTTGGGGCTCGTTGTAACCTTGCCAAATGTTTACTCTATGCTATTAATGGCGGAGTAGATGAAAAACTAAAGAAACAAGTAGGCCCTAAGTATAAACCTATCACATCAGAATATCTCGATTTTGATGAAGTGATGGAACGATTTGACGACATGATGGAATGGCTGGCTGGCGTATATGTAAACGCCCTCAATATCATCCATTACATGCATGATAAATACGCTTATGAAAAACTGGAAATGGCACTTCATGACCGTAAAGTAACTCGTTGGTTTGCCACAGGTATTGCTGGACTGTCTGTAGTAGCCGATTCCTTATCAGCTATTAAACATGCTAAAGTAAAACCAATTCGTGATGAAAATGGCATTGCTGTTGATTTTGAAATCACGGGAGACTTTCCGAAATACGGCAATGACGATGATCGTGTTGACGACTTAGCCGCTACCGTCGTATCAGCCTTTATGAATAAAATTCGTAAACATCCGACCTACCGAGAAAGTATTCCAACCATGTCCTTGTTAACGATTACATCTAATGTTGTATATGGCAATGCCACTGGTAGTACACCGGATGGACGTAAACAAGGTATGCCATTTGCCCCCGGGGCTAATCCAATGCATGGCCGTGATTCTCATGGTGCGGTTTCTTCGATGGCCTCTGTCGCTAAAATGCCTTGGCGTGATTGCAGTGATGGCATTTCCAACACATTCTCTATTATTCCTGATGCCTTAGGTAAAAATGGAGACACTATGATCCGCATGAGCGACCTCGATATGGATTTAGATCTCGACTCTATTTTACAAAGCGATATACCTACAAGCTTACCAGTAAACCATGAAAACTTAGCTTGCCGTGAACCTAACGTTCCCATCTCTAACAAGGAGGACAAATAATATGAGCAACCAACAACAAATCGACAATTTAGTAGAATTATTAGATGGTTATTCTGAAAAAGGCGGCCATCATCTTAATGTTAATGTATTTGACCGTGAAATGCTTCGTGATGCGCAGCAGCACCCTGAAAAATATCCACAACTCACAGTTCGTGTATCTGGGTATGCCGTGCACTTCAATAAACTAACAAAACAACAGCAGGATGAAGTCATTTCTCGTACCTTCCACGAACAAATGTAAGCCATCTCCGTCTCTGTAATATATAGCAAATAGGCTCCCCAACATGAGGAGCCTATTGTCTTATTATCGCATGATAAGCTAACTGCCTTATTGACTCATAGCAAACTGACTAACTTATCGCTTTATATTAAACTATTTTTTGTATTATTTAGAAAGGTCTATTATGGTTGGGCGAATTCACTCACTAGAAACTATGGGCACAGTTGACGGTCCTGGCGTGCGCATGGTTCTATTTTTACAGGGCTGCCCTATGCGCTGTGCATATTGTCATAATCCTGATACTTGGGATCCGCAGCAAGGTACAAATATAACTATCGACGAAGTTTGGGCTCAATTTGAGCGAAACCAAAGTTTTTACAAACATGGTGGCCTTACCGTTACAGGTGGTGAAGCCTTAATGCAGTTGCCTTTTGTCATTGAACTCTTCAAATATTTTAAAGACCGTGGCATTCATACTTGCTTAGACACAAGTGGCATCTACTTTGATGAAAATCGCCATGAAATCTATGAAGCACTGATGGCTGTTACAGACCTTGTCATTTTAGATATAAAAGAAATCGACGATACAAAACACATCGCTCTTACCGGGCAAAGTAATCAACAAATTTTAAAATTTGCCCGCTTCATCGACAACTACAATATCCCTATTTGGATTCGCCATGTAGTCGTTCCTACCATTACTGATAACGCAGATCGCTGGTACCGACTTGGCTTTTTTATAGGTCGTTTAAAAAATCTAGAAACCATTGACTGTTTACCTTATCATGTAATGGGTAAAAGCAAATATGAAGAGATGGGAATAACCTATCCACTCAAATGTGTTCCCCCAGCTACTAAAGCATTAGCCAGTAAAGCGTCTGCCGTCGTAGCCGAAGGCATTAAAGCTTATCGTCGTCATTGGTGGAGCCCCTTAAATTACAGTAGCACCGAGAAAGTAATATAATAAAGCTTATAAACCAAGGTCTTTTAATAATTGCCCTACATGTTCTTTAGCTTTGACACCACGATAAACATGTGTAAGAACACCTGCCTCATCAATAACAAAGGTAGAACGCTCTATACCACTAGATACTTTCCCGTAAAGCTTTTTCTCTTTCATCACACCATACGCATGGCAAAGAACTTCCTCCGTATCAGCAAGTAGATTAAATTGTAAATCATATTTAGCTTTAAAATTAACATGACGTTTCACTGTATCACGGCTAACACCAAGTACTATATAACCGGCTTTCTTCAGCATTTCATACGCCTCATTAAATTGTTGTGCTTCTACAGAACAGCCGGGTGTATTATCTTTGGGATAAAAATATAAAATAACCTTTTGCCCTGTTAACTCCTTTAAACTAACAATTTCATTCGCATCATTCACAATAGAAAAGTCAGGCGCTTTATCCCCTACTTTTAGTTCTGCCATATATATCACTCCTTAGATTGAGAATAACTACTATTATTATACTACGATTCAAAATAGCTTACTACTAAGAATATAATACCAACGAATACAAAAGGCTGTAACTCAAATGTGCCTACACACATTTCATTACAGCCTCCTTCTTTATTTTTTTACTACTACTTAATGTGCAAAATAGTTAATAAACCACACGATACATGGTAATGCAAACAAGTCAATCAAGAACGCCCCACATAATGGCACGATAAGAAATGCTTTGGTTGATGGGCCATATTTTTCAGTAACGGCTTTCATATTCGCCATTGCATTTGGCGTAGCGCCAAGACCATGGCCAGCCATACCAGCACACATTATAACCGCATCGTAAGAACGGCCAAGCATAGGGAATACCAAGTATAAACAATAAAGAATCATAAAGAGCACTTGCGCCCCTAGTACAACGAGCATAGGAACTGCTAAGTCAACCAATTCCCATAATTTTAACGTCATTAAAGCCATAGAAAGAAAAACACCTAAACATACATCACCAATCAAACTAATCGTTGGTGTATGGAAATTAACAACTTTAAACTGATCATTCAAATTACGTAAAACAACAGCAAAGAACATAGCTCCTACATAACTTGGTAAAGCAATTCCTAAAGACCCTTTCATCCAAGTAGCTACCCAAAGGCCTACACTCATACAAACAGCAATAATACCACTATGAAGCAAGAAAGAATGTACCGATACTTCATGTACCACTTCACCACTTTCTTCCGCCTCTTCAATTTCTTCTATTGCGGTTGCTTCCGTTACAGTTGTCGAATCTGCATCTATTGATTTTTTCATCACTTTATCCAGTGCAGTGCCTTTTAATAGTTCTTCATTTTCCGTAGAGTGTAAATTATATTTGTTCAATAAGTATTTAGCAATCGGTCCACCTATTAAGCCTCCGGATACTAAGCCAAAAGTTGCCGCAGCCATAGCTACTGCAGTAGCTCCATATACACCCATGGCTTCAATTTCAGGACCAAACGCACCAGCTGCACCATGACCACCTTCCATAGATACAGCCCCCATAAGAACACCAAGTAGTGGATCAATGCCTAATACTTGTGCCAATGAAGTACCAATAACATTTTGCATTAACGACAATAACGCACAAAAGAACCAATAAAATAGTAATAATTTTCCACCTTTTTTTACTAATTTTAAACTAGCAATGAGACCAATCGTGGTAAAAAAAGCCAAACTAAAGGGGACTTGCAATAAAGTATCCATTTTTACAAGTAAAAGCCCTGTTTGCTGTAATATTAACATAAGAATAGAAAATAATAAGCCCCCTGCTACCGGTGCGGGTATACAAAATCGCCCCAAAATACTAATGCGATTTACCAATATCCGACCGAATAACAATAACAAAATTGCCAGTGCTAATGTGGCAATCATATCCAACTTGATTACCGGCACTCCTTGTTCCCATAAAAATGACATACCCTTGCCCTCCTTCACTACACTTATAGCCGTAAAAAAGCTAATGACTACCAGCAACTTTACGTCTAATACCTACAGCCATTCGCTGCTAATATCCCCAATATAGTCTATCTTCATCCAAAATACGTCTATTTTATAGATTAATAGTACCTAATAGTCTGTATCTTTAATGAGCAAAGTAATTAATAAACCATACTATACAAGGCACGGCAAATAAATCAACCAAAAACGCTCCACAAAGTGGTACAATCAAAAATGCTTTTGTCGATGGTCCATATTGTTCAGTAACGGCTTTCATATTCGCCATTGCATTCGGCGTTGCCCCAAGGCCATGACCAGCCATCCCCGCACACATAATAACTGCATCATACGATTTTCCCAATAAAGGAAATGCAATAAATATGTTATAAATAATCATAAATACAACCTGAGATCCTAGAATTAACAACATAGGTAATGCTAAATCTGCCAACTCCCAAAGTTTCAGCGTCATCAATGCCATTGATAAGAAAATGCCTAAACATACATCTCCTATAAGTCCGATTGTCGGTGTATGAAGTTTCACAAGTTTAAATTGATCATTCAAATTACGTAATAACACTGCAAAGAACATGCCCCCAACATAACTAGGCACAGCAATGCCAAAGGCCGTTTTAATCCAAGCAGCTAATTCAAGGCCAACAACCATGCATAACGCAACTAAAGAGCCATGAATAATAAAGACATGCGCCGCTACTTCGTAAGATACCTCTTCCCCTTCAGCCATCTCTTCTTTAGCTTCTACCGTGGTAGCTTCTTCAATTGTCGTAGCATCACCAGGCGACGTATTTCGTTCCAATACAGGCTTACCTTCAGCTTCTTTGTCATCTTCTAATTCCGTAGAATGTAAATTATATTTTTTTATTAAATATCGTGAAATCGGCCCACCAATTAAGCCCCCTGAAACAAGGCCAAAGGTAGCAGCCGCCATGGCTACAGCAGTGGCACCATAAACACCCATAGCTTCTACTTCTGGCCCAAAGGCCGCCGCATTCCCGTGGCCCCCTTCCATAGAAACAGCCCCCATCAATACGCCTAATAGAGGATCAAGGCCCAACACCTCCGACCAAGATACGCCGATAACATTTTGCATAAATGATAAAAAAGCACACAGGCCCCAATAAAATAATAGCAATTTGCCACCTTTTTTTACTAATCGCAAACTAGCAATTAAACCAATAGTGGCAAAAAAGGCTAACATAAACGGCGTCTGTAATAACGTATCCATTTTGATTAACAAGATCCCCGTTTGTTGTAACACTAACATTAAAATAGAAAATAATAACCCCCCAGCTACAGGCGCAGGAATACAAAATCGACTAAGTACGGTAATCCGATTTACTAAAAATCGTCCGAATAATAATAACATCATCGCCAGTGCCAACGTAGCTACCATATCTAACTGAATCACTGGCACACCTTGTTCCCATGTAAATGACATACAATGGCCTCCTAACATTCAAATACATAATACTCATTATACCTGACAAACATACTTAACATTACTTCTATACATAACATTATTTTTCCTGCTTCATAAAATCAGATTTTTTAAATATAGAATATAGAATCCACAGGTTTTATGTTTCTTTTATGAAAACTGTACAAAACTCGCCATACTACGTTATAATCATGGTAAACTAACAGTTAATTCTGTTACGATGTTACATTTCATCTCTATTAAAGAGTATTATATGCTGAGGAGGTTTTTGTATGAAATTTTTATCATCCACTGTAACCACAGGTATTTCCTTTGGTTCTGCCTTGGCCATGGTCATTAGTTATGCCAATTGGCATTCAATTCCTTGGGCTATTATCCACGGTATTTTTGGCTGGCTCTACGTCATCTACTATGCAATTTTCAAATAATAGCAATCAGTCACTGAATCATAATAAACCAAAAGGACTATCTAGTAACCATTACTCGGTTACCAGATAGTCCTTTTGGTTTATTATTCAACTTCCTTAGGCTGACGTGCTGTTAACATTAATGCCATCTTACCGGTCCCTTTGCCATCAGGGCTACCATGCGTATATCCCACCACATCAAAATATTCAGCACAAGCATCTGCAATGGCTTCATACTCCGGATTTTTACTTTTAGTACAGGTCGAAATATGAACGATATCCACACCCTTCTTTCGTAGCGTGGCCAGTTTTTTAGCTAAATCGCCCCCAGAATGAGTAAAGCCAACTAACTCTAACTCTTCGCCTTCATAGCGCGCAAAAGAATCTCGTTTCCCCATAAAAGCACCTAAACAACCACCACAAGAACAACGTTGCATAGTATCCTCATTAACTAAAATTGCTATTTTTTTCATTCTATATCCTCTAACTATCAATATATCCAATACAAGAACCCTTATAAAATACGCTGGATTCTATATTTTGCCATAAAAGCGACACAACTCCACAAAACTATATTCTATAATTCATGTTACTCATCATAAAAATGATGTAAACTCATTGATATTATTCAAGAATAAGCGTACAATAAAAATATGTAAATCGTTCGTATTAAAATTATATAGGAGGTTTATCATGGCGTACACAACATTTCGGATTCCTAATACCATTATTCACGGCAATGATGCGCTCTGCCACTTAGCTACGTTAGAAGGCAAACGAGCCACTATCGTGACCGGTGGCCATTCCATGCATCGCTTTGGTTTTCTTGATGAAACCAAGAAACAACTTGAAAAAGCAGGTATGGAAGTACAAATTATTGATGGCGTAGAACCAGATCCATCTATTAAAACCTGTGTTGAAGGTGGTGCCAAAATGGCTGAATTTAAGCCAGATTGGATTGTAGCCCTCGGTGGCGGTTCCCCTATGGATGCCGCTAAAATTATGTGGGTCTACTACGAATATCCAGGCTATGATTTCATGGAACTTGTAAAATTTAATTTTCCTAAACTTCGTACCAAAGCCAAACTAATCTGTATTCCATCCACAAGTGGTACAGCCTCTGAAATTACAGCATTTAGTGTTATTACAGATACCGACAATAATATTAAATATCCACTAGTATGCCCAGATATGGTACCAGATATTGCTTTATTGGATAATCGTATTCCAGCTAAAATGCCACCACTGATTACAGCGCAAACTGGGATGGATGTTATGACCCATGCCGTAGAAGCCTATGTATCAACAGCGGCTGATGATTATACGGATCCACTAGCCCTTCATGCCATTCAACTTATTTTCGAATATTTAGAAACAGCCTATAAAGAACCTGATAATATGCTAGCCCGTGAAAAAATCCACAATGCCTCCACTATGGCTGGGATGGCTTTTACCAATGCCTCCCTTGGCATCGTTCACAGTATGGCCCACAAAATTGGTGGTGAATTCCATCTAACTCACGGTGAAGCCAATGCGATTTTATTGCCATATATTATCCAATACAATAAAAAGGCAACATCTAAATACGCTAAACTCGAGGGCATTTTAGGTATTGATAACTTGGAAGAAGCCATCTGGAATTTAAACCAACGATTAGGCTTAACTCGCACAATTCAAGAAGGGCAGAACACAGCAATTTCAGAAGCTGATTTTCAAGCTGTTATTGATCGCATGAGCCCTCGCGCCCTTGAGGATGCTTGTACCTTAACAAATCCACGTAAACCAACAACAGAAGATATTAAAAAAATCTACGAAGCAGCTTATTATGGTAAACCTGTAGATTTCTAATCCATTATATACTAATTAAATAGCAAACGCGGTTTGAGCCCCTCGGTTCAAACCGCGTTTTTCGTATGGATTTTAATAAACCGTCTACTACGATCCCCATCATATACAAACTGATTTAATCGCCACAAAAAATATATATTGGCACTACCTATAGTACCTGCCATAGCTTATTGACCCACTTTTTGTACAATATAATCCATGAATGTTTTCATGGTATCCCACTTAGAGTTATTATTTCGATAGACGAAACAAACTTGTAAGTTTAAAGGTTTAGCTAAAGCATTAAAGCCTTCTGTAATGCCTAACGTATCCAATAAATGACGAGAAATTAAAGCCCCCGCATCATTGCGCTGACAATAATCAATCATAGCATATGGATTAGATAGTCGTACTAATTGAGGCAAGGATTGACGACCTTCTTCGGAGAAATAAGATTTCAATCGATGACTCATAAAATATTTAGGTGGATACATTACCATTGTATAATCTAACAATTCTTCACAAGTTAATAACTTGTCTCCAGGAATCTCACGTCTTGGCGCATAATAAACGACTGAGTCTTCACGAATAGCAATGCTTTCATAGCTACTCATATCTTTATTATTTGGCAAATAGCAAGTTCCAATATCAATACGGTTTTCACGTAAGTCTAATAACATTTCTTCTTCTTCCATATCATAAATGGAAATAGAAAAATTCGGATTAGCTTGTTGAAAATAAGATACATAAGCATTCATCCGTACGTCACCAATGCTCCGTAAAATCCCAACATTTAACATAGGACGTTCCAATTTGTTTGCTAAACGAATACTATGAATAGCTCGCTCTAGCGTTTCAATGATATGCTCCGCTTCTGGTAAGAACTTTTCACCTTCTGCCGTTAGTCGACTACCACGGGTGGAACGAGCGATTAACTTCACTCCCACTAAGCGTTCCAATTTTTTCATCTGCGCACTAAAAGCAGATTGTGTAATGTTGGCAGCTTGAGCTGCTAGGGTAAAATTGCCCATCTTGCTATACGTGATAAAACTTTGTAACTCTTGCAGAGTAGGTAGTTCATCCATTCGTATCATCTCCTTTTTACGCAATACATAATCATACGTTCAAAAAAATACTAAAAAATACCCTCATTGAGCATTGAAGGTATTCCTCATTGTTTACTTTAGTATATCATGTATTCATTAATTAAGAAAAGAGATAGAACCAACTTTTTTGCATTTTTTATCAATTTATCACACTAAAAGATACTGTCTACGACTGACTTTATCAAAAGTCTTTTGTCAATCAACAATTATACTATACTAAAATAATATGAATATTATTTTAATTTGTATTTATATATAATTAAAATAAACTATTTAGTAATATTTACTAATAATTTTTTATTTCAAAAACCTTACTAAAACTCAAATATTTTTCATAATATGCAATATATTAGCATATAAATTCAACTTTTTATGCCTCATGACACCTATAGAATATAATGCACAGGATTTCCCTCTTTACAACGATTCAAGATTTGCCACTTAACACTATTATAATAATTATTCTAGTACTTGTTACACAATGACAATTAAGATACTACGCTTCATTACGAAGGCGCCAACTACTGCGATTTGTTACATCTAAAACGGTAGATAAAAATTGACAATCAGCCCTCATCTATGCTATGATTATCGAGTACCTTTATTAGGTATATATTTTTATATTTTTATTTTAAATCATGAGGTGATAATCACATGGCAACGAGAAGAGAAGCACGCTTTAAGTTATGTCGTCGCTTCGGTGTGAACGTTTTCGGTCACTCCAAAGCTTTAAAGCGCGTAAAAAAAGACCAACGTCAGAAAAAAATGTCTGAATATGGCACACAATTATTAGAAAAACAAAAAGTTAAAGCATACTACAACTTGCTAGAACGCCAGTTCGTACGCTATTATGATAAAGCGAAAAAAATGCAAGGTGTTACCGGCGAAAACATGTTAATCTTGTTAGAATGCCGTCTTGACAACCTTGTATATCGCATCGGTTTTGGTAACTCCATCCGTCAATCCCGTCAGATGGTTAACCATGGTCACGTACTTGTTAACGGTCGTCGCGTAGACATTCCTTCTTACCAGTGCAAACCTGGTGATGTAATCGAACTTCGCGAAGCATCCCGTGACAACGAAATGTTCAAATCTAACTTCCAGGAACTTCGTTCTTTCGAACTTCCTTATATTACTAAAGAATTAGAAGCTTTCAAAGGTACTTTGACTCGTCTTCCTGAACGTTCTGAACTTCCTATCGAAGTTAATGAAACGCTCATCGTCGAATTGTACAGCAAATAATAGCTTACTATTTCAAGCCTCCCTGTTGGGAGGCTATTTTATTATCAACAATCTTACCTCTTTTCACCTATAAGAAACGGCTAGAAGTATCTATCACTTGTACTCCTAGCCGTTTTATATCTATAATTAACTATTTTACGATTCTATAATTGACTGTTACGACTCCATTATTTTACTTCTACAATGGAATAGCTTCGCGTACCAAGCCCTAATTGTTCAGCTCTCACTAAGGCGGCTTCCCAATCAGTGTCAGGTGCAATAGTATGGAAATGATCCCAACTCTTTTCTATTTTTTCATCTAACAGACTGCCTGGCATTGGTGGTTGTGCATTCACTTTATCAACGCAAGCTTGATCTAGTGCTACTAAATCATAGGATGCCATAATCCCCACATCAGGTACGATTGGCATATCATTTTCACCATGACAATCACAATATGGTGATACGTCCATTACAAAACTAATATGGAAGCGCGACCGGTTGCGTACGATAGCCGCCGTATATTCTGCCATTTTTTCACTTAATACAGTATTGGCTTCATCCCACATAGGTGAAATCGCATCTACAGGGCATACGCCAACACAGCGACCACAACCGACACATTTTTCTTCTGTAATAAAAGATTTTCCATCGGTCACATGAACCGCATCATGCGCACAATATTGTTCACATTTATGACAACCTACACAAATATCTTGTTGTACATAGGGTTTACCCGCACTATGTTGTTCCATTTTACCAGCCCGTGAGCCACCGCCCATGCCAATATTTTTAATGACACCCCCAAAACCAGCCGCTTCATGACCTTTAAAATGTGTTAAGGAAATGATAATATCCGCATCCATAAGTGCCCGACCAATTTTAGCTTCTTTTACATGCTTCCCATCAGGTACTGGTACCAACACTTCATCAAGACCTTTAAGTCCATCAGCAATGACTACATGAGCCCCTGTATTGTAAGGGTTAAACCCGTTCTGATAGGCCGATTCTAAATGATCAAGTGCATTCTTACGCCCGCCAACATATAAAGTATTACAATCTGTCAAGAATGGCTTACCGCCCCACTCTTTAATAAGTTTAACGATACGCGCTACATATTGTGGCCGAATAAAGGCTAAATTACCTGGCTCGCCAAAATGTAATTTAATGGCTACATACTTATTATTAAAATCAATTTTATCCATCCCTGCACGACGCACTAAGCGTTCCAATTTATCAAGTAAACTTTCCCCTACACGAGTTCGTAACGATGTGTAAAATACCTCTGACATACCTATGTCACTCCTTTACTATGGTATAAAGAAATCGTAGCCTCTTCAGGCTCTATTAAGTCTACTTATATTATATCAAATATACCTTTAAATGAGAACGAAAGAACACGAATATATATCGGCGAATACATAGCTTATATGACAATAGGACCTAGATAAAATCCGTGCTTACGCAACTAGATTTACCTAGGTCCTATTATCATTTTGTTACACCTAGCGCTACGATCAACTTACCGATATGCTACACGCTCTGGTTGCATATCATGGAAATGTAAGCGCTCTTTTGCTACATTCTCCCATTCTGTACCAGGTTTACCATAATTAGCATATGGATCAATCGCTAAACCACCACGTGGTGTAAATTTACCCCATACTTCAATATATTTAGGACTCATCAACGCTATTAAATCTTTCATAATAATATTGACACAGTCTTCATGAAAATCACCATGGTTACGGAAGCTAAATAAATATAATTTCAGGGATTTACTTTCTACCAACCGCTCATCTGGTACATAGGAAATATAAATTGTCGCAAAGTCCGGCTGTCCTGTCATAGGACAAAGACTGGTAAATTCTGGACAGTTAAATTTTACAAAATAATCATTATTAGGGTGTTTATTAGGAAATGACTCTAAGACCTCTGGTGCATAGTCCGTTGGGTATTTTGTCGTTTGCCCTAAACCATGTACCCCTTGTAATTCTTCACTTGTTCTACCGCTTGCCATAGGACGGCACCTCCCCTTGTAAATCTATTTCAGAATCAACAGCCACAGGTGCTGTTCCCATAATCATATGACTAAAACGTGATAATCCATTCACAATAAAAAAGCTCACTACTGCAGAAATTCCTTGGCCTACTAATAGTGAAGAAACTAATACTCCATAAGGTACGCCTAACATAGGTGATAGCCACAAAGGAACCACTAGACTTGGAACTAGCGTAATAAATGGAATTACAATCCAATTGCCTAGGCCCATGCGTTTCCCTAAAACAATTCCACTTGTAGTAACTAAACCTACAATACAGCCACCAATAGCATCAATAGGACCTAAGCCACCCATAATTAAATTACTAATTAAATTTCCAAATCCAAAAGCCAAAATAGAAAATGGAAATAAGGCTGCTAAGCCATACAAAGCAGTGGCAATTCGAACTTGATATTGACCAAATGCAAAACCTTGCGTGACCATCATAATCACAATATACAAGGCTAGACACAAACCTGAAATAGTCAGCTTTTTTGTTGTACTCAAAGTATTCATTTTTAAAATCTCCTTAGTTTTATTTAAAGACAGGATGGTTACGAACTGTCTTACTACATACATGCTAACAGGCGATACCTACGCATCGCCTGTTAGTTCTGTAACATCTACGGTTTATTATACCATAAACTGTTACCGTATGTAATTGACTTTATATAGAAAAAGTTAAATTTATAAAATTTATTAGCTTTTTCTACGTTAAGAATCTAAATCTATTATTTAAATTCGTCACATAAGCCTTGGAACATAGTAGCATCTGGTTTTACTACATCATGTACAAGAGCGCGCGCATGTGGACCACCATTAGCATCAGCTAATGCTTTTTCAAAGCATGGTTTAGTCGTATCTTCATAGATTAAACCAGTCAATAAACCTTGGTAATCACCCAATGTTTTTAATGCTTCTGCACGATTAGAAGGATCATACCCTTCAATCTTAGACAAAGATGTTAAGTTTTCTTTAAAGTAATCATAACCGTTACGTTTATTATACGTTACGCATGGGCTGAATACATTAATGAAAGAGAAACCTTCATGTTGCATACCTTGTTTAATTAATTCTACCAGTTCAGCACGGTTAATCATATACCCTTGAGCTACAAAAGTAGCGCCAGCAGCAATCGCTGTTTCACAAATTGGTAATGGAGATTCAAAGGAACCATGTGGCGAAGTTTTTGTTACAAAGCCAATATCAGAACGAGGGGATGTTTGCCCTTTCGTTAAGCCATATACATGGTTATCCATTACAACATAGGTAATATTAACATTACGTTTGAATGCATGAATCGTATGGCCCATGCCGATAGCGAACGCATCACCGTCACCACCACAAACAACAACTTCCAAATCTTGGTTAGCTAATTTTACACCTTGTGCATAAGGTAAGGCACGACCGTGAGTCGTATGCGCACCATATGCATAGAAATAGCCACCAATACGGCTAGAACAACCGATACCAGAAATAACTGCTAGTTTTTCAGGAGAAATATCTAGCTGAGTTACCGCATCAGTAATGGCCGCTTGTACCCCATAGTGACCACAACCTGGGCACCAGTTAGGGCGAATATCATTTCTATAATCAGTCACTTGAGCCATCTTATAAAACCTCCTTAATTGCTTTTTTTACATAGGTTGCTGTGAATGGATTCCCATCATATTTTAAGCAACTATGGAGCTTACATTTATTAGGCATATTAATACGGAATAAGTCAGCTAATTGTGCGGTTGCATTTTGTTCACAAATCACAACTTTTTTAGCTTTTTCATAGAAAGGCATAAGTTGTTCTTTAGGGAATGGTTTAATTAGACGAAGTTGTAAGTGGTTAACTTTAACACCTTCAGCTTCTAATTCAGCAGCAGCTTCTTCAATAGCACCACGACTCGATGCAATACCGATTACCAATACATCACATTCATCATGTTTTGCATTGTTAAGGAATGGTTCATATACATCAGCTACTGTGCTTAATTTACGAAGACGTTTATCAGTCTGGCTAACGTGCATAGTAGGTGCTTCCGCTGGTTTACCTTCTTCATTATGTTCAAGACCAGTCGATAAGAATAAACCATTTTTCATACCAGGAATTGTACGAGGTGAAATACCATCTTCAGTCAATTCAAAACGTTTGAAGTAATGTGGACGTTCTAATTCTGGTAAATCTTCTTCCTTCATCATTTTACCGCGTTCAATTGGTACACGGTTCAAGTCAAAGGATGGAACCGATTGTTTATTCAAACCTTGTTGTAAGTCAGGCATGAAAATAACTGGACACTGATACATTTCAGCTAAGTTGAATGCTTTCTGAATTTCATAGAAACATTCTTCGATGCTGGTTGGTGAAATAACAATATTAGCATAGTCACCATGAGCATTGTGACAAGCTGCATTAATATCTGAAGTTTCTACTTTAGTCGCCATACCTGTGGATGGACCAGAACGTTGTACGTCAATAACTAACATTGGCAATTCAGCCATAGAAGCCATAGACAAGGATTCTGCCATAAGACTTAAGCCAGGGCCAGATGTACAAGTGAAACCACGTACGCCAGCATATACACCACCCATAGCCGTCATACAAGCTGCAATTTCATCTTCTGTCTGAACAACAGTAGCACCAATTTTATCCATTTTCTTAATCATGTATTCCATAACTTCAGAAGCTGGTGTAATTGGATAGGATGCCATGAAACGAGAGCCAGCAGCAATCGCCCCTAAGGCCAAGGCTTCATTACCTAACAAGAACATCTGATCTTTAGGTTCAGGTACTGGTAGCGTATCTACGTCCCCTTCACCACGTTTTTCAACGATAAGGGTATAACCATCTTCAAATGCATTTAAGTTTTTGTCAATTACATCTTGCGATTTTTTAGCAAACCGTTCTGCAATGGCTTTCTTAAATGGGGTTTTATCAAATCCTAAGAGAGCAACTGACATCCCTAATGCTACGATATTACGCATTAACAAGGAGCCTTGTTTCATAGCAGTTTCAGTAATCGGTACTGCTAAGCAAGTAACTGGTGCCCCTTCAAATTTAGAGAAGTCAGGGTTTACTTTGCTATCGCAAATAATGTAACCACCATTACGAACTTCATTGCCGTGCATATCAACCGTTTCTTGATCTAATGCTACCAAGAAGTCAACGGATTCACCAACCGTCATAATTTGTTCTAACGCAATGCGCAATGCAAAGGTTGTATGTCCGCCTTTAATACGAGACGCAAATAAACGTTGGCTGTATAAAGAGTACCCCTCTTTAGCTAAGATTGTGGCCATAATTTCGCCGCAGCTTTCGATACCTTCGCCCTGCTGGCCACCCATTTTCCAGATAAAATCTTTACGTTTTTGCAAAAGATTCACCCTCCTTAGGATTAAACATTACATGGTATAGTGGATCTGTAAAATCTTTCAACTACTTTACATTTTAACATTTTTATACAAAATCAGCAAACCTCTTACACGAATCTCGTAACCTCATTATGACTAGCTTGCAAGGCTATTACTAGCTTATACGAGACTGATATTCTATAGTGTATAAAATATATCTACTTCTATTCAAGGATTATATTATTACATGAACTAAGAATATTTATTCTTCCAATTAGTCATTTCATAAATACAACTTCCTAACAAATGTCTTACTCCATTAGAACTATAAAAGGCGTACCTATAGTCATGGTTCCCATTGAGACCCCTGAAAATAGATACGCCTACCCTTTTATAAAGTAACTAAATAAGTCCACGTATAACTTATATTTTATTAATTTTAAACCTATATAAGGAAACAATAAGAAAGAAATAAAGCCCATATATAGTCAATTTGATTTACCATATACAGTAATGAAATATACTAACCACTAGCAATAATCCCTCAATTTAAAGAATTACGCGTAAAGCTATGACCAAATGATATATCCCCACTTTTTAGTACCCTTTTACTCTGTTAAAGTCTAGATACTCATAGACCCTCTAAATCCCCCCTCCTTATAAAGTCCTTCATGTTTCTACAAAAAAAGGGCGTTTTTTAACGCCCTAAACTTTTTAGCACTGCACTTCGCCTAACTTCATCAAAGAAAATTTCTTCCAAACAAAGGCCTTGCGCCGGTGCCGTTTTACCAATACAACGTCGATCACGACGAGCTAATAGCTCAGGAATTGACGCTGCTTCAATGCGCCCCAATCCTACATCCACAAGTAAGCCCGCAATATTTCGTACCATATGATATAAAAATCCATCGCCTACAACATGTATACGCAAAGTCTTCCCTTCAAAACGCGGTGTCACTGCAAAAATCGTTTTCACAGGATTAGCCGGTGTCGAATTAGCCCCTTGTAAGGTAGTAAAATCATGAGTACCTTCTAAAAGACAGGCCCCTTGTAAGATAGACTCATGACATAGAGGCTTTTTTACATGCCAATGATACCTCATGGTTAGAGGGTCTTCAATTATATCATTATGAATCGTATACACATATTCTTTACCTACTATATTCCATCGGGGCTTCCAATCTAATGGAATTTCCTCTGCCCCTCGAATTACAATATACGGCGGTAAATGTGCAATTAAAGCCCTTGTTAAATTTTCTACAGGAATCCGTCCTGTTGTAAAAAAGGTAACAACTTGAAACTGTGCATGTACCCCTGCATCCGTTCTTGACGCCCCATAGATAGAAATCGGTTCATTACAAACAAGGCTCAGTGCCGACTCTAAACAATCTTGCACGGTTATCCCATTTTGCTGGCTTTGATAGCCATTAAGTTCAGTGCCATCATAGGCAACAATTAAGCGAATATTACGTTGTACTAGCTCCAATAAAGGCTCCTTTCTACAACAATCATACAATTTCTATCCTGTAATAACCGTTTCTATCCTATAGCCAACACTTCTATCCTAGACGATCCCTATGACTAATTAGTTTATAGGGCTCGTCGCTATTCAAAAAGTAATCGGAAAAAAGCGCAATACTAATAAAACTACGGTTACCACTATAACGCCACTAATCCCTATATAGTCATATGACGTAATCGTTAATTCACGCATACGAGTTCGGTTATGACCACCACGATAACAACGTGCCTCCATAGCTACGGCCAATTCATCAGCTCTACGAAACGCACTAATAAATAAAGGAACTAATAAAGGAACCATATTTTTAGCGCGTTTAATAATACTCCCCGTTGTAAAATCTGCACCACGAGAGGCTTGTGCTTTCATAATGCGATCAGTTTCTTCCAATAAAGTAGGAATAAATCGCAAGGCTATGGTCATCATCATCGCCAATTCATGGGCAGGTACACCAATACGACGAAATGGATTTAATAAGTGTTCTATCCCATCAGTCAATCGAATTGGTGAAGTTGTATAAGTAAGTAGTGAAGAGAATATAATCAAAAAGACTAAACGAGCGGCCATAAAACTCCCCATACGTAAGCCTTCTTCACTAATATGCAAAAAGCCCATTTCCCAAACCATCGTTCCTGGGGTCGTAAAAATATGAATTGTCATGGTAAAAACAATAATAATCCACAAAGGCTTAATAGAATTCCACACAAGGCGCATCGGTAACCGAGATAAAGCTACTGTAAAAATAGTAAATACGCCAACAACAGCATACGCTAATGCTGTTTCAGCTAAAAATATAGCAACAATAAAGATCATAGTCGCTATAATTTTTGCTCGTGGATCCATACGATGTAAAAATGAATCTCCAGGGAAGTATTGGCCAATGGTAATATTACTTAACATGGTGTACCTCCTTTACGGCTACCTCAATAGCCTTAACAGCATCGTCAACAGAAATAACTTCTTGTGATACAGGCAATCCACGTTGCCGTAAATATTCAATTAATTTTGAAACCGGTGGTACATCAACACCTGCGGCTTGCAGTTTTTCCCGCTGATTCATAAAAATATCAAGTGGTTTTCCATCTAATTGAATCTGACCATCATCAATAACAATAAGGCGATTCGCCATACGCGAGATATCTTCCATATTATGTGACACAAGAACTACAGTAATGCCTTTTTTCTCGTGCAATTCCATAATTTTCTGAAAAATTTCTTCACGACCAAAAGGATCTAGCCCTGCTGAAGGTTCATCCAAAATCAAATAATCTGGATTTAACGCGACAACACCCGCAATGGCAACACGGCGCATCTGTCCTCCAGATAGCTGAAACGGTGAACGCTCTGCATACATTTCATAATCAAGTCCTACAAAGTCCATGGCCTCCCGCACGCGTTGTGCTACTTCAGTGTCACTAAACCCTAAATTTTTAGGTCCAAAGGCTATATCTTGAGCGATAGTTTCTTCAAAGAGTTGATGTTCAGGATATTGAAATACCATGCCTACTTTATGACGCATTAATTTAGCCTCTTCTGTTTTAAGTGCTGCATCAACACCATTAATGGTAACTCGCCCTGTCGAGGGATGCAATAATCCATTTAAATGCTGCACTAAAGTAGATTTGCCAGATCCCGTATGACCAATGATACCTACAAAATCACCTTCATTGATTGTTAAGTTAATACCTTTTAGGGCTTCTTTACGATATGGTGTATTTTCACCATATACATAGGAAACCGCTTCCAATTTTATTGGCATAATTGGTCCCCCAATTCTTCCTCTGTAATAATATCTGCTTGTAAGGGCATTCCGTGAGCCCTCAATTTAGAAGCCACCTCAGCCGCTACAGGTACATCTAACCCTAACTCTTTTAACATAGGTACCTGTGTGAAAATGTCTCGTGGTGTACCTTCGTGTAATAGTTTACCATTTTTCATCACAACTACACGATCAGATGTAACAGCTTCTTCCATAAAATGTGTAATATACACAATCGTAATGCCTTCTTCTTTATTTAATCGATGAACTGTTTCAAGCACTTCTTTACGACCTACAGGATCGAGCATAGCCGTTGGCTCATCTAGTACAATACAATCTGGTTTCATCGCCAATACTCCAGCAATAGCGATTCGTTGTTTTTGTCCACCGGAAAGCAAACCTGGTGAATGTAACGCATATTCTGTCATGTTAACACTCTTTAAAGCTTCTTTAACACGACGACGAATTTCCTCTGGTTCTATGCCCAAATTTTCAGGCCCAAAGGCTACATCTTCTTCAACTACAGCTGCCACAATTTGATTATCGGGATTTTGAAATACCATACCAACATGTTGACGAATATCCCATAGATGATCGGCCTCTTTAGTATCCATCCCCAGTACCTTAACCGTTCCTTTAGTAGGCGTCAATAGTACATTAAAATGCTTAGCTAATGTACTTTTACCACTTCCGTTAGTCCCTATAATACTAACAAATTCACCTTTGCGAATGGTAAGACTGACATCATCTAAAGCATAGACCACATTTCCAGATTCATCTTCATAAGTATGACTCATGTGATTGGTTTGTATCATAATGTCTTGTGCACTCATTATTTATCCTCAACTTAATGTTTACATAATTACTATATTGATAATATAAAAATAGAGGTCACATGTCAACCTAAACAAAAATAAAGGTTAACAATTTTATTTTGCTATCTTTGATCTATATTTTTATACGGTCAATACATAGACCTTACTAGCAAGGCTACCCTATCAGTATAACATAAAAAAGCGGTGTTGCTAACATCCGTTGCAACACCGACTTCCTAATTATTAAACGAGCTCAATAAGTGCTAATGGAGCCGCATCGCCTTTACGAAGGCCAAGCTTAATTACACGAGTGTAACCGCCCTGACGATCAGCATATTTTGGAGCAATTTCGTCAAACAATTTTTTAACTACATCTTCGTCCATAAGGTATGCAAGTACCTGACGACGAGCATGAAGATCACCACGTTTTGCAAGTGTGATCATCTGGTCAGCTAAACCACGAAGTTCTTTAGCTTTAGCTTCAGTCGTTTCAATACGATCATACTGGAAGAAAGATGTTAACATACCGCGGAATAATGCTTTACGAGCAGAGCTGTCACGGCCTAATTTTCTATACATTAGTCATCCTCCTTATTCGCCTTTTTTCTTCAAGTAAAATGGTCCTAACGGATGATTTTGAAGTTTTTCTTCAATTTCATCAATGGATTTTTTACCTAAATTACGTACCTTACCTAAATCGTCCATGCTCTTATCTAAAAGATCAGCAATTGTATTAATGCTTGCACGTTTTAAACAATTGTATGCACGAACAGACAATTCTAAATCATCGATAAGGATTTTTGATGGACCATCATCTGGTTCTTCTCCAGCTTGAGAAGACTCAAGAATAGTACCTTCAGTATCATCTACTCCAGGAACAATGAATTCCTCAGCAGAATGTGCTAATTTAGTGAAGTTCTTTAAGTAACCAATCATAATATTGGCAGAACGTGCTACAGCTTCAGCGGCAGTAATAGAACCATTGGTAACTACTTCGAGAGTCAGTTTATCAAAGTCCATTTCGTTGCCTACGCGCACATCACTTACTTCATATTTTGCTCGAAGAATAGGAGAGAAAATAGAGTCGATAGGAATACGACCGATTACATCATCATCCTTTTTATTCTTCGTGGATGGCACATACCCTTTACCACGTTCAATGCGCACATCCATTACTAGATGAGCTACCTCATCCATCGTAGCAATTACGAGGTCAGGATTTAAAATTTCTACCTCAGGTGGGAAATTTCGTCCAAATTCACCAGCAGTTAATACCCCTTCCTTTTGGATATCAATATGAAGATCCAAAGGAATTTGTGCTTCGCTATCTACACGAAGGCATAACTGTTTGAGGTTAAGAATAATATCCGTTACGTCCTCACGAATACCAGGAATGGTAGAAAATTCATGAAGCACTCCATCAATCTTAATGGAAGTAATGGCCGCTCCATCTAAAGATGAAAGCAGAATTCGACGTAAGCTATTACCGAGCGTAATCCCGTAGCCACGATCTAATGGTTCACAGACGAATTTACCATAACGACCGTCATCGCGTACTTCAACTTTCTCGATTTTTAATTTCTTTTCTTCGCTCATCAGGACAATCCTCCTATTAAACACGCCTTTCATCTATAGTATATCATAGCGACCGCTCCAAGCGATCGCTTAAACTATAAATTATACACGACGACGTTTTGGAGGACGGCAACCATTGTGAGGAATTGGAGTAACATCTTTAATGCTGTTAACTTCAAGACCTGCTGCTTGCAATGCACGGATTGCAGCTTCACGACCAGAGCCTGGACCTTTTACGAATACTTCAACCTGACGTAAGCCATGTTCCATTGCAGCTTTAGCCGCTTGTTCAGCAGCCATCTGAGCAGCAAATGGAGTGCTCTTACGGGAGCCACGGAATCCAAGACCACCAGCGGAGGCCCAGGAAAGGGCATTACCGTTTGTATCAGTAATTGTTACGATAGTGTTATTAAATGTGGAGCGAATATGAGCCGCACCAGATTCAACGTGTTTCTTTTCTTTTCTTTTGCTTCTTACTACCTTTTTAGCCACGCTTTATCCCTCCTTTATTATTTCTTCTTCCCAGCAATTGCTTTTCTAGGACCTTTACGAGTACGAGCATTTGTCTTAGTGCGTTGACCGCGCAAAGGCAAGCCTGCACGATGACGTTTCCCGCGATAGGAGTTGATTTCAATTAAGCGCTTAATGTTAAGTGCTTCTTCACGACGAAGGTCACCTTCAACCTTGTACTCTTCGTCAAGAAGAGCACGGATTTTCGCAACTTCATCTTCAGTAAGGTCACGAACGCGAGTATCTGGATTGATACCTGTTTTTTCCAAAATTTCTTTGGACAAAGTAAGTCCGATACCATAAATATAAGTCAAACCAATTTCCACACGTTTGTCACGTGGTAAATCTACACCGGCTATACGTGCCATCTATTCATCCACCTCCTATCAATTATCCTTGTTTTTGTTTATGTTTTGGGTTTTCGCAAATTACCATTACACGGCCTTTACGTTTAATGATTTTGCATTTTTCGCATATCTTTTTAACTGATGGTCTAACCTTCATAAGTACCTCCTTTGTGTCGCTGCCGCTTACTATTTAAAACGGTAGGTAATACGACCACGATTTAAGTCATATGGTGTCAGTTCCATAGTAACTTTATCACCGGGAAGGATACGAATAAAATTCATACGCATTTTGCCTGACACATGAGCAAGTACCACATGACCATTTTCAAGTTCTACCTGAAACATGGCATTTGGTAAAGCTTCAACGACCGTACCTTCCACTTCAATAACGTCTTCTTTTGACATATCATTTCCTCCGGCTACTGGTTATTTTATCAACCTGGGTTCATCACGCATGGTCAAAATTTCAGGGCCGTTTTCAGTAACAACCACTGTATGTTCAAAGTGAGCCGCTGGTTTGCCATCACGTGTGACAGCTGTCCAGTCATCACCGAGAACCTGCACTTCGTAAGTACCCATAGTAATCATTGGCTCAATACAAAGCACCATACCCGGCTTTAAAAGAGGGCCATGCCCAGCCGGACCGTAATTTGGAATTTGTGGATCTTCATGCATTTCACGGCCAAGACCATGACCTACAAAATCACGTACCACTCCAAATCCGAATTTTTCACAATACGTCTGAACAGCGTGAGAAATATCACCCACTCTGTTCCCGACAACAGCCTGTTCAATTCCTTTAAACAAGCTTTCTTCTGTCACTTTGAGAAGTTTCATAACCTGAGGTTTGACCTTCCCAATAGGAATGGTTACACAGGAATCCCCATGATACCCATTAACTGAGGATACAAGGTCGATACTAATAATATCGCCATTTTTCAGTTTGCGATGAGCATTGGGAATACCATGTACCACTTCATCATTGATAGAAGCGCAAATTGTTGCAGGATACCCATAGTAACCTTTGCAGCTAGGTTCTCCACCGTGGCTGCGAATATATTCTTCGGCAAATTGATCTAATTCTAAGGTGCTAACACCTGGTTTAGCTACTGCAATAAGCTGTTGCAATGTTTCAACAGTTAGCTTACATGCCTGACGGATATACTCAATTTCATGTTCCGATTTCAAAATAATCATTGATTATTTCTCCAACGCTTTAATGATATCTGTAAATACTGTATCCACATCCTGTAATCCGTTGATTTCTACATATAAACCACTGTTACGATAGTAATCAATCAAAGGCTTTGTAGATTCGTCGTATACAGCAAGACGTTTCTGTACTGTTTCCGGTTTATCATCGTCACGATTTTCAAGACGTGCTCGTTCGCTGATGCGTCGAACTAATTCATCATTTGGAACATTAAGGTTCACAACGGCATCAAGAACAATTCCCATTTCTTTTAATATAGCATCTAATGATACTGCTTGGGCGGTTGTACGTGGGAAGCCATCAAGGATGAAGCCATTTTTGCAATCATCTTTAGCAAGGCGTTCACGTACAATTCCTACCGTAACACTATCCGGTACGAGCTGACCAGCATCCATGTATTTCTTAGCCTCAAGACCAAGAGGGGTACATTCCTTAACCGCAGCGCGGAACATATCACCGGTTGAAATCTGAGGAATACCATATTTATCAATTAAACGAGTTGCCTGCGTGCCTTTACCTGCACCGGGAGGTCCCATTAACAAAATATACATAGCAATTTTCCTCCTATTTAACAAAGCCCTTGTAGTGGCGAGTTAATACTAATGATTCAACTTGTTGCATTGTATCTAATGCAACGCCCACTACGATAAGAAGAGCTGTACCACCAAAATACACACCTTCAATACCAGTTATACCACCAATAAAGTTTGGTAAAATGGCAACTAATGCTAAGAACATAGCACCAGCAAAGGTAATGCGTGTCATTACGCGATCTACATAATCAGCAGTAGGTTTACCTGGGCGAATGCCTGGGATAAATCCACCGTATTTTTTCATATTATCTGCCATATCCGTAATGTTTATTGAGATCGCTGTATAGAAGTAAGTAAATATGAAAATCAATACAGCGTATAAAACTGTCTGCAATGGCGTTCCCCATGTAAAGTAGTTAGCTAGTGTTCTCACCCAGTCAACCTGCACAAACTGAGCTAACGTCACAGGAAACATCAAAACGGATGACGCAAAGATAATTGGAATAACACCTGCCTGGTTGACCTTAAGAGGAAGGAAGGTTGAATGGCCACCGTACATTTTACGACCAACTACGCGTTTTGCATATTGAATCGGAATACGACGTTGACCTTGAGTTACTGCAATTACAAAGACAATCATAGCAACTGCAATAATAGCAAATAATATAGCTTGGAAAATATTAATTGTTCCTACTTGTAGGTATTCATAAATTGTGCTAAACCCTGAAGGGAAGCGTGCTACGATACCAGCAAAAATGATAAGAGAAATACCATTACCAATGCCATATGCTGTAATTTGTTCACCAATCCACATGAGAAGACATGTTCCCGCTGTAAGAATGATAGCAATTACGATTACCGATAAGAAACTGTTGTCAATTAATGCACTATTGGCACGCAACGCATAGGCCATGCCGAAGGCTTGAACAAAACCAAGCACAACCGTACCATATCGCGTTACTTTGGCAATTTTCTTACGACCATCTTCACCATCTTTACTCCACTGTTCAAAGGTCGGAATAACAGCTGTTAAAAGCTGCATAATAATGGACGCATTGATGTATGGTGTAATACTCATGGCAAAAATGGAAAACTTACTTAATGCACCACCAGCGAATAAGTCGAGTAAACCGAACAAACCGCCAGAGGTAAATAAGCTTTCAATAACAGAGGCATCTACGCCAGGAACTGGGATGTGAACGCCTGCCCTGAACACGATAAACATGAGTAACGTATACGCCACTTTGTTACGGAGCTCTGTTATTTTAAAGATGTTAGAGAGGCCTTCTAGCACCCTAGATCACCTCTACTTTTCCGCCTGCTGCTACAATCTTTTCTTCGGCAGTTTTAGTAAAACCGTTAGCAATAACTGTTAATTTCTTTTCTAACGTGCCATTACCTAGGATACGGATACCGTCACGAACGTTTTTCAAAATGCCTACTTCGATAAGAGCTACTGGATCAACGGTAGCACCGTCTTCGAAACGGTTAAGTTGGGAAATATTAACTTCCGCATATTCTTTAGCGAACACATTTTTGAAACCACGTTTTGGTAAACGGCGATAAAGAGGCATCTGGCCACCTTCGAAGCCAGAACGTACGCCACCACCACTACGGGAGTTTTGACCTTTCTGACCACGGCCAGAGGTTTTACCAAGACCGGAACCAAGACCGCGACCACGACGAGTGCGTGTCTTTTTAGAACCTGCTGCTGGAGCTAATTCATGAAGTTTCATTCAGTGCACCTCCTTATCTATATTATACTTCTTCTACAGTAACTAAATGTCTAACTTTGTGAAGCATACCCTGAATTTGAGGTGTAACTTCTTTAACTACCTGAGAGTTAGTTTTCTTTAAGCCAAGAGCTTTTACAGTTGCGCGCTGATCTTCAGGGCGACCGATTAAGCTTCTGGTCAATGTAATTTTTACCTGTGCCATTACAGTCAATCCCCCTTATTAGCCATAAATCTCAGCTACAGTTTTGCCACGAAGAGCTGCTACGTCTTCGGCACGTTTCAACTGTGCTAAGCCTTCAATTGTTGCGCGAACCATGTTGTTAGGATTAGAAGAACCAATGGATTTCGTAAGAATGTTACGAACACCAACTAATTCCAATACGGCACGCACTGGGCCACCTGCGATAACCCCAGTACCTTCTGCAGCTGGTTTCAAGAATACGCGGCCTGCACCGAACGTACCTGTAACACTGTGAGGAATAGTACCGTTTTTAATAACAACATGAATAAGATTTTTCTTAGCATCATCAATGCCTTTGCGGATTGCTTCTGGCACTTCTGCCGCTTTACCTAAGCCAACGCCTACGTGACCGTTGCCATCACCAACAACAACTAAAGCGCTGAAGGAAAAACGACGACCGCCTTTTACTACTTTGGCTACGCGGTTGATGAATACTACTCTTTCTTTAAGATCAAGACTGGTGTAGTCAATTCTCGCCATGTCTAAAGTTCCTCCTTCTTAGAATTTCAAGCCTGCTTCACGAGCGCCTTCTGCAAGGGCTGCGACACGACCATGATAAATGTAACCACCGCGATCGAATACTACTGTTTCGATACCTTTTTCGATAGCACGTTTAGCAACTAATTCACCAACAGCTTTAGCTGCGGCCACATTGCCACCATAGTTCAAGTTTAATTCTTTATCTAATGAGCTAGCTGCTACTAAAGTTGTACCAGCTACGTCATCAATAACCTGAGCGTAAATGTTGCTAAGGCTACGGAATACGTTCAAACGTGGAGTTTGCGCCGTACCAGAAATGTGACGACGAATACGAAGATGACGTTTTGCTCGAGCAATATTTCTTGTGGATTTACGAGCCAAGATGTTCACTCCTTTCTAAATTCTACTGATATTATTTGCCTTTAGCGCCAGCTTTACCAGCTTTACGACGAACTACTTCGCCTTCGTAACGGATACCTTTACCTTTGTAAGGTTCTGGTTCTCTCCATTTACGAATATTAGCAGCTACAGCACCAACCACTTCTTTGTCCGCACCACTAACAATGATTTTGTTAGGAGCTGGAACATCGATGGTAATACCAGCAGGAGCTTCCATTTCTACTGGATGAGAGAAGCCAAGAGTAAGAACTAATTTATTACCTTGTTTTGCTGCTCTGTAACCAACACCGTTGATTTCCAATGTTTTTGCAAAGCCATCATGAACGCCTGTTACCAAGTTAGCAACAAGAGCGCGAGTGAGGCCATGTAAAGAACGATGCGCTTTATCTTCGCTCGGACGAGCTACTGTGATTGTGTTACCTTCCACAGTAATAATCATATCCGGATGCAATTCACGAGATAATTCACCTTTTGGTCCTTTTACAGTCATTACATGATTTTCGTAATTTACTGTAACGCCAGCAGGGATCTCGATAGGCATTCTACCGATACGTGACATTATTTCTACCTCCTATTGCCTGATTACCATACGTATGCAAGTACTTCGCCACCAAGGCCTTCTTTACGAGCTTGTTTATCACTCATTACACCTTTAGATGTAGAAATAACTGCAATACCTAAACCACCTAGTACGCGAGGGAGTTCTTCCTTCTTCGCATAAACACGTAAACCTGGTTTGGAAATACGTTTAATTCCAGTAATTACTTTTTCATTATTGGAACCATATTTTAACGTTACTTTTAAAACTGTATGTTTGCCGCTTTCAACGGTTTCAACGCTCTTTACAAATCCTTCTTCTTTAAGGATTTCTAGAACGGCAGCCTTCATGCGAGAAACAGGAATTTCAACTGTTTCATGAAGAGCAGCATTTGCATTACGGATGCGCGTAAGCATATCCGCAATCGGATCGGTCATTACCATATTCTAAAAACCTCCTCCCGTAATCCAATTACCAACTGGCTTTTTTAACGCCAGGAATCTGTCCTTTGTATGCAAGTTCACGGAACGCAATACGGCTAATACCGAATTTACGCATGTAGCCATGAGGGCGACCGGTCAAGTTGCAACGATTATGTAAACGAGTTGGGGAAGCATTTGCTGGCAATTGAGCCAATGCTTCGTAGTCGCCAGCAGCTTTTAAAGCTTCACGCTTAGCAGCATATTTAGCAACAATCTTTGCACGTTTCTTTTCGCGTTCAATCATAGATTTTTTAGCCATCTATAAGTTCCTCCTAATTATTTTTCAAACGGCATGCCACAAAGAGCCAATAACTCACGAGCTTCTTCATCAGTTTTTGCACTTGTAACTACGATGATATCCATACCAGTTACACGTTCTACCTGATCATATTCAATTTCAGGGAAGATGAGCTGTTCTTTAAGACCCAATGCATAGTTACCACGGCCATCAAAAGCCTTAGCACTTACGCCGCGGAAGTCACGTACACGTGGCAAAGCTACGTTGATCAATTTATCCAAGAACTCATACATGCGTTCGCCGCGAAGAGTTACTTTAGTACCTAAAGACATACCTTCACGAACTTTAAAGTTAGCAATGGATTTCTTAGCTTTAGTGATAACTGGTTTTTGACCAGCAATGATAGTGAGGTCGTTAACAGCAGCTTCTAATGCTTTAGCATTACCTACTGCATCGCCAACACCAATATTGATAACGACTTTTTCCAATTTAGGAATTTCCATAACGTTTTTGTATTGGAATTTTTCCTGTAAAGCCTGACGAATTTCACTAGTATATTTTTCGTTTAAACGAGACATTAGTTAAAAGCCCTCCTTTCCCTATTATTTATCGAGTATTGCACCACTTTTAACAGTAGCACGTACAAATTTACCATTTTGTTCTACTTTTTTAATACGAGTAGGCTGTTTAGTTTCAGGATCAAGTACCATTACATTGGAAACATGGATAGGAGCTTCCTTAGTGATGATACCGCCCTGAGGGTTAGCCTGGCTTGGTTTCGTATGACGTTTAACAAGGTTAACGCCTTTTACGAACACGCGCGATTTCTTAGGCTCAGTTGCAATAACTTCACCTTGTTTGCCTTTATCTCGCCCGGAGATAACAACAACAGTATCGCCTTTTTTTACTAGAAGTTTAGTTTGGGACATCGTCGCGTTCCTCCTTCTTATAAAACTTCTGGAGCAAGAGAGATAATCTTCATGAAATCTTTTTCACGAAGCTCACGAGCTACAGGTCCAAAAATACGAGTGCCACGTGGGCTCTTGTCATCTTTAATTACTACTGCTGCATTTTCGTCGAAACGAATATAAGAACCGTCCTGACGACGGATACCTTTTTTAGAACGAACAATTACGGCTTTAACTACGTCGCCTTTCTTGACAACGCCACCGGGTGATGCATCTTTTACAGAAGCAACGATTACGTCACCGATATTGCCGAATTTGCGATAAGAACCGCCCAAAACTTGAATACACATAATACGTTTTGCGCCAGTGTTATCGGCAACATTCAAAATTGTTTGTTGCTGGATCATCGTGTTTCCTCCTTACATCACGTATTATTTTACTTTTTCAATAATTTCAACCAATCTCCAATGTTTATCTTTGGAAAGTGGACGAGTTTCTACAATTTTAACTGTATCGCCAATTTGGCACTCATTATTTTCATCATGAGCTTTGAAGCGTTTGCTTGTTACCATTGGCTTATTATATAATGCGTGCGGCACTTTACGTTCAACAGACACAACGATGGTTTTGTCCATCTTGTTACTTACAACTTTGCCCACACGTACTTTACGTACATTTCTTTCTTCTGCCACGACCATTAGCCTCCTTTTCAATCCAAACAAAATTTGTTATTATGCGTTTTCTTTAAGAGCAGCTTCACGCTGAATTGTTTTAATACGCGCAATAGTTTTCTTAACTTCACGAATACGCATTGGATTTTCTAATTGACCAGTTGCGAGCTGAAAACGGAGGTTAAACAACTCTTCTTTAAGGCCGGAAACTTTTTGTTCCATTTCGGCAGCGCTCATGTTACGGATGTCATTAACCTTCATTTACGTCACCACCCAATTCTTTACCCTTAACAACGAACTTAGTTTTGATTGGAAGTTTATGACCTGCCAATCGCATAGCTTCACGAGCTACTTCTTCAGATACGCCGTCCATTTCGAACATTACGCGACCTGGTTTTACTACTGCTACCCAATATTCTGGGGACCCTTTACCGGAACCCATACGAGTACCAGCTGGTTTAGCAGTGATTGGTTTGTCTGGGAAAATTTTAATCCAAACTTTACCACCACGTTTGATATAACGAGTCATAGCAATACGAGCAGCTTCGATCTGACGGTTTGTGATCCAAGATGGCTCTAATGCTACTAAACCGAATTCACCGTGAGCAACTTTGTTACCACGCATTGCGCGACCTTTCATACGACCGCGGAATTGTTTACGATGTTTTACGCGCTTTGGAATAAGCATTAGTTGTCACCTTCTTCCTTTTTAGCAGGTGCCTGTTTTGCCTCTGGCAATACTTCACCTTTGTAGATCCATACTTTGATGCCGATACAACCATATGTTGTATGAGCTTCAGCAGTACCATAGTCGATGTTTGCACGAAGCGTATGCAATGGGATACTACCTTCACGGTAAGATTCGCTACGAGCGATTTCAGCGCCGCCTAAACGACCACTAACCATGATTTTAATACCTTTTGCCCCTAAGCGCATTGTGCGACCTACGGCTTGTTTCATAGCACGGCGGAAACCAATACGGCGTTCCAACTGGCTAGCAATATTTTCAGCAACTAATACGGAATCCATATCAGCTTGTTTAATTTCAGCAATGTTTACATCGATTTGTTTATCTGTGAAACGTTTTAACGCTTTACGGATATCTTCGATACCAGCACCACCACGACCGATAACCATACCTGGTTTTGCAGTGTGGATAGTCAATTTAATACGTTTATTAATACGCTCAATTTCAATGCGGGAAATACCAGCAATGAAAAGGGTTTTCTTCAAGAAGTTACGAATTAAAACGTCTTCGTGAAGATTTGCAGCGTAATCTTTATCAGCATACCATTTTGCGTCCCAATCTTTTACGATACCAACACGCAAACCATGGGGATTAACTTTCTGACCCACTATATTCCCTCCTTCTATTAAGCTCTTTCAGAAACTACTACAGTTACGTGGCTAGAACGTTTCAAAATTTTGAAAGCCTGTCCACGGGAACGAGGATGAATGCGTTTCATTGTTGGACCCTGATCAACAAAGATACCGGATACATAAAGATTGTCAACATTCATATCAAAATTGTGTTCTGCATTAGCGATTGCGGAACGCAATACTTTTTCTACTACATCAGCGCCAACTTTCGGAGTGAACTTCAAGATGGCAAATGCTTCGCCGATATTCTTGCCACGAACTAAGTCAGCAACAATACGGATTTTACGAGGCGCGATGCGCACGTGTTTAGCGATTGCTTTTGCTTCCATTATCTAATTCCTCCTATATTATTTCTTACCAGTTGTTTTTTCGTTCTTAATGTGACCTTTGAAGGTACGAGTTGGAGCGAATTCGCCTAGTTTATGACCTACCATATCCTCTGTAATAAATACAGGTACATGTTTGCGACCATCATGCACAGCAATTGTATGGCCTACAAAGTTAGGAATAATAGTAGAGGCACGAGACCAGGTTTTTACAACTTTCTTATCATTTGTTTCGTTTAAGGCATCAATTTTCTTCACAAGCGAAGCTGCGACGAAAGGGCCTTTTTTTATAGATCTGGACACTGTCTTATCTCCTTCCTGTTATCCTATTTTGTACGACGTTTAACAATTAAGCTGCTAGAAGCTTTTTTCTTGTCGCGAGTTTTAACACCATGTGCAGGTTTACCCCAAGGTGTAACTGGATGTTTACGACCAACTGGAGACTTACCTTCACCACCACCGTGTGGATGGTCACAAGGGTTCATTACAACACCACGGTTGCCTGGACGAACGCCCATCCAACGATGGCGACCAGCTTTACCGATTGTGATGTTTTCATGATCGATGTTACCAACAACACCTACTGTTGCACGGCAGTTAATATGCACACGACGAAGCTCACCGGATGGTAAACGAAGTAATGCATAGGAACCTTCTTTAGCCATAAGCTGTGCGGATGTACCAGCAGAGCGAACAATCTGACCACCTTTACCAATTTTCATTTCAATGTTGTGTACTTGAGTACCCAATGGAATGTTAAGTAATGGTAAGCAGTTGCCTGGCTTAATGTCGGATTCAGGACCGCTATATACAGTGTCGCCCACTTTCAAGCCATGTGGAGCAAGAATGTAGCGTTTTTCACCATCTGCATAGTTAAGTAACGCGATACGAGCACTACGGTTAGGATCGTATTCAATAGAAGCTACTTTTGCAGGAATATTATCTTTAGTACGTTTGAAGTCAATAATACGGTACTGACGCTTGTGACCGCCACCTTGGTGACGTACAGTCATTTTACCGGTGTTATTACGACCGCCTGTCTGAGAAACCTTAGCGAGCAAAGATTTTTCTGGTTTGCTTGCAGTGATTTCAGTGAAGGCAGATACTGTCATAAACCGACGACCAGCGGAGTACGGTTTGAATGATTTAATTGCCATTATGGGGCCTCCTTACTAGACTATCTTAAACACCTTCAAAGAATTCAATGGATTCGCCAGCCTTTAAAGTTACGATAGCTTTTTTGTAATCGCTACGTTTACCTTGTGTACGGCCCATGCGTTTTACTTTACCAAGAACTCGAATGGTAGCAACTTTTTCTACCTGAACGTTGAAGATTTTTTCTACAGCTTGACGAATCTGCACTTTGTTAGCAGTCAAAGGCACACGGAAAGTGTATTTGCCTTCTTCCATAAGCAATGTAGTTTTTTCAGTAATAATCGGACGAATAAGAACATCGCGTAATTCCATTATGCGAGCACCTCCTCAATCTTTGCTACGGCACCTTCGGTAATGAAGAGCTTATCGTAGTGGAGAAGATCGAAAATGTTCATGCCTTCACATGCCAAAGCTTTAACGCCTTGAATGTTACGAGCAGAACGTTCTACATTAATATCACCTTCAGTGATAAATAATACTTTAGCATCACCTACGTTGAAATTATTAAGAAGATTTAATACTTCTTTAGTTTTAGGAGCTGCTAAGGTTAATTCGTCCAATACGATTAATTCGTTGTTGTTTACTTTATCGCTAAGCGCAGATTTAACTGCAAGACGTCTAGCTTTACGAGGCATTGCCTTGTAGTAGCTACGAGGTTGTGGACCAAATACGGTACCACCACCAACCCATAATGGGCTACGAGTGGAGCCTACACGAGCACGGCCAGTCCCTTTTTGTTTCCAAGGTTTACGACCACCGCCACGAACAAGACCTCTCGTTTTAGTTGCGTGAGTGCCAAGACGTTCGTTAGATAACTGACGAACTACGGCTTGATGCATAACAGCTTCATTAACTTCCACTGCAAACACTGCATCATTTAACTGTATTTCACCGACTTTAGCGCCGGACATATTGTATTTTGTTACTGTTGGCATTAGAGATCCTCCTTTCGACAATGTTATTTAACAGGTTTCACCGTGTTGCGAACCATTACTAGGCTGCCTTTAGCGCCTGGAATGCCACCTTTAACTAAAAGTAAGTTACGGTCTGCATCAACTTTAACCACAGATAAGCGCTGTACGGTAACTCTGCCGCCACCCATTTGTCCAGGGAGTTTCTTGCCTTTGTATACCTTACCGCCACCACCGGAGATCATAGGACCGATGGAACCAGGTTCACGATGAGATTTGGAACCGTGAGTTACAGGACCACGATGGAAATTGTGGCGCTTAATAGTGCCCGCAAAACCCTTACCTTTACCTGTACCTACAACATCAACCAACTCACCTTCTGCGAAGATATCAGCTGCCAGAGTTTGGCCCACTGTGTAATCAGTTGCTTCAGCAAGGCGAAGTTCGCGAAGATATTTAACTGGTGCTACACCGGCTTTTTCGAACTGGCCTTTTACAGGTTTAGTTAAATGTTTTTCTTTAATGGAGCCATAACCTAGCTGTACTGCATTGTAACCGTCAGATTCAACAGTTTTAACACGCACTACTACGCTTGGGGTTGCTTCCACTACAGTGACAGGAACTAACTTACCTTCAGCAGTGAAGATTTGAGTCATTCCTAACTTTTTACCCAAAATAGCTTTAGACATAATCGCACCTCCTTATTATAATTTTATTTCAATAGATACACCAGCTGGTAATTCTAAACGAGTGATAGCATCTACTGTTTTCGCATTTGATTCAAGAATATCGATTAAGCGTTTATGAGTACGCATTTCGAATTGTTCACGAGAGTCTTTATTAACATGTGGTGAACGTAAAATTGTGAAAATATTTTTTTCTGTTGGCAATGGAATTGGACCAGATACTAACGCACCATTGCGTTTTGCTGTGTCAACAATTTTTGCCGCGCTCTGATCAAGAGCTTTGTGATCGTATGATTTTAAACGAATACGAATTTTCTGCTGTTTTGCCATGAATAACTTCCTCCTGTCGTCCATTTCATGAATGAACTGCTCCATAGAAATTCTCCTCCGCAGAGGCAACCTTCTATATCATAGTTTAAAAACACAACACAAGAGCGGCACTTACATGCCGCTCTGCGCTGCACAAAGTATAGGTTTGACCTACTACTTAAAAGACTAATTAGCCTTCGATGATTTCAGTAACAACACCAGCGCCTACTGTGTGGCCACCTTCGCGGATAGCGAAACGAAGACCAGCTTCGATAGCGATTGGTGTGATTAATTCGATGCTCATAGTGATGTTATCACCAGGCATACACATTTCAGTACCTTCTGGAAGTTCGATAACGCCCGTTACGTCTGTTGTACGGAAGTAGAACTGTGGACGGTAGTTGGAGAAGAATGGAGTATGACGGCCACCTTCTTCTTTAGTCAATACGTAAACTTCACCTTTGAATTTAGTGTGTGGGTGAATGGAACCTGGTTTAGCCAATACTTGACCTCGTTCGATGTCTTTGCGGTCTACACCACGAAGAAGCGCACCAACGTTGTCACCAGCTACTGCAGAGTCCAATGTTTTACGGAACATTTCAAGACCTGTTACAACATAGCTTTCAGCTTTTTCTTTCAAGCCAACGATTTCAACAGTGTCACCTACTTTAACTTCGCCACGTTCAACACGGCCAGTTGCTACAGTACCACGACCAGTGATTGTGAAAACGTCTTCTACTGGCATCAAGAAAGTTTTGTCAGTGTCACGTTCTGGAGTTGGGATGTAGGAATCAACAGCGTCCATCAATTCTTTAATTTTAGCTACATATTTTTCATCGCCTTCTAAAGCTTTTAAAGCGGAACCTACAACGATTGGCACATCGTCGCCAGGGAATTCATACGTGGAAAGAAGTTCACGAACTTCCATTTCTACTAATTCGATTAATTCTTCATCGTCAACCATATCAGCTTTGTTCAAGAACACAACGATAGCTGGTACACCTACCTGACGAGCAAGAAGGATGTGTTCACGAGTCTGAGCCATAGGGCCGTCAGTAGCAGCGATAACTAAGATAGCGCCGTCCATCTGAGCAGCACCAGTGATCATGTTTTTAACATAGTCAGCATGGCCTGGGCAGTCAACGTGTGCATAGTGACGAGTTTCAGTTTCATATTCAACGTGAGAAGTGTTGATTGTAATACCACGTTCACGTTCTTCTGGAGCTTTGTCGATCATGCTGTAATCTTGGAAATCTGCTTTCCCTTCTTCAGCTAATACTTTAGTGATTGCTGCTGTAAGAGTTGTTTTACCATGGTCAACGTGACCGATAGTACCGATGTTAACATGCGGTTTAGTACGTTCAAATTTTGCTTTTGCCATTTTGAATTGTCCTCCCGGATAATTAAAATTTAACTTATTGTGTTAACCCTCAAGGGATTAGCCATTTTTCTTTGCTTGAATTTCTTCAGCAATTTTCTTAGGTACTTCTTCGTAATGGTCTACTGTCATAGAGTAGTTACCACGACCTTGTGTTTTAGAACGAAGATCTGTTGCATAACCAAACATTTCGCTCAATGGAACGAATGCTTTAATATGTTGGCTACCGTTACGAGCTTCCATACCTTCCATACGACCACGACGAGAGTTCAAGTCGCCGATTACGTCGCCCATGTATTCCTCTGGAACATCTACTTCTACAGCCATGTATGGTTCGAGAAGTACTGGATCTGCTTTACGAGCACCTTCTTTGAAGCCCATAGAGCCAGCGATTTTAAACGCCATTTCAGAGGAGTCAACATCATGATAAGAACCGTCAAATACGATTACTTTGATGTCAACCATTGGATATCCAGCAATTACACCAGATTCCATAGCTTCTTTTACACCGTTTTCTACTGGTCCGATGTATTCACGAGGAATCGCACCACCAACGATTTTATTTTCAAATTCGAAGCCAGCGCCTGGTTCCTGAGGAATCAATTCTAACCAGCAATCGCCATATTGACCACGACCACCGGACTGACGTACGAATTTACCTTGAGATTTAACAGCTTTACGAATCGTTTCACGGTAAGCAACTTGAGGTTTACCAACATTACATTCAACTTTGAACTCACGGTTCATACGGTCAACGATAATGTCAAGGTGAAGTTCACCCATACCGGAAATGATTGTCTGACCAGTTTCTTCATCAGTACGAACTTTGAAGGTTGGATCTTCTTCAGCCAAACGAGCTAATGCAATACCCATTTTTTCTTGGTCAGCTTTTGTTTTTGGTTCAACAGCAACGGAGATAACAGGTTCAGGGAATTCCATAGATTCAAGAATTACTGGAGCTTTATCATCACAAAGTGTATCACCAGTTGTTGTATCTTTCAAACCAACAGCAGCTGCGATATCACCGGAGTAAACGCGTTCAATTTCTTGACGGCTGTTAGCATGCATTTGAAGGATACGACCGATACGTTCTTTCTTACCTTTTGTGGAGTTAAATACGTAAGAACCAGATTCTAAAGAACCGGAGTATACGCGGAAGAACGCTAATTTACCAACATAAGGGTCAGCCATGATTTTGAAGGCCAATGCGGAGAATGGTTCTTCATCAGATGCTGGACGAGTTTCTTCTGCGCCAGTATCAGGGTTAACACCTTTAATTGCTGGAATATCAAGTGGAGATGGCATGTAGTCTACAACTGCATCCAATAACATCTGCACACCTTTATTTTTGTAAGAAGAACCACAAAGTACTGGGAACAATTTGTTATCACAAACTGCTTTGCGAAGAGCTGCTTTCAATTCATCAATGCTAATTTCTTCGCCTTCCAAGTATTTCATCATGATTTCGTCATCAGTTTCAGCAATAGCATCAACTAACATTTCACGACGTTCTTTTGCAATTTCTTCATAATCAGCAGGAATATCAGTGATTTCGAATTCTTTACCATCATCGCTGATGTAAATTTCCGCTTTCATAGTCATTAAATCGATAATGCCTTTGAAAGTATCTTCAGCACCAATTGGAACCTGAAGAGCTACACTGTTTGCACCTAAACGGTCCTTCATCATGTTTACTACATTGAAGAAGTCAGCGCCTACGGTATCCATCTTATTTACATAAGCAATACGAGGTACGCCGTAAGTAGAAGCTTGACGCCATACAGTTTCAGATTGTGGTTCAACGCCACCTTTAGCACTGAATACTGCAACAGAACCATCAAGTACACGCAACGAACGTTCTACTTCTACAGTAAAGTCAACGTGACCAGGAGTATCAATGATATTTACGCGATGACCTTTCCAGTGGCAAGTTGTCGCAGCAGACGTGATTGTAATACCACGTTCCTGTTCCTGTGCCATCCAGTCCATTGTCGCAGCGCCTTCATGAACTTCCCCGATTTTGTGAACTCGGCCTGTATAGTAAAGAATACGTTCCGTTGTGGTTGTTTTACCAGCATCGATGTGAGCCATGATACCGATATTACGAGTTTTCTCTAAAGAAAATTCTCTTGCCACGAATGTCAACTCCTCTTAACTAATTACCAACGATAATGAGCAAATGCTTTATTAGCTTCTGCCATTTTATGAGTATCATCTTTTTTCTTAATAGCTGCGCCAGTATTGTTGAACGCATCCATTAATTCACCAGCCAAACGTTCTTTCATGGTACGTTCGCCACGAAGACGAGCATAGTTTACCATCCAGCGAATGCCTAATGTCTGACGACGATCAGCACGAACTTCAACTGGCACTTGGTAGTTAGCACCGCCGATACGACGAGCACGAACTTCCAATACAGGCATTACATTTTTTAAAGCCTGATCAAAAACTTCCATTGGGTCTTGACCCATTTTGGAACGAATAATTTCAAATGCATCATATACGATAGTTTCGGCAATACCTTTTTTACCATCGTACATTACTTTGTTAATGAAGCGTGTAACCAATTTGCTGTTGTACACCGGATCTGGAAGTACATCACGCTTCAACACAGGGCCTTTTCTTGGCATGTTATTTCCTCCTCTACGATGTGTGATTTCAATTGTTAGCTATTATTTTTTAGCTTTTTTAGCGCCGTATTTGGAACGACTCTGCATACGGTTCTGTACGCCAGCTGTATCCAATGCACCGCGAACAATGTGATAACGCACACCTGGTAAGTCTTTAACACGACCACCTCGAATAAGTACTACACTGTGTTCCTGTAAATTGTGACCAATGCCTGGGATGTAAGCAGTTACTTCAATAGCGTTTGTCAAACGAACACGGGCAACTTTACGAAGCGCGGAGTTCGGTTTCTTTGGAGTAGCTGTGTACACACGAGTACATACACCACGTTTCTGCGGACAGTTTTTCAACGCAGGAGCCGTAGATTTAGTAGTCACGGTTTCGCGACCTTTACGTACTAGCTGATTAATAGTTGGCATTAGGGCACCTCCTTTCCAAACAATTAGATTTATAATTGATCTGCGGCAACAAAGTGTTACTACAGATATTACCAAGTTTAACGAAGCACGCCGATAGCAGCGGCTTTCACTTTGATTTTGCCAGCCTTACCAAGTTCTTCCATTGAATACTCTTGATTCACTGGCACTGCCTGTTTTTCACAAAGTTCAAGGATGGGCAACACCACACGGTCATCGCTGTTATTAGCAACAAACACCATCTGAACTTCGCCGCGCATAATTGCTTTCGACGTTTGCTTAGCTCCGATTGTCTTTTTTGCCGATGTTAATACTTCGATTTCCATACCTTAACTCCTCATGATTTTCTTGTACTCAGACATACTCTCCCCTGAGCACTATATCAGTTTAGCATTACTCCCCTATCTCTGTCAACACATTTTTTAGCTATTTTTCCGCATATTCTCTAGCTTTTATATGTACACTTATCCGTGTGTTTCAAAACATATATATCCTGTATATTTTTATAAATTTTATGCAATATTTCACCCATTTTACTTTATTTTATACAGTTCTATTCATAAGTTGCAAATTTAGCATACGTAACTTTCTTAACAAATATAAAAAGTACCCCTATCAATTGATAGAGGTACTTTCATTATACAGCAATCATACCTATAGTATTTTCGATAAAAACAAACTACTCGGTTCATATCAAAGAGTATTTTTTATTCGTCTTCAGACACCACTGCATCCATAGGGTCGATTGTTTCCACTTGTGGGTCTTTTTTTACAACTTTAATTTTACGGTAACGACTCATACCTGTACCAGCTGGAATCAATTTACCAATAATTACGTTTTCTTTTAGACCTAACAATGGATCAATTTTGCCCTTAATAGCGGCATCGGTAAGTACACGAGTTGTTTCCTGGAAGGAAGCAGCTGACAAGAAGCTGTCCGTAGCCAAAGCAGCCTTAGTAATCCCAAGAAGAATACGTTTACCTGTCGCTGGTTGTTTACCATTTAAGATTAAACGACGATTTTCTTCTTCAAAGGTGTTTACATCAATAGGATCGCCTGGCAATAAATCAGCATCGCCCACTTCTTCTACCTTAACCTTATGAAGCATTTGACGCACAATAACCTCAATATGTTTATCATTAATTTCTACACCTTGAGATTTATATACTTTTTGTACTTCATATACAAGATAACGTTGTGTTGCTTCAGTCCCCATTACCCGCATAATATCATGTGGATTAATCGATCCTTCAGTTAAACGAGCGCCTAACTTCACAAAATCACCATCACGAACAATAATACGAGCACCATATGGAATTAAGTAATCGAATTCCACACCTTCTTTGTCAGTAACAAAGATTGTATTAGTCCCTTTCTTATTATCGTTAGGTACAACGCGAACCGTACCTTCTACTTCACTAATGATTGCATGGCGTTTAGGACGACGCGCTTCAAACAATTCTTCGACACGAGGCAAACCTTGTGTAATATCGTCACCAGCGACACCACCAGTATGGAATGTACGCATTGTCAACTGTGTACCAGGTTCACCGATGGATTGAGCTGCAATGATACCTACAGCTTCCCCAACTTGTACTTGGTTACCAGTGCCTAAATCACGACCATAACATTTCATACATACACCATATGGAGAACGACAAGTCAACACGGAACGAATCTTAACGGTTTCATAGTGTTTTACTACTTCATCAGCTAATTCTTCCGTAATTTCACCATTAAGCGGTACGATAACTTCACCAGTTTCTTTATTAATTAATTCTTCAGCAGCAGTACGACCAATAATACGATCTTTAAGTGGTTCAATAATACCTTGACCTTCTACGATGGCTTCTACTTCAATCCCGTGAATGTCATTGTTACGCACTTGAACTTCTTTTACATCACTATCAAGAATTGCTTCAATCCCTTCTTCAGTGAGCGCACTATGAGCAGGGAATACTTCATTACCTTCACTATCAACTACAGCATTAACAGTATCTTTACCTAGCATATTTTGTACCATAGTTTCACGCAAGGTTTGACGGATACCTTCATCCGTTTCACCAAGGCTAATTTTTTGTACAAGATTAGTGTGGTTAATGTCACTATCACTACCTAAATGAGCACCACGAAGATCAATATCAGTAATCTTATGATCAGCCAATGCATCTAAGTCAGCTTGCGTTAATACAGTTTCCGATGTTAACACAACTTCACCAGTCGCAGTATCCACAACATCTTTGTCAAGAACACGACCAATTAATTTATCTTTCAATAAAGCAAGAGCTTGACGAGTGGAACTTGCTAAGCGAGCACGTTCACGCACTAAATCAATACCCACTACATCACAGTCTTCTTCACGCACGATAACATCTTGCGATACGTCAACAAGACGACGTGTTAAGTAACCGGAGTCAGCCGTACGAAGTGCTGTATCGGCCAAACCTTTACGCGCCCCATGGCTAGATGTAAAGTAATCCAATACAGTAAGGCCTTCTTTAAAGTTTGCTTTGATTGGCAAGTCGATGATTCGACCAGATGGGTCGGCCATCAAACCACGCATACCAGCCAACTGACGAATCTGTTGTTTATTACCACGGGCACCAGAAATAGCCATCATATACACTGGGTTAAAGCCTTCTTGGTCACGCATCATCGTATCCATCATGGCATCCGTTACATCTTCTGTAGCCTGTGTCCAAAGTTGAATTGTCTTACGATAACGTTCATCTTCAGACATATAACCACGACGATAATTACGTGATACTTTATCTACGTCTTCATCCGCTTTTTGTAAAATTTCAGCTTTTTCAGTTGGAACTTTAATGTCAGCAATCGCAATAGTCATACCAGCCCGGCGCGCATAAGAATAACCTAATGATTTAACACGGTCAAGAAGTTCGGCTGTTTTTTCATTGCCAAATAATTGGAAGCATTGGTCAACTAATTTACCAACCATCTTCTTATCCATAACGCGACCTAAGGTATAATGTCCATCATCTTGCAATTCATATTGACGTAACTCTGGATAAAGAGCATTGTTAAAGATCAAACGACCTGCCGTCGTTTCAACACGACCATACCCTTCTTCACGAATGTAAAGAATATCTTGCAAGCCAATAATACCAGAATCATACGCGAGCATAACTTCATCATAATTAGCAAAGTATTTCGCTTTTTCTTTAGTATGTTGACGCACTACGGTTAAGTAGTAAGTCCCTAAAATCATATCCTGAGATGGAACAGCTACTGGTTTACCATCTTTAGTAGATAAAATGTTATGAGAAGACAACATAAGGGTACGTGCTTCTGATTGTGCTTCTACGGACAATGGTAAATGACACGCCATCTGGTCACCATCAAAGTCAGCATTGAACGCGGTACATACTAATGGATGTAATTTAATAGCACGGCCTTCCCAAAGAATTGGTTCGAACGCTTGAATACCCAAACGGTGAAGTGTTGGGGCACGGTTTAAAAGAACTGGATGTTCTTTAATAACCTCTTCTAAGGCTTCCCAAACACCAGGGCCAATTCGTTCTACTTGGCGTTTAGCTGCTTTAATATTGCTAGCTTGTTGCCGTTCTACCAAACGTTTCATAACAAATGGTTTGAACAACTCAAGCGCCATTTCTTTAGGCAAACCACATTGGTGCATTTTAAGTTCTGGACCAACTACGATTACAGAACGGCCGGAATAGTCAACACGTTTACCTAACAAGTTCTGACGGAAACGACCTTGTTTACCTTTAAGCATATCGGATAAAGATTTCAACGGACGGTTACCAGGACCTGTTACAGGACGACCACGACGACCATTATCGATTAATGCATCAACGGCTTCCTGAAGCATGCGCTTTTCATTGCGCACAATAATATCAGGGGCGCCTAAATCTAATAAGCGTTTCAAACGATTATTACGATTGATTACACGACGATATAAATCATTTAAATCAGACGTTGCAAAACGACCGCCATCAAGCTGTACCATAGGACGTAATTCTGGTGGAATTACTGGCACTACATCCATAATCATCCATTCTGGTTTATTGCCAGATTGGCGGAATGCTTCTACGACTTCTAAACGACGAACAGCACGAATCTTACGTTGTCCTGTCGCTGTTTCTAATTCACTACGAAGTTCTACATTAAGGCTTTCTAAATCTAATTCACTTAATAAAGCTTTAATCGCTTCTGCCCCCATGTCAACACATACGAATTCTACGTCTTCGGCAGCACCTAATTCATAGCGTTCTTCACGAGTTAATTCTTCGTATTCTTTTTCCTCTTCCGGAATTTCAGTATTTGCTTTTAATGCTTCATTAGCCGCTAATTTGCGTTTAGCTTCAGTAATAACAGCTAAGCGTTCACGACGTTGTGCAACGGTTTCAATTTCTACTTGCTTACCGTTAATCTTATAATCGTCTTCGTTAAATTGAGCTTCATACTCACGGAATTCTGTTTCAGACAATAATTGACGTTTCATAAGAGGCGTATTACCTGGATCTACAACGATATACGCTGCAAAGTAAAGTACGCGTTCTAAGGAACGTGGCGATACATCAAGGATGAGCCCCATACGAGATGGGATCCCCTTGAAGTACCAAATATGAGACACTGGTGTAGCTAATACAATGTGACCCATGCGTTCACGACGCACTTTAGAACGAGTCACTTCTACACCACATTTATCGCAGACTACACCTTTATGGCGAATGCGTTTATATTTACCGCAATGACATTCCCAGTCCTTGGTCGGTCCAAAAATACGCTCGCAAAACAAGCCATCACGTTCTGGCTTAAGCGTACGGTAGTTAATTGTTTCTGGCTTTTTAACTTCCCCATAGGACCATTCTAAAATCTGGTCCGGCGAAGCCAAGCCAATTCGCATAGAATCGAATTCATTAACGTCTAGCACAAGTATCGCTCCCTTCTTTTTGGATACTCAAATATTAGTCTTCATCTGTATCAGACTCATCGCCATACGCAGCCATTGCGCTTAACACATCATCATCTTCGCCACTAGTTACTGGTTCGGATGTTTCAACATTTGGCAATTCCTCTTCAGTAGAGGTTGTATCTGAGCCTTCCATTACTTCTTTGATTTCATCTTCATTTGTATCTACATCATCATCGTCATCGAGTTCTTTGATTACTACTTCTTCTTGATCTTCATTCAAGATTTTTACATCAAGACCGATACTTTGAAGTTCTTTAAGCAATACTTTGAAAGATTCTGGCACACCTGGTTCAGGAATGTTTTCACCTTTAACGATTTTTTCGTACGCTTTAACACGACCAACTACATCGTCAGATTTAACAGTAAGTAATTCTTGCAAGGTATATGCTGCACCATATGCTTCTAATGCCCATACTTCCATTTCCCCGAAACGCTGACCACCGAATTGAGCTTTACCACCCAATGGCTGTTGTGTTACTAAGGAGTACGGACCTGTAGAACGAGCATGAATCTTATCATCTACTAGATGGTGAAGTTTCAGCATATATACATAACCAACGGTAACTTTGTTATCCATTGGTTCCCCCGTACGACCATCATATAAAACGGTTTTGCCGTCATCATCTTTACCGGCAATACGAAGTGTATTAAATACATCACTTTCATGCGCACCGTCAAATACAGGCGTTGCAATATGAATCCCTGCCACATCTGGTTTTGGCATGCCATATGTAGCATAATCATACCCATAGGCTTCCAAATCTTTGCGGATTTCTTCACGTTTTACACGTGATGTTTCAATAGCTTCAATAATATCGACTACTACTGAAATCGCTTTCAATTCCTCTTGTAAAGATTCTTCCATTTCTGGCGCTTGTTCTTCATCATCAAAGTATTCAATTTCCGCATCACTGTAGCTTTTTTCAAGAGCACGCAATTCATCATAACGAGCGCGACCACCTAAAGAAGTTAATTGTTTCTGCGCTTCATCATAAATTAAATTCAAAGCTTCTTCACGGCGTGCATCAATTTCACTATCCACATCTAAATGTGAAACAGTTACATTTTCAGCCACTTTAGCCTGTAAGGATTCCATTTCAGCATATAATTCCTTAATGCGATCAATATTATCCCAATAACGGCTATCCGCTTTTGCTTGATTTAATACGTTTTGAATTTTAAGGTCAGTGGCTTTAATCTGCATACCAAGACCTTGTACAGCCCAGCCAAGATGAGTTTCCAATACCTGACCGATGTTCATACGGGAAGGTACCCCTAGTGGGTTCAATACGATTTGAACAGGCGTACCATCTGGCAAGAATGGCATATCTTCCTGACGCATAACGCGAGAAACGACACCTTTGTTACCATGACGACCAGCCATTTTATCGCCTTCATGGATTTTACGTTTTTGTGCAATATATACACGAACTAATTTATTTACGCCTGGTTGTAATTCATCGCCATTTTCACGAGTAAATACTTTAACGTCAACGATTTTACCAGATTCACCATGCGGTACACGCAAGGATGTATCACGAACTTCACGTTCTTTATCACCAAAGATAGCACGTAATAAACGTTCTTCTGGTGTTAATTCAGTTTCCCCTTTTGGTGTTACTTTACCAACTAGGATATCTCCTGGATGTACTTCCGCGCCAATGCAGATAATACCATCTTCATCAAGGTTACGAAGATTATCATCACCTGTATTTGGTAATTCACGTGTAATTTCTTCCGCTCCTAGTTTGGTATCACGAGCATCACACTCATACTCTTCAATATGAATGGACGTATAAATATCTTCTTTGCAAAGTTCTTCACTAAGCAAAATAGCATCTTCATAGTTGTAACCTTCCCAAGGCATGAAGGCAACGAGTACGTTGAAACCAAGCGCTAATTCGCCACCATCAGTTGCTGGTCCATCAGCCAATACTTGTCCTTTTACAACACGATCACCACGGAATACGATTGGTTTTTGGTTAAAACAAGTGGATTGGTTGGAACGCAAGAATTTGTTTAATTTGTAAACATCTACGCGACCATTATCACGCATAACGTGAATTTCATTACCCCAACAACGAGTAACAACGCCTTCTTCTTTAGCCAATACGCACACGCCAGAGTCACAAGCCGCTTTATATTCCATACCAGTACCAACAAGTGGAGCTTGTGCACGAAGTAATGGCACAGCCTGACGCTGCATGTTCGCCCCCATCAAGGCACGGTTCGCATCGTCATTTTCAAGGAATGGAATCATCGCTGTACCAATGGATACAACTTCTTTAGGACTTACGTCCATGTAGTCAACTTTTTCAGGTACTACTTCAAGGACTTCATGACCACGACGACAAGCAATATGAGCATCTACGAAGCAACCATCCGCATCAAGAATGGAGTTAGCCTGCGCAATTGTCATACCTTCTTCTTCATCAGCCGTCATATATACAACTTGTTCAGTAACTTGTACTTTCACAATTTTATTAGCATCTTCACCAGTGCCGTAAATTTTTTCTACTCGGCGATATGGCGCTTCAATGAAACCGAATTCATTTACTTTCGCATAGTTGGAAAGGGAAGAAATAAGACCAATGTTCGGACCTTCTGGCGTTTCAATTGGACACATACGACCATAGTGGGAGTGATGCACGTCACGAACTTCGAAACCAGCGCGTTCACGTGATAAACCACCAGGCCCTAAGGCAGATAAACGACGTTTGTGAGTCAATTCGCCAAGTGGATTTGTTTGGTCCATGAACTGGGACAACTGCGAAGAACCAAAGAATTCCTTAATCGCTGCTACTACTGGACGAATATTGATTAGCGCTTGTGGCGTAATCATAGCATTATCTTGAATTGTCATACGTTCACGTACAACACGTTCCATACGAGTCAAGCCAATGCGGAACTGATTCTGTAAAAGTTCGCCAACACAACGTAAACGACGATTACCTAAATGGTCGATATCATCAATATGACCTACCCCATCCATAAGATTTAGCAAATAGCTAATGTTGGCAATCATATCTTCACGAGTTACTGTACGGTGTTCAAATGGCAAGTTGCAATTATTACAAATTACTTTGAAAGAAGTCCCATCTGCATTTCTTACATAGAATTCGGCAAACCCTTCACCATTAAATACGCCACTATCAGCAACGATATCAAGCTGTTCTTCGTTCATAACAGTGCCCGCATCAACAATAACTTCGCCCGTTTCCATATTGACGATTGGTTGTGCTAATGTCTGACCCAACATACGTTGACGCCAACCTAATTTTTTATTTAATTTATAACGACCAACACGTGCTAAATCATAACGGCGTGGGTCAAAAAATAAATTGTCAAATAAATTACGGGCACTTTCTACCGTAGGTGGTTCACCTGGACGAAGTTTTTTGTAGATTTCTACTAAGGCTTCTTCCGAAGATTCAGTCGTATCTTTTTCTAGTGTACGAACTAAGCGCTCATCATATAAACGATTGCCCTCTTCGTCAGTTTCGCCATTCCAGAATAATTCTAAAATGGATTCATCCGTACTCCAACCGAGCGCACGTACAAGCACAGTCGCTGGTAATTTACGGTTGCGGTCAATACGAACAGCTACCATTTCATTGGCATCTGTTTCAAGTTCAATCCACGCACCACGGTTAGGAATAACAGTCGAACCATATAAACGGTTACCCATTGTATCAATTTCACGAGTATAATACACCCCTGGGGAACGTACTAACTGTGATACGATAACACGTTCAGCACCATTAATAATAAATGTGCCTGTTTCTGTCATCAATGGGAAATCACCCATGAATACTTCTTGTTCTTTAATATCCTGATTTTCTGGATCATTATTAATCAAACGAACATTTACACGCAATGGCGCCGCATAAGTCGCATCACGATTTTTACATTCGTTAATATCATATTTTGGCTCTCCAAGGCTAAAACCTTCAAAAGAAAGCACTAAATTACCTGAATTGTCTTTAATCGGAGAAATATCGTCAAAAATATTTTGTAAACCGCTCTCCAAAAACCACTCATAAGACTTGCGTTGCACGTCCAATAAATGTGGCATTTCTAGAACTTCGTCAATTTTAGCATACGTATAACGCGTTCTTTTACCTACCTGCTCAGGTTTGAACATACCAGCTTTCACCCCTCATTTCAATTGGCTTACCTTCTATTCTATAACGGTATGACACAAGACAATCATCCAGGTCTCAGTTTTCCTGTCAACACAATGACAAAATAAGCAAGGCTCTCAAATTTTTTTCTTTTGAACCTTGCTTCGCCATCGGCTGACACAACCTTGGAAGAATTCCCTTTATCAGTAACAATGTTATAGTCTTATTTATTCATACTCGCCGGTTCATTCTATGCGATGCACAGAACGAACGTGATATAAACATCACTCTCTAATTGAGTACATTTGCAATTTAGTATTATAGCATTAATAGTTATCTTTGTCAAAAAATATTTTATTTACTAAAAAAGACCAAGATCAGATGATAGACTACATCAAACCTTGGTCTTTTGTAAGGGGGCTATTTTAAATTAATTACCTTTTACTTTTAAAATGTCTGCACCAGCAATACCTGGTTTAGTCATTTCAGCAGGTGATAAAATATGCTCCATTTCTTCTTTGGTTAATAAACCCTTTTCAAGAATAATTTCTTTAATCGCACGACCTGTCGTGTAAGCTTCTTTCGCCAATGCTGAAGCATTTTCATACCCTACATGAGGAAGTAAGGCCGTAACAATACCAACGCTCCGTTCTAACCAGTATTGACAACGTTCACGATCAGCTTCTAAATCAATTAACAACTTATCAACGAATGTATTTACACCATTCTTTAAATAGCACATAGCATTAAATAAGTTATAGGCAATAACCGGTTCCATAACATTTAACTCAAACTGGCCATTTTCAACACCTAATGTAACGGCCAAATCATTAGCAACGACTTGGTAACATACCTGATTTAGCACTTCGGCAATAACCGGGTTAACTTTACCTGGCATGATAGAAGAGCCTGGTTGACGAGGTGGTAATTTCAATTCGCCAATACCACAGCGAGGACCAGAAGCCATCAAGCGGAAATCATTCGCCATTTTAATAAGTACTAATGCGGTTACTTTCATACCGCTCGAAATATCAGCAAATACATCGGTATTATTAGTCGCATCAATTAAATTTTCAGCTGTATAAAATTCTTCACCTACTACAGTAGACAATTCAGCAGCTACGTCTTTAATATAAGAAGGTTCTGCATTAAGACCAGTTCCAACAGCAGTCGCCCCCATATTTACGATATGCGCCCCTAGCATAGAGGATTCAATCCGTTTGATACCACGGCGAATACCGGACGCATAGGATCCCATTTCTTGACCAAGGGTAATTGGCACGGCATCTTGTAAATGAGTACGGCCCATTTTTAAGACTTCTTTATATTCTTCCGCTTTCTTTTCAAGTTCATCGACTAAACGCTGTAACGCTACCAATAATGGTTTGCTTTTCAAAATAGCACATACTTTAATCGCTGTTGGAAACGCATCGTTAGTAGACTGCGCCATATTACAATGATTGTTTGGCGAAATAATATCATAACTACCCTTTGGATGGCCTAAAATTTCAAGAGCACGGTTAGCTAATACTTCATTCATATTCATATTAAAGGACGTACCAGCACCACCCTGAATTGGATCTACAGGGAATTGATCGACTAATCCACCAGCAATGATTTCATCAGCCGCTTTTACAATAGCATTACCAATTGTTGGATCCATACGACCTGTTTTCATATTAGCCAAAGCACACGCTTTTTTAACCATGGCTAAAGAGCGAATAAAATCATGGTCAATATGTTTACCCGTAATATTAAAGTTTTCCATAGCACGCAATGTTTGCACGCCATAATACAATTCATCAGCGACTTCTAATTCACCTAAAAAATCATGTTCTTTACGCATACTGTACCTCATCCTTTGTTTCAATCTAACACTATGTTTCCTTTATTGTACTCACTATTACAGCTGAGTTTTGCACCCTTTTACTGGTGTAATGATCTTTTAACATGTCCAGGATGGGCTAAGATCACTCCATCCCGTATCTATTGGACACGCTCATTATAACATGTATACAATGTACAACTAAAGCAAAAAGTGCCATGAAGCTATATCAAATAAGGATATTCACTGCTAAGAACATGTCTTTTTCTATAGAACATCTTGAAAACCTGCTTTAATCCAAGTGTTTTATCATATGACTTTAAGGAATAATAGTTTTTATACATTATAATTAAATCGAATATCTATCATCACATCAAACGAGGTCGTATCGCCTATTTCTAGTTAACATAGAATAACCAAAGGCGCTTCCTATATCACTTGAAATACAAAAAACCGCCCTCCTAAGAGAGCGGTTTCTATTAGCTTATTGTCTTAATAATTACGCCACAGGGCTTAAATTATTTAAGTTCAACAGTTGCGCCAGCTTCTTCCAATTTAGCTTTAAGAGCTTCAGCGTCAGCTTTAGGCATACCTTCTTTAACAGGTGCAGGAGCGCCGTCAACAACAGCTTTAGCTTCTTTCAAGCCAAGACCAGTTGCTTCACGAACAACTTTAATTACGTTGATTTTACCAGCGCCAGCATCTTTCAAGATTACGTCGAAGTCGGATTTTTCTTCGCCTGCGCCAGCAGCACCGCCAGCAGCAGCAACAGCTACTGGAGCAGCTGCAGTTACGTTAAATTTTTCTTCGATAGCTTTTACAAGATCATTTAATTCAAGGATAGTTGCTTGTTCTAATTCAGCAACGATGTTTTCAATGTTAAGTGCCATGATTTAGTTCCTCCACTAATTATATTTTGTAGTAATATGTTAAAATTACTGATTATGCTACAGTTTCGTCTTTTGCTTCCGAAACAGCTTTTACAGCGTAAGCCACGTTGCGGATTGGAGCCTGAAGTACGGAAAGAAGCATGGAAAGCATACCTTCGCGATTAGGCAATTTAGCAAGCGCTTTAACTTCGTCAGCAGAAAGAAGTTTACCTTCTGCAAGACCAACTTTAACGTCGATTGCTTCCGTTTTAGTGTCTTTAATGAAGTCTTCGATGATACGAGCTGGTGCAACAGCATCAGTTTTGGAAATGGCCAACGCAGTTGGACCTTCCAAGTGTTCAGCGAAACCTTCAATACCTAATTCATTAACAGCGATGCGAGTCAAAGTGTTTTTGATTACTTTGTATTCTACATCTTCCGCTAAGAATTTACGGCGTAAATCAGTTACCTGAGCTACTGTCAAGCCATGGTAACCAACGAGTACGGCCCCCTTTGCTTCAGAAAGATTTTCTTTCATCTGTGCAACGATTGCCTGTTTCTGTGTAGTGACAGCCATTAGAATACCTCCTTATAGATTTTGGTGATGCTCTATGTACTATCTTAGCGTAAAAACGACCTCACCACCAACGCGATGAGGTCGTAACCGTTCCATAATAGAATTCGGTGTCAGCCTCTGCGGGCGGATTTACATCCATTATACGTACCTGCGGTCTACAGCTAAGAGAACATATATAATTATTGTTCCTTCGTAACAGTAGTCAATTTGAATACGTTAAGAGGAACACCAGGTCCCATTGTGGAGCTCAAGGTTACAGATTTAATATACTGACCTTTTGCTGCAGCTGGTTTTGCCTTAATAATAGTATCAACGATTGTACGATAATTGTCAAGCAATTTAGCGTCATCGAAAGATGCTTTACCAATTGCACAAGCAATAATACCTGCTTTATCAGTACGATACTCAATTTTACCAGCTTTAATTTCATTAACAGCACGAGCTACGTCCATCGTTACAGTACCAACTTTAGGGTTTGGCATTAAGCCTTTAGGCCCTAAAATTTTACCTAAACGACCAACTTGGCCCATCATATCAGGCGTTGCTACAGCAACGTCAAAGTCGCTCCAACCGCCCTGAATTTTAGCTACTAATTCTTCGGAGCCAACGAAATCTGCGCCAGCATCCTCAGCTTCTTTAATTTTATCGCCTTTCGCAAATACGAGTACGCGTTTAGTTTTACCAGTACCATGAGGTAAAACAACGGCACCACGAACTTGTTGATCAGCGTATTTAGGATCGACATTCAAGTTGAAAGAGATTTCAACAGTTTCGTCGAATTTAGCAGTCGCAGTTTTCTTAACAAGCTCAACAGCTTCTACTGGTTCGTAGAATTTGCCTGCTTCGATAAGTTTAGCTGCTTCAGCGTATTTCTTACCTACTTTTGCCATCTTAAAATCCTCCTTATGTGGTTTAACGGGAACTCCCTCCCACCGATATGCGCTCTATTAGCGCATGTCGTACGCTAATTAATCAACGATTACAATGCCCATGCTGCGTGCAGTACCTTCTACCATACGCATGCCTTGTTCTACAGTATTTGCATTCAAGTCAGGCATTTTAAGTTCTGCGATTTCACGAACTTTATCGCGACTAACCTTTGCTACTTTGTCACGGTTAGGTACTCCAGATCCTTTAGGGATGCCAGCTGCTTTTAATAAAAGAACAGCTGCTGGTGGAGTCTTCGTAACAAACGTGAAGCTTCTATCTTCAAATACAGTAATAACAACTGGAATTGTTAAGCCAGCCTGTTGTGCTGTGCGTTCGTTAAATTCTTTAACGAATGCCATAATGTTAACACCTGCCTGACCAAGAGCTGGACCGATAGGTGGCGCTGGACTTGCCTTTCCTGCTTCACACTGAAGTTTTACAATTTTTGTAACTTTTTTAGCCATGGTGATTACACCTCCTTGCGCTCAAAATGTGGTGGTAACGGAATGACTTCCTCCCACTGGCGACCACCAAGCCGCCTAAAAAGTTTAGAGTTATATTGTATATATTAAAGATCTTTCTCGATTTGAGAAAAATCTACCTCTACCGATGTATCACGATTAAACACTTCCACATCGAGTTTCAATGTTTGTTTTTCGTGATTGATTTCAGTAATTGTACCTAATCTATCTTCAAAGGCACCAGAAGTAATGCGCACTGTTTCGCCTACTACGACATCGATTGTATGCTTTGGCGCTTGATCCAGCCCCTGTGATTTGAGGATATATTCAACCTCGGAATCAGATAACGGTACCGGTTTTGTAGCAGACCCAACAAAGCCTGTTACCCCCGGCGTGTTACGCACTACATACCAGGAACGATCATTTACTTCCATCTCTACTAACACGTAGCCAGGGAAGATTTTGCGCTTAACAACTTTCTTTACGCCATCCTTCTCGTCCACTTCATCTTCTACAGGCACAAGAATACGACCAATCGTATCTTCTAACCCCATAGATTGAACTTTCAGTTCCAGATTAGTTTTTACTTTATTTTCGTAGCCTGAGTAAGTATGAATAACATACCATTTCTTTTCTGCTTCCACGGAAAGGCCTCCTATCCGACAACACGCATCAACAACTGGAATAATTCGCCAAAGATAGCATCAACGATGCCAATTAAGGCAGCGACGAATACTACAGTGAGAAATACTACAATCGTGTAATTGATGAGCTCTTTTTTTGTCGGCCAGACTACTTTTTTGAGTTCCGCTTTCATTTCACGCGCCATACGACCTACGCCGCCACGACGCTGCGGTGCTGTAGAATTGGATCCTGCCATCATTTCACATCCTTAAATCATCAGGTAATTTGGATGAAACGAATTATTTCGTTTCGCGATGTAGCGTATGTTTACCGCAGAATTTGCAGTATTTCATCATTTCAATACGATCAGGATTGTTTTTCTTATTCTTGTTCGTCTGATAGTTACGCTGTTTGCAATCAGTACATGCCATAGTCACTGCATTACGCATCCGGATACACCTCACTTCAAAATATACTTGTCTAAAACATAATATGCTAATATAGCCTACCACAGTAGGCCCTGCCTGTCAAGTTTTAGGCAACTTAAAAAAGCCAGGCGACTACCTGACGATTCATTATACCAAACTATAGACTGTCTGTCTATACCTAAAACAAAATAAAACACAACTGCCTAAGTAGCAAGCTTTCAACCAATATAAAAGGAACTATAGTAGACAACCTCAAATGGTGTCTCCCTATAGTTCCCTTTGTAATCAATTCATATTCAAGGCTTACAACAAACCGTTAGCTTTAATCAATTGTAACAATTCGTTCTGGCTTCTCTACTTTAAATGAAAAGTATTTTGGATTATTATTATGTTCTAAAAATAAAGTTTCACCATCAAATTTACCACGCCAGCCGACAACTAATGGATACATACGGCTAATTGTCTTTAATAGCTCAATAGGCTCTAAGTTTAAGATAGGCGCAAACAAAACATTTACACCATCCAACAAAATCACATCAGACCCACAGGCCTTTAATGCTTTGCACATAACATCCTTCGCTAAATCAGGTCGTAAATCACGGGCCACTTCCAAAAATTCTTCTTCAATAAGATCTTTTGCTTCGATGTACTTCCATCCGTCTTGTTCAGCTAATTCACGAATTAACTTACTCTTGCCGGAGCCTGGACCGCCCACTACAAACAGAATGCGTTCTTCATCATTCTGTAGCGATGCCCATCGTTCTTTAATGTCCTGTGTTGTTACCATGTGTCATCCTCCTTTACCGAAAGCCTACTTACTTAATTCTTTGTTAGGTCTGTCTGACAGCATTACACTTTTTATAAAATTGTCCTTTTCACCTACCGTAAACAATAGATAGCTATATGCTGAATCTGGATTTTTATAAGTATATACCATTAATGACTCACCATTAGCCCCTGTATCAGCTTCTATCTCGCTTGGCATACCATACAAATAGAGCAATAGATATTTACTATCGCCAATAGATATACCTCGTCTTGTTAGGGCTGTGCTCTTAGTAATCATGGCCCGAGCCACTGTTTGATGTTTGTCATAGCCAATCAAAATATCATCGTAGGCTATAAATTCATCACCATATAAGAAGCCACGTTGTTGCCACTGTTCGTCTTGGTTTGTCACAAAAGGCCTATTTACACGATATCCCATAAGCATGAAATCATCATCTGCCAACTGATTTGCCTTATAATATTGTGGCGTAATAGCCGGTAACCGAAGATGTGTCCACACTTGACCATCAATCATATCAATTGTATTTACTTTATTATCCTTTAAGGTAAAGACTAAATACTGCGCAATGGCCCTATCTGTCTCAGGATTCAACACTGCTGTGCTTACCTTGTTATCATTCGCCACAGCACTGGTAAACTCCTGCTTGTTTTTTACAAATATTTTACGTGAATCAAAAAAATATATTAAGGAAACCGTTCCCTTTTTTAAGTCACGCCACATGGCCTGTGGTGCGCCATAAGCAAATAGTACGGCTCCCCGACTTTTACCAACAAAAATACCTCTTTCTGTCTCAATATCAGCTGATGTAATGTGAATATTCGTAATCGCTCTTGGCTGATACGCATAGGTTAAACCTTCTTTACGAAGAATTTTATTTGAATCTAAATTAGAAAAAGTTGGCCCAGAATAAACCGTATAACTCCCCGCTTCACCCGTATAGGTTGTAAAGTCACCTGTTGTTTGTCCGACTTGATCCCCACTTAAACTAGAGCGTAATGATTCACTTGTCAAAGCGGGCTCTGTCATACCAAGCGCAAAATCACGCACCTTAAAGTCGCTCGCCTTCATAGGTTCTAACGTATCGGCTGTATAGCTTTTACCAACGGCCGTCAAATCAACGCCAGCTTCTTGACTTTTTTGCGCTTCTAAACTTTCAGCTAAGCGTACCGCCATCTTATTAACAGCCGCCCGTTCTGGGGCCCACGTATCAGTAGGATCCATACTTATATCCGCATCAGCACCCCATACAGGCATAATTCCTACCGCGATAGGTAATAAAAAAGCCCCCAATGCAAAAACCAACCGCATTTTCTGTAAATCCTTCATAATTAACCCTTTCGCGCTGTATCAATTTGCGCTCGTAACCAATTGGTCCACTCTTCTATGCCTGTTTTAGCAGTACAACTCACTTCAAATACATCCGCCGTAGGATTTAAGTTATGAATATCTGTCAACGCTTTCGCTTTATCGAACGGAATGTATGGCAATAAATCAACTTTATTTAACAATACCGCTTTCGACTCTTTAAAGATAAGTGGATATTTTAACGGTTTATCTTCCCCTTCAGTAACGGATAAAACCGTCACTTTCATCGCTTCGCCAATAGCAAATTCAGCAGGACATACTAAATTCCCCACATTTTCTATAATAATCATATCGAGTGCCTCTAAATCTAAATCACTCAAGGCCTCTTCAATCATCTTGGCATCTAAATGGCAACCGCCTACTGTATTAATCTGTAAAACAGGGATTCCTAATTTATGAATTCGTTCTGCATCTTTAGCCGTATACAAATCGCCTTCAATAACAGCTAAGGAATACTCTTTAGACAATTCTTTTAGGGTAGCTTCTAACAAAGATGTTTTACCAGCCCCTGGCGAACCTAATAAGTTAAATACAAAAATATTCTTTTCTTTAAATATGCGTTGCAAGTTAGCTGCAATAGCATCATTCTTAGCAAGCACATCGGTCATTACTGTAACTTCCATAATTCCCTTTCTTTAATCCATATCAATTGACGCCACTTGTAGCTCACGACCAGTGATAGTTTGAATCGCTAAACTTCCACACTGCGGGCATTTAAACACATAATCGGCTACACTAAATTCATAATCACAGTCTAGACACTTACCCCGCAATGGTATCATTTCAATTTGCAAACTAGCACCAGCAGCCGCCGTATTCCTAGTAACAGCCGTAAAACAGAATTGTAACGCGTCAGGTTCAACACCAGACATAACACCTAACCGCAACTGAATCGCATGAACAACAGTCCCCTGATTAGCCGCTAATGTCTGTAGCGCAATATCCACAATTCCTTCAGCAATCGACATTTCGTGCATGATACGCCTCATAAATATTCTCTAACAACATCGTAGTCGTTACAGAGCCAACACCACCAGGTACCGGTGTTATCGCACCTACCACCGACAATGCGGATTCATAATCTACGTCCCCCACCGTTTTACCATCTAAATCATTAATCCCCACATCAATAACGACGGCGCCTTTTTTCAACATGTCACCGGTAATTACATGCGCTCGCCCTACAGCAGCAATCACAATATCAGCTCGTTTTAAATGAGCTGTTAAATCAGCCGTCTTAGAATGGCAAAGCGTAACAGTGGCGTGTTTTTCTAATAATAATAGGGCCACCGGTTTTCCTACCACTTGACTACGGCCTACCACAACGACTTCTTTGCCTGCTAATGGAATATGGTAATGTTCTAAAATCGCCATACACGCTCGTGGTGTACAAGGCCAAAAACCGCCTTTACCTGCACTTGCTAGCCCAATATTCTTAGAGGTTAAACCATCAATATCCTTTTCTGGCGCTAAGCGCTCTATTAAAGCATCTCTATCAATTTGTGGTGGCATAGGCATGAGTGGTAACACACCATAAACTGTATCTGTTTTATTCCACCGTTCAATAACCTGAACCACTTCGTCAAAACTAGCAGAGGCTGGCAAATGAGCCAAATCAACGGCAAACCCTGCACTCTTAGCTGTTTTTTCCATAAAATGAGCATACATCTGCGCTGCCTTGTCGTCACCAACTAATAAGATACCCAAGGTTAATACAATCCCCTTAGACTCCAACGCAACGAGTCGTTCATTTAACACTGCCTTGTGAGCATCAGCCACCGCCTTACCACGCAATTCCATCATGCCATATCCTCCTTAACGTTTAAAATATACTGTAACAGCATCCCCTATAGAGACTTCAGCCCCACCTGGCTCATCTTGGCTAATCGCATAGCCTGTGCCATCAGGAATAAATTGTAAGCCCGCTTCATGAAGCCAATCACGAACTTCCCCCGTTGTCCAACCTGTAAAATCTGGCAAAATAATAGTGCCATCATCCGATTTAGACACCGCTGGTTTAGACGGTCTATGTGTCGCTTCCTGTCCTTGTAAATCCTTTTCCTTAGTCACCGAAGGCGACAATTGGAAGTAACGTACTAATTGACTCATAATGTCTTTGAATACAGGGGCCGCGATTTGTCCACCATAATAAACTCCATTAGGGTCATCAATTACGACAAGGGCTACAAAACGAGGATCTTCAACCGGCCCTACGCCAACAAAGGAAGCGATGTAACGTCCATCCAAGTACCCCCCGTGTTCAGCATCTAATTTTTGGGCGGTCCCTGTTTTACCAGCAAAATGATACCCATCAACAGCCGCTTTATTACCGCCCCCTTCAGACACTTCTTTTTCAAGCATGCCTAAAATAGTTTTGGCCACATCTTCAGGAATTGGCTGCCCCACCTCTTTAATTTCTTCAGTTTCTACAGGGCTACCATCAGGATTATTAATACTTTTAATAATATGAGGCATCATCATCTTCCCACCATTCGCAATAGCTCCAAAAGCTTGCACCATTTGCAAAGGCGTAACCGCCACACTTTGACCAAACGCCATCGTAGCTAAGTCAAGTTGTGAAATATCTTCCTCAGGAATTAATTGACCCTCTGCTTCACCAGGTAATTCAATGCCCGTCTTCTTGCCAAATCCATAGGCCTTTAAATAGTCCATCATAATGGACTTACCTGTAGTAACACCTAATTGTGCCATCCCAGTATTAATGGAATATTTCAAAATTTCTAATAATTTTACATTGCCATACCCTTCACCATTCCAGTTTTGTATGGTATGACCACTAATATTAATACTCCCCATATCATTGTACACAGTATCTACCGACCATTTACCAGAAGCTAACGCTGCGGAAGCCGTCAATGGTTTAAATGTCGAGCCCGGTTCATACATATCAATAACAGCTCGATTTTTAAAGGAATTTTCACTTCCTTTTTCATAATGATTCGGGTCATAGGTCGGACGATTAGCCATAGCCAAAATTTCACCAGTCTTAGGGTCCATAATAATAATGCTCGCCCCATTTGGCTTCGACTCTGCCATAACTTTATCGAGTGCTCGTTCAGCAATAAACTGAACTGTCGTATCAATTGTTAATGTAATGCTTCGTTCTTTCTCTGGCAAAAATTTAGAAAGCACTGAACCAAAAATCGCATTGCCATGTTGGTCTGTAGCAACAAGTTCTTTGGTAATGCCACCACGGATAATATCATCCTTAGCCATTTCAAGGCCATCAAGTCCCTTGTCATCAGTGCCTACAAAACCTAACACTTGCGCTAATAGATTGCCATTTGGATAAAAACGACGACTTTCTTCTACGAAATTAAGCCCTTCTAATTCATTTTCTTTCATGACCTGCGCTAACGCTTTCGATTTATCAGGATCCATCATGCGATCAAGCCAAATAAAAGCCGTATCTTCTTTAAGCCGTTTTACAATTTCATCTTCTTTTATCCGTGTATAGGGCGCAATAAGTGAGGCAATTTCGTCTGGTGACTTTTTAATCATCTTAGGATCCGCATATAACGAACGTGTTACCATACTCATGGCCAAAGGGTTCCCATTGCGGTCATAAATGGTACCGCGCGGTGATTGTAACTTACGACTTGTTTCCACCTGATCTAAATTTTTAGTATCCAATGTTGTTTTATCAATGACTTGTAGCCAAATCAAACGACAAACCAGTACAGCAATAGCCAAAGACACAAAAGCCATAAGCTTAAATATATTATCACGAAAGGCTATTTTTTCTTCACCTTTAATCATAAATCGTTATAACTCCTTATGTGCTTTTCGTGCCAATTTACGCTCAGCCGCCGCTAACAAGGCTGTCGGCTCATTTGCTACTTGACCACTACGCACTTGAACTAATAATTCTTGTAAAATCGTTCCTGTTTGCTTACCTAATAAATCAGGCAATTCTGGACCATATGCTAAATCACGAGTATGAATCGGCATAGACTTAGTAATCTCAGCTAAACAATCACCAAATGCCAGCGTCCCTGCCGTACTACTATGAGGGCGACCACAGCCAATGACATCAGCGGCACATACTTCTGCCATTTGAAGAACAGCCTCTTTTAATTCATCACTTTTACGAAATGTACCACTTACAGCTTCTTTGCGCATCCATTTCCATGGATCGGCCTCTTCATTATTTACAAAATAGTGAAACCGCATATGACTACTTACTAGCCAAGCCACACGATTAACTAACTGTTTGGGATATTGGAGCCGCGTTAAAATATCCTCTGCCATAACAGCCCCCGCTTTATCATGACCACGATCCGTGATACGGCCATTATTAAAACCGCGTATCCCTTCTTCACCTTTGGCTACATCATGCAATAAGGCAGCCCAACGCAAGGTTAAGTCTGGGCGAGTAGCTTGTACTACCGCTAAGGTATGTAGCCAGCCATCATAAGCATGAAATTCTGGTTGTTGTGGCAAACCTACTAAATGATGTAATTCTGGCAAGATAGGAACTTCTTTATACTCACCATGTTCTAACACACGGCATGAACAATTGGCAAGACCTGACTGAACCAATACATCAAGACCTTTAGCCACCGCCGGTGTTACCAACAAGCCGTCCAACTCTTGACGCACTCGTTCTAGCGACAACCCTTTAACTCGTTCAAAGCTAGGCGTCATCCCCGCTAATAAGGTACGATGCGGTAAAAAGTCAAGTTTACCAATGAAACGACATGCACGAAATAAACGAAGCGCATCTTCCTGAAATCGTTCATTAGCATCACCAATAGTTCGCAATGTCCGTTTCTTCAAATCTTGCAAACCACCAACTAAATCTACCACTTCACCAGTGACACTCATAGCCATCCCATTAACAGTGAAATCTCGTCGTTTCACGTCCTCAACTAGCGAATCCGCATAGGTTACTTCTTCAGGGCGATGACTATCAGCACCATAACGTTCCTGCCGATAAGTAGTCACCTCATAGGAACCTTCTGGTACAGAAACAACCACAACACCAAAAGACTTGCCAATAACACCCGTTGTTGTATATCCACATTGTTCCATAACAGCTATGATTTCATCAGGCCTAGCCTTAGTCACAATATCATAATCATGAGGATCTTGATGAAGTAATAAGTCACGTACAGCACCACCTACGACGTAAGCTTCAAACCCAGCTGTCGCCAAAGCTTGTATAATACGCACTGCCCCAGCCCAAATAGGCCCTGACGGCTTCAGTATTGTCTTCGACTGTGTAAACCATTTCATCATCCTCACCTCTCTCATAATACTTTATTATAGCATAGCCCCTTATTAAATTCATCCTTTTGAATATAGCAATTTAAGAGAAATCAGAGGTAGGTCAATACTAATTTATCATATAAAAAATGCATCTTCACAAGTTTCCTTGCAAAGATGCATTCATATTACATATCGCGCAATTGAGCAGCAATACGACGACCTGTTTCTGTCGTAGCCAGCCCACCTTCACTCGTTTCACGAAGCGTGCTTGGCAAAGCGCGACCAATCCGGTCCATAGCCTCAATGACTTCATCTACTGGAATCTGACTAATTAAACCAGCCATCGCCATTTCAGCTGCGCTAAAGGCATGCACTGCATAAACGCCATTACGTTTTACACAAGGTACTTCTACAAGCCCTGCTACCGGATCACACACAAGACCTAGCACATTTTTCAAACATAAAGCAACTGCATTCATAACCTGCTTGGTAGTGCCTTCTAACATGGCTACAATCGCCCCAGCAGCCATAGCTGCAGCCGAACCAACTTCAGCTTGACAACCGCCAACAGCCCCAGCTACACAGGCCTGATTCGTAATTACATTGCCAATCCCTGCACCGGTAAAGAAACCACGTAAAAAGGCCGCATCATCCATTTCAAACTCTTCACCAACCGCACACATACAGCCTGGCATAACACCACAAGAACCAGCTGTTGGACAAGCGACTACGCGGAACATTTTAGCATTAGCTTCATTTACCGCAATGGCATATGTTAAGGCTTTATACGCCACTGGACTCAATAAACGCGGATTGTGTCCCAATAACACATGTGCCTGACCACCAGACATGCCGCTTAATGTACGTTTACGATCCTCAATCCCATTCACTACAGAATCTTTAAAAATCTGTACTCGACGAAGTGCTTCTCTTTCGATAGCTTCACGAGTTTCACCGGTAGCTTCCATTTCCGCTCGAATCACAATTTCCCAAACTGGCAAATCATGAGTTTCGCTGAGATGCATCAAATCTGCTAAAGTTTCATATAAGTAACTCATTCTGCTACCGCCTTTTCTAATGGTTCAAAATACATAACGGAAGAAATATCTTTATTCTTCTGAATTTCACTCATTACACTCGCCTCAACAGGGGAGTCTGTATTAATCAACATAACTGCTTCACAGTGTTTACGTTTGCGGAATACTTTCATGGTTGAAATATTAACCGCCGCTCGGCCTAATAAGCTAGTTACCGCTGCAATCACACCTGGGCAATCATGATGGAATGTTAAGATTGTATAATCTTCCCCAGAAATTTCTACATCTAACGCATTAACATTTGTCACTAAAATACGACCGCCCCCTAATGAACGACCTACGATTGACATATGATAATCATTTTTTCCATATAAGTCGAATCGTACTTCATTGGGATGACCACCATCTTCAGCCGATTCAATAAATTGATATTGTAAATTCCCCTTAGCCGCTGCTTTAAAAGCATCACGAATGCGTTCATCTTCCGCATCAAACCCCAACAAACCACCAATCAATGCACGGTCAGTGCCATGTCCTTTATAGGTTTTAGCAAAGGATCCAAATAATGTTAAATCTACGCGTTCAATATGTTCCTTAAAAATATAACGCGCCATTTTGCCCAATCGCGCAGCCCCTGCGGTGTGCGAACTGGATGGACCAATCATCACCGGCCCGATAATCTCAAAAACACTGCTCATTATGTCCTCCTACAGGAAACGTTTTCACGCCGTCACAAGGCTTTTTCTTCTATACCATATATCGTAAAGCCACGGCTTACCTTAATTTGTATTATACCACAGATTGTTTTTGCAGAATAGACAACACTATACTTTTTATGCATGACATATTCATTACGTTCTCAATTCGCCCATAAATACTTGCTTCTTGGCGCACAGAAAATATCTCGTATAGGGAAACAAGTTGAATTTTTGAGCATAAAATACAAAAACAACCCCCTCCTAGGAGGGGGTTGCATGGCTTATATATGTTTTTGTAATCCTTTAGCCTACTAATGAATTACAATCCCACAGCACCAATTCAGTTATATTACTTGCTAAAATATAATTAGTTATTACCTAAAATTGCTTTCATATCTTCTTCTGGTGTAGTAATTGGATGTAATTGGAATTTTTCAACTAAAATTCCTAATACATTACTAGATAAGAATTTAGGTAAAGTAGGTCCAATATAGATGTTACGGATACCTAAGGCTAATAATGTTAACAAGATACATACTGCTTTTTGTTCATACCAAGACAATACGAGTGTTAATGGCAAGTCATTTACATCACATTCAAATGCACCAGCCAATGCTACAGCTACTTGAATAGCCGAGTACGCATCATTACATTGACCCATATCAAGCATACGTGGAATGCCACCAATTTCGCCAATTTCAAGGTCATTGAAACGATATTTACCACAAGCTAATGTTAAGACTACTGTATCTTTCGGTGTTTGTTTTACAAATTCAGTATAGTAGTTACGGCCTACTTTAGCACCGTCGCAACCACCAACCAAGAAGAAATGTTTAATCGCCCCTGCTTTAACAGCATCAATTACTTTATCAGCAATGCTAAGTACCGTACCATGGCCAAAACCAGTTGTTACTTCATGACCACCATTAATCCCTGTAAATTCTTGAGGTTCTGTATAACCACCAAGTTCAAGTGCTTTTTCAATAACAGCCGTGAAATCTTTAGTGCCATCTTCCTTCGCCTCTACATGTTTAAGCCCTGGGAAACCTACCATATCAGTAGTGAAAATATTATCTTCATACGTTTTACGAGGTGGCATTAAACAGTTAGTTGTAAATAGGAATGCACCTGGTACACCATCAAATTCATTCTGCTGATTCTGCCAAGCTGTACCGAAATTCCCTTTTAAGTGTGCATATTTTTTAAGTTCAGGATACGCATGACAAGGTAACATTTCACCATGAGTATAAATGTTAACGCCTTTACCTTCGGATTGTTCCAATAACATTTTAAGATCATGTAAGTCATGACCAGTTACTACGATGAAAGGACCTGGTTCGACTGTCAAAGGCACTTTAGTTGGCACTGGTGTACCATAACTTTCCGTATTAGCCGCATCAAGAAGGGCCATACATTTCAAGTTTACATGACCGAATTCCATCAATAAAGCCAACCATTCATCAGCACTGTGATCCTTAGCAAATTCTACAAGACCTTTTACAAACCAAGCATCTACTTCAGCATCATCATAGCCAAGTACAGAGGCATGCCAAGCATAGGCAGCCATACCACGCATCCCAAGGAGCAAAGTAGAACGTAAGGAAATGATATCTTCTTCACCTACCCAAAGAGCTTCCCAATCAAAATCTTGAGCACTACCATCAATAGCCGTACGCGTTGCTTCTACACGATTAATAAACTCTTGTACACGATCTTCATCAAAGTTAACGTTTGTTACACACATGAACAAACCTTGTTTTAATAATTGGTATTCTTTAGCAGATGCACCTTTAGCATCACAAGCACGGGCTAATCCAATCAAAGCAGCTGTCAATTCATCTTGTTTATTAGCAACAGGTGCCGTTTTACCACATACACCTTGTACAGTACAACCACCTGGATTAGCAGACTGTTCACATTGGAAACAAAACATACTCATAGTATCCTCCTTCTTCGGGACTCACCCGATACGCACTTTCTCAACACTAGCAAGAAAGCTAAAACATATACATCACTTGCTGCAAGACCTAGTAAACTATCACTATATGCAAGTTGTTTATTTGTAACTACAAGTAAAGTATATTATACTTGTAAATGAAAAACGGTAGCTATGGCAACATTTACCAAAATTTTATCTAAAGGAGGCGTCTATGAGTATCGGATTATCAAATGACACTATTTCTTCATATTTAACAACGCTAAGTAGTAGCGCCTTATTTCGCCATATAGGAGAAGACGAATTACGACTCTTTTTAAGTTCTCCAGACCTAACCATCAAAACATTCAAAAAGAATAGTTTTATCGCGATTGCCGGCGAACCTATGGAAGGTATGGGATTATTACTGTCAGGTCGTGCCCACTTAACTCGAGAAAACGTACTAGGCCAACGCACTATTATGACCGAATTAACCCCTTCTGCCATGTTTGGCGAAGCTTTACTATTTACCGATATACCAAACTGGCCGGCTACAATCCAAACAACTAAAGATTGCGAAGTCCTATTTTTACCTAAATCAGCCTTCACTAACTCGTTTAATCATTGTGATACTTGTCAAAAACAAATTTTAACTAATTTGCTACATGACATGTCTGAAAAAGCACTCGCCCTTACCCGTAAAGTTCATTATCTCTCTTTAAAGGGCATGCGTGAACGCATCTTCGCGTATTTCGATGATTTATATCGCCGTCAAAAACAAAACCCCATTACGTTACCTCACAATCGACAAGAAATGGCCGATGTCCTCAATGTATCGCGAACTTCATTAAGTCGTGAATTAGGGCGCTTACAAGATGAAAGTATTATTACCTTAGAAGGTAAAAAAGTAACCCTCTTAGATTTACAAGCAATTAGTGAATATAGTTTCTAACGCACTAAAAATAGTACAGCATGGACTTTACAGCTTCTTTTAGCTGATTCTAAATACAAAAACGCCACTCTCCTCTACGGAAGAGTGGCGTTTCCTCTATGTAGCACGCTATACTTTTATCAAAACCAAGGTGATAAATCAAATTCTTCACCAATCGTCACTTTCACATGAGCCCGACCTAAATAAAGACCTAACAATGTGAGACTTGTATGGCTCAATGGCATAGCATCATAAATGTCAGCTACCTTTGGTAATACAGGTGAAATATGTTCTAAGACCCTTTTGCGGTCTGCTTGAGTAAAGTTAAGTGGTTTACTTGTCGCTAACCCTAATAAATGCTGTTGAATTTCAGGATTATCAATCTGAGCCATTTGGAAATAGCGTATCGCCAAGCCTTCATCAACAACAGCCAATTTTAATAAAGGAGAGTTAATACTCTTTACTACATATCGACCATCCAAAGCCTGCCCACGCAAAGCGCGCGATAATTCTTCTTTATCAAAACCAGCATAGGCAAATACTAGTGGATACGAATGAATCATAATATCCCAGAATGTATTGCGTTCTGGTTCAGCCGTCGAACAACGTAAATAATCAAGCTGACGATACATAGATTCTTCTCGTGGCAAATCTGACAAGAATGGCTCAATATATTTATCTACATAATGCTGCAAATGTTCTAAGCTATAGTTATTCGAATTACGCGAGTATTGCAATAACAAGGCTAACGCTAAAATTTGAAAATGACCGAGCTGTAAATGTGGTAAAATACGCAAAGCATCAAACGCTACTAAATATGGCGTGCTCGATTTTGGTTCCTGCACTACATCCATAAAGGCTTCAATAGCGGTTTCTTTCATCCATGCCGTCGGTGTCGTTGCATACGCCTTTTGCATACACAATAACGCTTCTTGCACCACAATATTCTCTAATAGCGCATGTAATTCAGCACTCTCAGTAATTCCTAACCGTTCAAAGGCCGTCGTGGTAATATCTAATACTTGTTCCTTCGTACTCGGACTAACAGCACCAAAGGAATTCATAAAATGACTAGTACCTAATGCGATTAAATCCGTTAAAGCCGGTCCGTGATTACCATCACTCGCCGTATAGCCATTCTTTGTATCTTTCCCCAAGGAATCGCTAATCACAGGCATCACACGCGTTGCATCATCGGCTGCTTCAGCTCCTTCAACACCAGCTGGTACAACACGTTGAATTCGGCGCGTTAATTCTAAATCAGGATCCATTGTAGACGCAGGCTCTGTAGGAATCTTAAGCATCGGCTTTGTCATGTCTAAATCTGATACAATATCATCACCTAAGCGACGTTCTTTAACAGACGCGGCAAACTCACGACCTAAACTCGTTGTTGTGGAATCTTCTAAAGCACTATCAAATTCATTACCTACCTGTTCCTTAGATAAAGGTACAAAGGTCTCCGCTAATTCTTGTTCAGTGGTTTCACTCACCTCATCAGCCGTTTTACTCTCTGCGCCATAGTAGGTAGCCCCATAATCACGTCGTTTACGTGCATAATAATCAGCATTAGCAACTGAGTCTGTAGCTTGCTTAGCAACGTCTTCACGTGGCCCGCCATCGCGAAACACTAAATAACATACAATAAAGAAAACTAAAACTACACCTAATACAACTAAATACGGTATATATGCAGACATCTTATTCCTCCTGCCAATCGATTTTCACTTATCCATAATAGCTATATATTTATTCTCTTATGTTACCACATCTTACGCTATTAGCCAATGAAGTTACATAATAAAATAAAAAAGCGAGCTCGCTATTGCGAACTCGCCAATGTGGTGGACGATGACAGGATCGAACTGCCGACATCCTGCTTGTAAGGCAGGCGCTCTCCCAGCTGAGCTAATCGTCCATATTGGTGACCCGTGGGGGAATCGAACCCCCGATACCGCCGTGAAAGGGCGGTGTCTTAACCGCTTGACCAACGGGCCACTGGCTCCCCGAGTAGGACTCGAACCTACGACCGATCGGTTAACAGCCGATTGCTCTACCGACTGAGCTATCGAGGAATGGTACAAGAGATATTCTATACTAAAATCAAATTAAATGCAAGTACTTTTTTATATAATTTTTACATTTTCCCAAAAGCTTTTAATTCTATAGCAAAAAGTCACATAAAAAGCGGCTAGGCATCATTTCCCTAGCCGCTGTTGCGCACAGTATACTTCTATTTTATATCATTATAGAGCCTCAACTTCATAGGCTTTGGTTAGACAGTACAACTACGCGTTATATGATATGTACTTAACTGTACATAGTAAACAATAATTAGCCATTAAAGCCACGAAGTTTGCTAGCATCTACTAAACGTTTCAATGCTACCATGTAGGCTGCTAAACGAGGATATACTTTGTATTCCTGTTGCATAGCCCATACTTCTTCAAAACTCATTTTCATATTCTTTTCAAGACGAGTATTTACTTCTTCTTCGTCCCAATAGAAACCAGCTTTATTTTGAACCCATTCATAATAAGAGGTAACAACGCCACCGCCATTAGCCAATACATCAGGGATAATGTCAATGCCTTTATCGAAGAAGTATAGGTCAGCTTCATTAGTAGTAGGCCCATTAGCCCCTTCTAAGATAGCTTTTGCTTTAACTTCTTTCATATTGCTACCATTGATTTGGTTTTCAAGAGCTGCTAAGTATAATACATCTACATCAAGTAATAATAACTCTGGATTTGGAATGCGTTTCATACCAGCTTCTTCATACCCTTCTAAAGAACGGCCATGAGAGTTAGCATATTCGTATGCTTTTTCAACGTCAATACCATTTTCATTATAAATGGAACCATGAACATCACCAATGGCTACGATTTTAGCGCCTTCACGATGCATCAATAAAGCACCTACACTACCTACGTTACCAAACCCTTGAACGGCAATCGTTACGTCCGACATCTTTTTGCCATTCTTTTCAAGATAGCTCTTAAGAGTGAACATACAACCACGACCAGTTGCTTCATTACGGCCTAAAGAACCACCAACAGCTAATGGTTTACCTGTTACAACGCCTGGTGACCATACGCCTTTTAATGTAGAGAATTCATCAACAATCCATGCCATAATTTGTGGGTTTGTATTAACATCAGGTGCTGGTACGTCAGTATCTACCCCAATAATAGGTGCGATTTTACGTACAAAGCCACGAGTTAAGCGTTCTAATTCGCGCTGACTTAATTTCTTAGGATCCACTTTAATACCGCCTTTACCACCACCATAAGGTAAGTGAGCGATAGAGTTTTTAATTGTCATCCAAGCTGCCAACGCACGAACTTCATTTTCGTCAGAATCAGGATGGAAACGAATGCCACCTTTAGCTGCACCCATAATAGTGCTATGTTGCGTACGGTAGCCACTAAATACTTCTACATGACCATCATCCATCTGAACTGGAATCGCTACTTGCAATTCACGTTCTGGATGACGAATTACTTCATAATCGTTACGCTCTAAGCCAAGTTTTTGAGCGGCTTCGTCAAGAGTATTAAGCATGTTTTCGTAGGGATTATAATTTGCCATAATCGTTTCTCCTTATTGCGTGTACACAATAAACTCAATAGTTTAATACAAACTAATCTATATCCTGTTAACACTATAACACAGAGCGCTCATATTCACCATTCATTTTTCATATTCATCATTTTTCCCATTACTTATACGCATACATCAAAAACAGCAGGAAACAAAAAGAGTCTAGCTAACATATGTTAGCTAGACTCTCTCAATTTTTACATTCATATGACTATTAAATATAGATATTTCTCTATAAAGTAGCTCTATTTTTCTAATTCTATAGAGTATAAATCAAAATCGATCACTCTCTAAAGATTAATATCCAATTCAACAGGACAATGGTCGCTACCAAAAATATCTGGATGAATCCGCGCTTCTACAATTTTATCATCTAAACGTGACGATGTAATAAAATAATCAATTCTCCATCCTACATTCCTATCACGCGCTTTGCCCATATAGGACCACCAGCTATACGCATCAGTCACATCAGGATATAATTTGCGGAACGTATCAGTAAAGCCAACACCTAATAATTCTGTCATCTTTGCTCGTTCTTCATCTGTAAAGCCTGCATTTTTACGATTTGTTTTTGGATTTTTCAAATCAATTTCTTTATGCGCCACATTTAAATCACCACAAAGAATAACGGGCTTCTTTGCATCTAGTCCTAACAAATACTCGCGGAATGCATCTTCCCAAGTCATTCGATAGGCCAATCTAGCCAATTCCCGTTGACTATTAGGTGTATAACAAGTCACCAAAAAGAAATTTTCAAATTCCGCTGTAATAACACGACCTTCTTGATCATGCTCTTCAATACCAATCCCATTAGTCACTTGAATCGGTTTATGACGAGTAAAAATAGCCGTACCACTATAGCCCTTCTTAACCGCACTGTTCCAATATTGCTCATAACCGGGCAACGCTAATTCAATTTGATGAGGCTGTAATTTTGTTTCTTGTAAACAAAACATATCCGCATCTAGCTTTTCAAAACTCTCCATAAACCCTTTAGTCACAGCGGCTCGTAAACCGTTGACATTCCAAGAAATTAATTTCATGCAAGACTCCTTTCTCATGGAATAGACATCCTTGTCTATTTTAATCCAGCAGGTTAAACAAGTATATACACATATCACATATGACATATGACTTATAACTAACCTACTTAGTATCATTCTTTGACACTGTTTTATCTACTATATTCTCCCTTGTATCTTCCATCAAGACATCCGTTTTAGCCGCTTCTTCCGCAGCTAATTCAGCTTCTTTACGAGCAAAATAGGCCTCTAATTTAGCACGCCTAGACTTACGTGTGATTTCTAAAATAAAGGATACTATCAATAAAACAACAGCAATCATGTTCGTCGTAGTCACACCGTACGAATAAATATGATAGAAAATATATAAAAACGCAATCACTAACAACGCACGCTGTAAACTTGCCATAAATAGCTCCTCTCAGCATCGCCCCTTACGTGTTAACGCCCCTCTTTAACATAAGGAGTAATGACTAACTCATCTTTGATTAATTCAGCCATATACACATCGGATATAGAATAGCCTTGTGTCGCCACAGTTTCATCCAACCATGCACGATCCTTTTCTACTAAGGATAACACGTTTTCATCCACTTGCCCATCAGCAATCAAGGGATAATGTACCGTATCTTCCCCATATTTAACCACTGTCAATTGTCCGTTTTGTTCAAGCACTGCTCGACGGACTTCATGTATCTGCCGAACACCAGCACTTCGCAGCTTCAGATGTAACTCGCCTGCACTAACACCCTGACGCATACAATCTTCAACTTGCACTTCGCCACGTTCAACAACAATGACAGGACTACCATCAATAATTCGTTTCACATAGTGATTATAGGCCGCTAAATACCGCAAAGCCATAACCACAATAGTCCAGCCTATCAAAACTAATAAAAATTGTAACACCCCTATAGCGTCATTATAAATAACCCCACCGATGATTCCACCAAGCACGTAATTCTGCACTTGATCAATCGCTGAATTGGGTGCTAAATTGCCTTTCCCCATCAGATTAATCTGAAAAACTAAACATAAAATGCCCAAAATTAATTTAATCATAATGAGCGTATATCCTGTTATCATAATCGTCTTACTCCTTCGCTATGTCCACTACTTTTATTTGAGAATCAATCATATGGACTTGCGTCAACGAATAGGCTTCAAAATTGTTAGTAAAATGGGCTCGGTAAAAACGATTACCTACACTAATAATTACATCTTCATTCAAATGTAAAGCACTAACCCGTATATCTTCTTTAGGAACACCTAAACGCTGTGAAACCGTGACTACAAAATTAGCCATACGACTGCTTTCTTCTGAGTTACGTAGTGACGAGTCATATTCGCTCCACCGAATACCTAAGACAAACACTATGATTAAGGATAACAAAATGGTTAAATCACGATACCGACTATTCAGCCGATGTCGTATAAATTGAATACTTACTAACAACAGTGCTATTAATAACAAAAAAGACACACCATATTGCATAAGGGCATTAAACTGCCCTTGTTGCACAATATAGGCATAGCTATAAAAATTCAAACTTCCTTCACCTCTACTACATTAGCGAATCATCGTACACCGCCCGGCTACCACCAATGTATTTTGGTCTGATTCGAGCTGCCGTCACATGGGCTTCACCAATCTGTTTTACCTGTAAACGAACTGGCACAACTACAGGCCGTAAATGCATGCCAATAAACGTATCACCAATATCAAGGCCGGCTTCAGCTTGAATCGTCTCAACTACAACAGGCTCCTTAAATTGTGCAAAAGCCGCCATCGATGCAGCCCCCCCTGCATGTAATTGTGGTACAGCATTGCAAATAGGCCACCCATGGGCCTTGGCTACGGTAGCCTCTACGACTAATGCTCGATTTAAATGTTCACAACATTGCACCGCTAGGGCAATTTGTTTGGGTGCTAATACGGCTAATAAAGCCTCTACAATGGTCTGTCCTACTTCAGTAGTTGAGTCAGTCCCTATGCGTGCGCCCCGCACCTCACTAGTTGAGCAACCTACAACCAATACATGACCAGCGCTTAAACGCCCCACAGCCACCAATTCTGTCACCGCTGCTGTAACAGCCTCTTTAATGGCGACTAACGCCTCATTTGGTAATCCCATTATACCCCTTCTTCCTCATTATGCTTTAACCACTACCGCTTCACGCAATACATACGCATACGCTCTTCGGTAACCCGTTTCATCTCTTTCAATATACACCCCTTGTAGCTCTGGTGCAAATCCAGGCAATGCATTAATGCCTTCTTCCAAGGCAACAAAATAATCACGCGCCGTCTCTGACCACACTTCACCGGGCTGTACACAAATAACCCCTGGCGGATAGGGCAAAGCTCCTTCTAGCGCTATACGTCCAACACAATCAGCAATAGGAACTAACTCGCCATAGCCACGAACAAAATCAATATTAGCCTCCTGTGGTGTTTTCACATAAGTCGGAAAATAGTCTTTTTGAAATAATCGCTGTTGCAACTGACTCACTTGACGGGCTTTATAAAAATCATGCATTTCTTGACAAAGTTGGCGAATCGTATATCCACGGTATTTATCAATATGCATAGCATACAATGTCGGCAATACCTCCTGCATAGGCGCATCCGCTTCAATCAGTTGCTCAAAACGCAATAATTTGGCAATCAACGCATCCATTTTTGTATATGATTCAGCTGGTGTCAATAAGAAAAGGATTGTATTTAAATCACACTTTTCAGGAATAACCTGATGCTCGCGCAGATAATTAGCCAAAATTGTAGCAGGAATCCCGAAGGATTCATAGGCCCCAGTTTCCATATTAATCCCTGGCGTAATTAATTGAAATTTGCAAGGATCAATAAAATATTGCCCGTCCCCATACCCAGCAAAGGAGTGCCATTTAGCATCTGGTTCAAAGGAAAAATAAGCAATATCTTGTGCCATATCAACAGTCTTACCTTCTTCCCAAGGTTTGCCATGTACCATTGGTGGTACTAAAGGACGCAAATATTGACAGTTCCGTAATACTGTCTTACGTGCTTCAATACCTACAGCCACACAATCATGCCATAAAGCAAGACCACCTTCCCCAGCATGAATCTTAGCATTTACATCAAGCGCTGCAAACAGCGGATAAAAGGGTGACGTTGACGCATGCATCATAAAAGCATTATTAAACCGTTTCTGATTCACATAGCGTGCTTGCCCCCGAATATGACCATCTTTTTTATGAATTTGTGAGGTCTGTGAAAAGCCAGCTAATTGTTTATGCACAGATTGTGTCACAATAATCCCTGGATCATCAGGCCCTAACTCGAGCAATAAAGGGGAACAATCTTTCATCATAGGAATAAATTGTTCATAGCCGACCCAAGCAGAATCAAATAAAATATAATCACACAAATGGCCAATCTTATCTACTACTTGGCGCGCATTGTAAATCGTGCCATCATAGGTTCCCAATTGAATAACGGCTAGACGAATAGGACGCTCTGCCTTAGCTTTTGCTGGATCTCGTTCTGCAATACGCTCCCAAAGCACCGTTTCATCAAAACAAGCCTCTGGAATACCACCAATGGACCCAAACGGATTACGTGCTGTTTCTAAATAAACAGGAATAGCACCAGCCTGCACTAAAGCGCCATGAGAAATCGATTTATGATTATTCCGATCATATAACACAATATCCCCCGGCGCTAATAAAGCATTAAGCACAACTTTATTAGAAGTCGAGGTGCCATTTAATACAAAATACGTTTTATCCGCATTGAATACTTGAGCTGCATGTTCCTGTGCATCTAAAGCATAACCTTCATGAATCAACAAGTCTCCTAATTGCACATCAGCATTACATAAATCACTACGGAAAATATTTTCACCATAAAAATCATAAAACGCACGACCAGCCGGATGTTTTCTAAAAAACTGGCCACCTTGATGACCAGGACAATTAAACTGCGAATTACCCGTCTCTACATATCGGCGCAAAGTGCTAAAAAATGGTGGTAAAGACCGTTGTTCATAATTTTGCACGGCCGTCTCTACACGCCGTGCATAAAATTCGCGCTCTGAAGGTTCACTATCCAAAATACCATACGCATCACGCAACACAGTATCTTCAGCCTTAGCCACTTGCTCTGGAGTCAACCCTTCCATACCAGTTCCTGTACGAACCACAAATACGGGAATATCAAATGCTTTGACTGGTGTCGTAGCTAACGTATCAATTTCACAATCACCAATGAGCACCGCCCCTACATCTGTAAAATCTGTAGCTGTCGGTCGAATCACAGGACGTTTAGTAATCATGCCAATAACAGCTTCTGCCTGTTCAGAAATGGCCACTTTAAGAATGGACATATAAGACCTCCTTTATGAGTATTGCTATTTACTAGAAACAAACTCGCTATATATTTAAAGACATAGCAATCTACAAAATCCTCTAAAATACTTATTATTCATTATACCTTATTTATTACAGTAGGGCTATTTTTACGAATAATTCCAAATTAGAATACTTCACGCTAGGATTTCAACATTAAAAAGCGTATGATATAAATATATTAGCAAAATCAACAATCTTTGTACCTATTTACTATTTACCATCTATCCCTCAAGCTTCACTCAATTATGAAAGGAAACACCATGAACTATCTCATAGAAAATGGCCTAATCTGCACGGCTACACGTCATTTTAAAGGCGATATTATAATCTCTAAGACGATCATCTCAGCCATTACAGAGCCCCTCAAAGGACGGCAACTTGTTGATGACTCCTACGAAATTATTGATGCTACAGACCATTATGTAGTCCCTGGTGGCATTGATCCCCACACGCATTTTGATTTACAGCAATCCCCGCTACATCGCTCTTGTGATGATTTTTATCACGGTGGCCTAGCCGCTGCCTGTGGTGGTACTACTACAATCATTGACCATATGGCCTTTGGCCCTAAAGGTTGTACCCTGCACCACCAATTTGACATATATAAAAAGCTGGCCCAAAGCTGCCCGATTGATTATAGCTTTCACGGTGTTTTTCAGCATATTGATGAGCAAATATTAACTGAAGCTAATGAACTCATCACCCTAGAAGGATTTCCCTCTTTTAAAGCTTATACAACCTATAGTGCCCCCATGCACGATGCCGAACTACTAGCCATTCTCGAACAAATGAAAACAAGTCATGGGCTACTTACAATCCATGCTGAAAATGATGTCATTACAACCTCTTTACGACGTCGCTTATCTAAAAACGAACTCACTCCAGCTAGCCAAGCAACCACTCGACCTAATGTAGCTGAAAGTATAAGTGTCGCCAATGTTCTTGGTTTGGCCAAAACTGCTGGCGATGCCCCTATTTATATCGTCCACTTATCAGCCAAAGAAAGTCTTCGTGAAGTCATGCTAGCCCGTGAAACGAACCAACAAAATATCTTCATAGAAACATGTCCCCAATACCTATTTCTTACAGATTCAAAATTCAGTGACGGTGGTCCTTTAGAGGGGATCAAATATATGTTAGCCCCACCATTGCGCAAACAAGCAGATCAAGCGGCCCTTTGGCAAGGCTTACAAACAGGCGCAATCCAAGTCGTTGCCACTGACCATTGTCCTTTCACCGTTGAAGAAAAACAGGCCTATGTCAATGATTTCCGCCACTGTCCTGGTGGCATTTCAGGCGTAGAGGAACGAATGCCTTTACTATTTAGCGAAGGTGTCTTAACCGGCAAACTTACACCTGAACAATTTGTACAAGTGACCGCTACCAATGCGGCTACAATTTTTGGGCTACCACGCAAAGGGGATATTCAAATCGGCTATGATGCCGATATTGTACTCTTTAATCCTAAAGAATCCCGTACCTTTACGGCTAATACGCTACACACAACCTGTGGGTATTCAGCCTACGAAGGAATGTCTGTTAATGTCACCGTAGCAAAAGTCTTCTTACGCGGTCAATTAATTGCTGAAAATAATACGTTCTGTGGTGAGGCAGGCTATGGTCAGTTAGTCCACCGAAAACGCATATAAAACGTAACAATCACGTCCCAAGGTTTGCTAAGTATTACAATAACCACAAACAGTAAAAAGGAGCTATCCTCGAACTCACTGTAGTTCAAGATAGCTCCTTTTACTATAAAATTTCAATTTTAAGACTTAACTTAAAAATAAACCTGTTAATTTATATTTATTCCGCTGGAATAATAGTACCTTTAAATTTATCAGCAATAAATTGCTTAACGGCCTCTGAATGATACATGTCCGCAATTTTTTTATACGTTGGATTATCTTTATCCTGTTCACGTGCCACCAGATTCATGACTGCTAATGGCTCATCTTTAGGTTCTAAAAAGACGCCTTGTTTAGCCACATCAATACCGGCACTCATGACATAATTCATAGGAATCGCAGCCAAGGTTACATCATCTAAACTACGTGGTAATTGAGCCGCTTCTAACTCTTTAATAACCAGATTTTTTGGATTAGACGTAACATCCGCTAAGGTAGCTTTAAAACCAACGCCCTCTTTTAAAGTAATCAAACCAGCTTTAGCTAGTAATGCTAAACCACGGCCACCATTTGTCGGATCATTAGGAATTGCTACTACGGCTCCTTCTGGCACCTCGTTTACGGATTTAACGGTATTACTATATAAGCCCATACGCATTAAAATCGTTTTACCCACCGATACTAAATGCGCATTATTTTGCTTATTAAAGTTTTCCATAAATGGCACATGTTGATAACTATTAAGTTCCAAATCACCGTCAGCTAACGCTTTATTCGGAGTTACATAATCAGAAAATTCTACCAACTTAACAGTAATCCCTTCTTTAGCCGCTTCCTTAGCTACCGCTTCTACCACTTCAGCATGCGGTCCTGCTGTAGCCCCAATCCGAATTTCTTTAGAACCACTATCACTGCCACAACCAGTAATACCAAGGGCGAGTACGCCCACCAACAAAGGCGCTAACAATTTTTTTACTTTCATGTGTATGACCTCTCTCTTCTTTTGACTACACAATACAACAATAGATACACTGTTTTATTCTCATATAAAACGTCGTATCCAACTACTAATTTCATTGATTTCCAAAAATCCCCACCTGGAATCAACTTATGTATTATCCTATCATACTACGAGGACATAAAACAACCTCATGAGTAGAAAATATGTATCTATCTCATGAGGTTATCTATATTACTTAATTTATTTTCTATCAGCTAAGGCACCTTCAGCACCCAAGCCCTCTTCATGTACAAATTCTTCATGTACAATCGGGCGTTTATACATCCCCAAACCATAATAAAAGGCCGTAATAATCCCGATAAATAACCAACCAACAATTAAAGATACCCGTGTATCTTCATTCCAAATCATCCCAATAGTTACGACTACTAAAAAGGCTAAACAGAAATAATTGGAATACGGATATAAAGGTGACTTAAATGGATGTTGCGCTATAATGTCAGCCCCCCAACGTTTTCTAAACTTAAGCTGCGCCCCTGCTAAAACAAACCACGATACCATAGCAGGAAATACACTTGCACTATAAATATACAAGAACAATTTCGAATCTGGGATTAAATAATTTAATACAACGCCAAATAGCAAAGAAATCATGGATACATAAATCCCATTACGAGGAACCCCCGAATCAGATAATTTAGCAAATATTTTAGGGGCCTGCCCATTTTTAGCTAACGTATACAACATCCGTCCACAACTATAAATGCCACTGTTGCACCCAGATAAAGCAGCTGTTAGGACTACAAAGTTAATAATACCAGCCGCACTAGCAATCCCAACGCGTTGGAACGTCTGTACAAAAGGACTTCCCACAAAACCAAGTTCATTCCATGGATAAATACAAAGGATAACAAAAATAGCTCCTACATAGAAAATCAAGATACGCCATACAATACTTTTTATTGCTTTTACTAACGTATGACGTGGATTCTGCGCTTCACCAGCAGTGATACCTACGAGTTCAACCCCTTGAAACGCAGCAGCCACTACACACATGGCCGCAAGCATACCGCCCCAACCATGAGGCATAAAGCCACCATGAGCCCACAAATTAGAAAATCCAATGGCAACGCCTTCATTTCCAAAGCCGAAGAGAATCATCATCATGCCTACAACAAGCATAAAAACAATTGTCGCTACTTTAATAAGAGCAAACCAGAATTCAAATTCCCCATAGTATTTAACAGAGGCAATATTGGCCGATACAATAATGGCCATCCCTACAAAAGCAGATATCCAGTGCGGTAATTCAGGGAACCAATAACTCATATAAATGCCCACAGCTGTCACTTCCGCTAGCCCTACCGAAATCCACATAAACCAATAACACCAGGCTGTAATAAAGCCTACATAGGGTGAAATATAGCGATAGCCATACGCAGCAAACGAACCTGGCACTGGTTCTAAATACAACATTTCCCCCATAATGCGCATAATTAAGAACATAACTACGCCCGTTAAAGCGTAACATAATAAAACTGAAGGCCCCGCCGTTTGGATAGTACTTGCTGAACCCATAAACAATCCAACCCCAATCGTACCACCAAGGGCAATCATCTCCACGTGACGGGGCTTTAAATTACGTTCTAAACTTTTTCCCGATTCCATAATATTTTTTACTCCTACTCCATTTAGTCAATAATCCTCAATACGTCAACTCCCCATACCATTCCCAACATACCATGACTCAGATTACACGTTAAGCCATTCTTACATTGTATCTAAATTAATACGAAATATCCCCAAAGCTTTGATATTACATGCCCTATCAAAACTATCGCAATACAGCTGGAAATCCATGTTCAGCTAAAGTAGTTAATAAATTCTGCACATGTTTTTCATTCATCGTTTCAATTTCAAGTGCGACATGAACATACCCCACTTCTATATCCCGCTGACTACGATCATGATAGATACTTAAAATATTGGCATTACTATCCGATACAAGTCCGGTAATAGTAGATAAAACATGGGGCTTATCTTGTACTACAATATCAAAATAAGCACGTCGCCAAGATTTTACTAGACCATTATTAATAATCCGATCAATCATATTAACGTCAATATTACCACCACTGACTAAGGCCACGACCTTCTTGCCTTCAATATGATTAATTTTATTATTCATCAAAGCAGCGACTGGACAGGCACCAGCCCCTTCTACCGCTGTTTTCACACGTTCTAGTAAAAATAAAATAGACTCTGCAATTTCAGCTTCACTAACTGTCACAACTTCATCTACATATTTTGACACAATATCGAAGGTAAGCGTCCCTGGCGTTCCTACCGCAATACCATCAGCTAAACTCTTTAACGCTGGCACAGTCGTCACTTTCCCCGCTGCTACAGATTGTTGCATTGAAGGCATATTTTGAGTTTGTACCCCAATAATACGAATATCTGGTTTCACGGCTTTCGCTGCTACAGCAATACCTGAAATAAGACCACCCCCACCAATAGGTACCACAATTACATCGGTATCAGGTAGTTCATCTAAAATTTCAAGACCAATTGTCCCTTGCCCAGCAATAACAACGGGATCATCAAAAGGATGACAGAAGGTAAATCCCTTTTCTTTTTCTAAGGCACATGCTTTTTCATACGCATCAGCATAAAAATCACCAGCTAATACAATATCAGCACCATAACTATGAGTCGCTTCAATTTTTGCAATAGGTGCATTAGAAGGCATACAAATCGTCGCCTTGCAGCCATATTCTTTAGCAGCTAACGCCACCCCTTGCGCATGATTACCTGCCGACGAGGCTACAATCCCACGAGCTCGTTCCTCAGCCGTTAAGGATGCCACTTTATTATAGGCGCCACGCAATTTAAAAGAACCGGTCCGCTGGAAATTTTCCATTTTCAAATGCACTTCACAACCGCAGCGCTCACTGAGTGAGGTAGACTGCATGATAGCAGTCCGCTGTGCAACCCCTTTTAAGCGTTCTTGTGCTTCCTTGACCATGTCCAGAGTAACTAATGATGTCGACATATTAATCCTCCTCATCAAAATAAACCGTTAGCGGTTCTCTCTCTGGCATATAACGATATTTATATTTAGGATATCCTACCATAATGGCCCCAGCTACTGTATACCCATCTGGCACACCTAATAACTCTAACAAGGGCCCATATCCTGCTTGCGCACAATATTCTACAAAACCGGACCAACAACTGCCTAACCCCAAAGAAGGCGCCATTAATTCCGCATATGTAAGAGCAAAATGACCATTATCACGGCCACGCTCTACTAATTTATCCTTAGAAATGGCTAATACAAGAACAGGGGCTTTATGCAAAATAAAGTCTCGTCCTGTCCGATTATAGCGTTTTGCATTGTACGAATAAATTCGCATACGACTATTTTCTTTCCCCAGTGCGCTCATCCAGTTCATCACGGCTTCGCTAATAGCATGTAATGTCTCTTCATTTTGAATGACCCGATATGAAATGCCTTGACTATTAGAGCCTGTTGGTGCCATACGAGCTACATTCAGTAACTTCGTAAGCAACTCTTTAGAAACTGGCTTATCGCTAAATGTACGAATGGAACGACGATATCGTAAAAATTGTTCCGCCTCTTCTGGTGCGGGTACCCTATAATCACCAACTGGCAACTGTTCTTCTCTAGGCGTTACTGAATAATCAATAGCCTTCGTAGGACAAACAGCGACACAATGTCCACAAGAGATACAACTACCTCGACCGGCTTCTGGTCCATGTTCTTTCATTACTAATAATCCTGTTGGGCACTCTGCCACACACATATTACACCGTACACATACATCTGTACGCACAGAAAAGCTCATTATACTTGCCTCCATTCGCATTACTACGCCTAAATTATACTCCTAAATTTCAAATTTGTATACTCTATACGAACATGATTCCTGTCTTACAAAATTTATTCCTTTTAGTCATTTCATCCATTACATTTGAAAATAAGCTAGGCTAAATCAACTGTTACACATAACTAATTATAAATAAGACTACATAAAATATAAAAAATTCAGTACAATAAAAGTAATCTCGCAATATATAAAAGGAGCTAATATATGAACGTATTATCAACTACACGATTAGCATTTCAAGATGCTATCTTTTATCCCGACTTAACAATTCCCCAAGGTAAAATGACTTTTTTACAAGGGCCTAGTGGCTGTGGGAAAAGTACATTATTTCATTTATTTAATGCAACTGTCAACCCCTCTCGAGGGACTATCTATTTTAAAGGTACAGATATTCAAACTATAAATACATTGGAACTCCGCCAACAAATTATTTTAGTGAATCAAGATGTCTTCCTATTCGGAGGAAGTATTAAAGATAACTTCCGAACATTTCATCAGTACCGTAAATCCACGGCCCCAACGGATTCAGAGATGGAACAGTATTTACACATCGCCGTTGCTCCATTTACAGTAAATCAAGCCGTCACTAATTTATCAGGCGGCGAAAAACAACGTGTTTTTAATGCGATTATGCTCTCTTTAGACGCCGATATTTACATGTGGGATGAACCTAGCTCAGCCTTAGATTCGGCAACAGCCATCACCTTTTTTGAACGGCTAAAAAAACACATGCACACCTATAATAAAACCTGCCTAGTTATCTCTCATGACGATGGTCTCTATCCTAAATTTAGTGACCATCTAATTGAACTAAAAGCTAAAGAAAAAGCCCGCAAACTATTCCATATGTAATCACTAGCACACAAAGGGGTATATCTATGACAGAAGCAATTACGATGCAACTAAGTGGTTTCCTATCCATTTATTTATTACTTTTACTTGTAGTCGGTGTATTTAAATATTGCCATATTGACCAAACTAAATTTCTTCTACTCGGCACCATTCAAATGACCGTGCAACTCATTATTGCCGGTTATGTGCTTTTATATATTTTTAAAAATCCCTCACCATTATATATTTTAGCGTACTTATCCCTAATGATTGGATTTGCCGTATTTCGTACCTTGCGAAAAAATCCTTGGCTCAATCGCCGTTTTCAATATATAACGGCCGCCTCCATCATCATCACTTGCTTAACTATTGTTTTATTTATGCTAATAGTAGTTATTCAAAAAAATATCCTTGTACCACAATATATCATTCCTATTAGTGGTATGTTAGTCAGCGCCACAATGAATGGAGCTACACTCGCGCTAAAAGCCTTTAAAGAAGCCTTGGACAGCAACCGGCATCAAATCGAAGTACTTCTAAATATAGGCGCTCATCCCGCTAAAATCTTACGACCTTTTATTAATCAGGCTCTTGAAACGGCTTTTTTACCAACTATGAATTCCATGGTCGGTATGGGTATCATTGCCTTGCCAGGTATGATGACAGGTCAAATTTTAGCGGGTGCTATGCCAAATGAAGCCGTTCTCTACCAAATTACAATTATGGTCGCCAACTGTACTACCGTTTGCCTATCCTCCTTCCTCTTGCTCTACTTTGGTGTGAGAACATTGTGGAATAAAAAATATCAACTTTAACTTTAGGATACGCCGTATAATTTTAAAAGAATAAAAGGATAGTGTACTAGCCGTACCTGCGTTCTTACGAACAAGGGTACTTGCTAGCACACTATCCTTTTATTTTACTTGCTACATTTACGCCGTTCCCCCCAAATATAAAGATGATTTAAGAAAAGGGAAGAACTTTATTTGCTTTTAGGGGCATCATTAAATTTAATATTAGTAATATCACGTTTTTTAGTATCTACATATTCTTTTGTATAAAAATCTTTAATATGTTGTTGAACTTCCTCTTTCAATGATGTAATATCTCCATCTTTAATACGATGTAATACAGTTTTACCACTTACTAATGCATCATTATCTTTATCATACGTGTATTCTAAACCACTTTCATCAACATATAATACTCCATCTCGTTCAGTAAAACTGATGGTTTCCATATCATGAGCTACCAATTTGAACTCATATACTGGTTCTACTTTAGGCAGTAATCCTTGACTATTAGGTCCATCTGGAATAAAAAATGTTATCCAACGATCCCCTCGTTCATATTCATCCCGATTCAAAAAACTACTACCTTTATAAGAATATTTGTAGTCTTTAAAGTCAGCTGCATAGGTATGTTCACTTTTTTTCTCTAATGTAACTACATAAATTGTATCTTGATTATACTCATAGTCTATTTCATTATTTCCTATTGGTGACGCAGTTTCTACATAGCCCCATGTACCAGAAAAATCCTGTGAACTGCCTAAATTGCCACCGCAGCCACTAACAATAAATAGGCTAACCATAGCCAAAGCCATCATCATATAAGTAATACACCGTTTCATAATGACTCCCCCCTATGCAGTTTGACGTCGACGATAAATAACATACCCAATTCCCGCTAATGCTGCAATAACTACAATACCGCCAATAATAGAGCCAAAGCTACTTTCTTTTTTAAATTGGAATTTAATGGTATCACCAGCTGCATAAATGACCGTATCATCATCTTTTAGAAGGCCTTTACCAACACTTTCCTTAATAATTTTGCCATCCACTTCAATGGTCGTTGCACCAGAAGCCTCTCCCAAATTGAAGGTATATACATCAGGATCATCACCATATGGATAAATAACATTAATCTTAGAATTAGAATTTCGGCCAAATACAGCGGCACTCATTTGTGCCAGTTCATCTTTATTATCAAACTTAGCTTCTAATTTCCAAGTCTGTGCTTGTACACCTGGTTTATCTGCATCCAATTCTTTACCATCAGGTCCAATAGCTTCTAATTCAATTTTTTTCAAATCAATTTGTGGTTGTTTTTTTGAACTTTTAGTAACCGCACTTAACAAATCGCCCTTACTAATTGGTACGGGCGCCTGAATGGTAGCGTTCCATTCACCACTAAAATCTGAATCCACCTTAATTTCAGACGTTACTTGCGCACAACCAACTGCTAATAACGCAAATAAAGCTAAACAAAGTAACATCAATCTCTTCATACGTTTCACTCCTTGCTTAACTAAATAGTACCCCATAAAATGAACTTCCCTAATATTCATTTTAAATTCATCTAACTTGATTGTATCATCATTGAGAATGAGAAAGCAAGAAATAAAACTTATTTTAAAATTTTTCTAATTTGTATCATATGAAGCAGAATAACAAGCAAGGATTCTTTTATACTAGAATAGTAAATACAACTATTTTGTTTCTTGTTTTGTTTCCCCTGAACAATAAGCTAATAATGCTGCTAATTTCAAAATCTCAATGCACTTACGTGAGGTATTGATAATTCCTTCATCTCGCAATCGCCGAATATGCCGAGTCAAGTTAACGCGACTCATACCTAATATCTCAGCTAATTCTTCTTGTGATATGGACAAGCTTTTTAACCCCTCTGCGTCTGCTGTAGTCTGTAATAAAAACAAAATATTACAGACTTTTACAAAGCCTGCATTATACTCTTGATGTGCCGTTTCATACAATAATAAATTAATATAGCGAGCATACCAAGAAACCATATGAGGATATAAAGCCCCGACGGTATCTACTAATACTTTAAAATCTGCCCGTGTAAATGATAATACAGTCATTGGCCTGACAGCCTCGGTTACTAATGCTTGTTCAATTTTAAAGTCTAGCTCATGAAATACGGGAAATATAGTGCCTACACCATGATAGGAAATAATTTTACGACGCCCTGTTTCATGTACAATGTAGGTTTTAGCCAATCCCGATTCAATATAATGTATATATTGCAATTGCTCATCCGGTTTCCATAAAAAATCGCCAACACCTAGCTGTTGTTTCACAAAGGGTGCCGTCTTTAAAATAGAGTGTAATTCAATAAAATCATTCATAAAAATGTAACGTGGCAACAACATAAAATTCCCCACCCAATTCGTCAAACTAATTTCACACAATTTTTTTCATTATATCATATACGTAGACCAAGGAGATTTCACTATGAATACTCAAATTAAGAACCACACATTACAATTAGTATATCCGCAATAGCAAGGCGGTGCTAATCCCAACTATCAAGTAGGATCCCAAGTATTATCTGCGCTATTTCCTTTACCAAAAGATTCTGAAAAAATAGAAGTTCCTATTATGGATATGTCTCAAACGACCACCAGTTATGAAAAACAAATTGATAAAAAAATATATGCCGAAGACGTTTTACTAAAACAACAGCAAGCAGCCAAAGCTATTCTTGACGTGAAACAGCCGAGTAAAATAATTACATTCGGCGGGGACTGTTCCATCTCTCAGGTTCCTTTTGATTATCTTCATGGCAAGTACCCAAAAGATACGGCTATTTTATGGCTAGATGCCCATCCTGATATTATGACACCCCAAGACTTCGATCATGAACATGCTATGGTACTAGGCAATTTATTAGGCCATGGTGCACCTAATTTTGCTAAAACAGTTCAACATCCATTTACCCCTGAGCAAGTGCTATATGTAGGCCTTGTTGAAAAAAGTCTATTAGATTTTGAAACAGACTTTTTAAAGGCACATAAATTATCCTATCTAACACCACAAGAGTTAGCCTCTAGCCAATCACTATTACAATGGCTAACAAATAATAAATTTAAACAATTTCTTGTTCATTTGGATTTAGACGTGTTAACTCCTTCAGATTTCCGCAGTCTCCTTTGTAATAAACCTCACCAAGGCCCCGTTGACTATGCCGTAGGGGAAATGACATTAGCCCAAATTAGTCGTTTATTGCTAGATGCATCACAAGTAGCCGACTTAGTAGGCCTCTCTATTGTTGAATATTTGCCGTGGGATATTATCAACTTACGAAATGAATTAAGTAAACTACCTATTTTTAAGTAAAAAGACAGCCTGCTCGAAAAGCCCCTCTCTTCGCAAATAAAAAATACTCCATAACTCAAATAACTTTGTTCGTAAGAACGCGTAACTTGAGTATGGAGTATTTTTTATATTTTATTTATTGGATACAGGACGATCAATCGTACTTGCGTCATTAAATGCATCTTTATCAAAAGTCCCCATAAGTTTATCTACCACAATTGCATTTGTCATAGAACCACTTACATTAAGCATAGTACGGCCCATATCTACGATAGGATCAATAGCTAATACTGGAGAAATCATGCCATAGAAAGCACCTAAACCAGTACCAGACAAGGATACTGAAGCGGCCATAGTCGCAGTACCTGGAATGCCTGCAATCCCCAATGAGCCAAGAGCGATAACGATAACACTCATTACATACATCGTAACATCAAGTTGAACACCTGCTACATTGGCAATGTATACGATACATAAAGCAGGGAAAATACCAGCACAACCTTGCATACCAGCCGTTGTACCAAAACTACCTACTGTATTAGCAGTAGTCGCATTAACACCTAAACGTTTTGTCAACGTATCAACTGTTAACGGTAATACACCCATACTAGAACGGGACGTAAAGGCTAAGAACAAAGGGGCTCTTGCTTTACGGAAGTACATAACTGGACTCACGCCGAAAATAGTAAGCAAGATAGCTTGTACAATCAACATAATAACTACGCCAACGTAAATTAAAACGATGAATAAACCCATATCGGCAATTGCTTGGAAACCTTTAGTAGCCAAAGTACCTGCCAATAAAGCCATAACGCCATAAGGCATTAAACCAATTACAAAATCGGCAACCCAAGAAATGATTAAATGCAATTCATTGAAAAATTTGGTAAACATTTCTAAATCGCTAGTACCTGTTTGTTTAATCAAACGAGCAATCCCACCAATAATAACACCAAATACTACAACGGCGATTACACTCGTGTTCGCCATAGCGGCTACTGGATTTTTAGGAATCAAAGCTCGAATAGTGTCTACTACTGGTTTTACTTCTTTCATTTTAGCTGGTCCATCATTAACGGCCATCATACCTTCACCAAGGTGAGCTAAAGAACCCAAAGCCAAACCAACTATAGCCGCAATAGCTACCATAATAAGGGCTACACCAGCTGTAGACGTAACTAATTTCTTTAAATCAGCTCCATGACTCATGTTTAAAATAACATGAATAATAGAAATAAATACCAATGGAACAACTAGCATTAAGATTAGATCAATGAAGCCACCACCAATTAAGGAGAACCACTTTGTACTTTCCTTAATATAAACGACTTTCATAGGATCATCTGGGAATTGCGCAATAAATTGAACCGCAAAGCCCAATACGGCACCTAATAACGTACCAATGATAACAAGCGTGCCAAAGGCTGTTTGACGACGTTGTAAGAAATAAATATACCCTAACAAAATCGCAAACAAGATGAGTATACCCACTGTAACTGGTGAGCTAATCATCAAAAACTGTTGGAAAAATGGAATATCCACTTTATTTCCTCCTAACTTATTCAATTGTGAATGTGACGTTGATATTATATCATAAGATTTTTTAAATTCCTACTATTTTAATAGAAAATTCCAAAAAAATCCGGTGACAATTGACACAATATGTGCGTTTGCCACCGGAAATATTCATCTACCTATACTAGTCAATTAATCTACTAAAATAAAAGTTACATTAATTGGACCATGAACCCCTACAACACGAACTAACTCAATATCAGCTGTGTTAGAAGGCCCTGAGATGTGTACTACATTAGAAGGAAAGCCTTCTGGGTTATCTTGATATACTTTTTTCAAAGCTGCCATAGATTGTGTCATACGAGGTACAATCGTATTAGTATGAATTACAGCAATGTGACAAAGTGGCAATAAACCTACAGAACGACCACTTGTTTGATCACTTGGTTGAATAACCGTTGCTGTTTCAGCAATACCAAGAATTGGGAACGTAATACCAATTTCAGCCACTTTTGCTTCATCAATATTCGCCTGACGGCCTTTAGCTCCATCCCATTCAAAGAATGTGGCTTTTGTGCCATCTACTTTCGCAAAAGCTTCTTCTAATTTATAGTGTTTAGATTCTTCACAAGACGGATAAATAACTTTACCGCCACCGCGTTCTTCAATTTCTTTCAAGATTGTTTCTACCACATGTGCTTCATCTGTAGTTACATATTTAGTCCCTACTTTTTCACATTCAGCTTTAAACATATCCACAACTTGTTCATGGGAAAGGTCAGAATACATCGTTTCCTGCGGTCCTTTTTCATAAGGGTAAGGAGCTACGAATGTAGGAATCTCTTTACGACCCAACGCATGAGAAACACGGCTTAAAAATGTTTTACGATTTACATCATCCATTGTCCTATCTCCTTACTTACGTTTTTTTCTAGCTTCATATTCTGCATATACATCGCGGAACTTCTTGAGTTTCAATGTATTCATATCTTTCGCTTTTACCCAACCACCAACAACTGGTAAAAGTTTAGTCCAATCTGCCATCTGACCATTTTTACTCATCAACTTCATACCGATAGCACCAAGTTTAGTGCCATAGTCAAATAAGAAGGAGTTACTAAATACAGTGGCCACTGTTTTGAAGATTGCTTCTTCAGCGGCTGGACGAAGATGTGCTTTGTCAGCAATATTTACACGATGTTTCAACAATAATTCATGGAGTGGAATCTTAACTGGACAATGTTCCCAACATTCACCACAAAGTGTCGAAGCATATGGCAAGTCACCTGCTTTTTCATAGCCTACCAATAATGGCGTCAATACAGCGCCCATTGGACCTGGATAAATAGAACCATACGCATGACCTGTGATATGGCGATAGACTGGGCAAATGTTCATGCACGCACCACAACGGATACAACGAAGCATAGAATTAAATTCGCCACCTAAAATATTGGAACGACCATTGTCTATAATTACAATATGTAATTCTTCTGGACCATCAGCTTCACCAGCTTTAGCAGGACCTGTAATCATGGAGAAGTAATTGGAAATCTTCGCCCCTACAGAGGAACGAATCAACAATTCCATCATTACATCAAGACCAGCAAAATCAGGCACAATACGTTCCATCCCCATAAGACAAATCATTGTCTTAGGCATGGAGCTACTCATACGACCATTACCTTCATTAGATACAATCGTAATAGACCCTGTTTCGGCTACAGCAAAGTTGCAACCAGTGAAACCAATATCAGCACGAAGGAAACGATCACGAATACGTTTACGTACAAAACGAGTCATTTCTTCTGGATCTTCTGTACCTTCATAACCTAATTTATCATGGAACGTTTCACGAATACGTTCGCGCGCAAAGTGCAAAGCTGGTACTACGATATGAGATGGTGGATTCCAATCAGCCGTTTGTAAAATAAATTCTGCCAAGTCTGTTTCATTAACTTCTACGCCTGCATTCATTAATGCTTCGTTCAAGCTAATCTCTTCAGACACCATGGTTTTACCTTTTACAACCATCTTAGCATTTTTTTCACGAACAACTTGAAGCACATAATCATTAGCTTCTTTGGCATCGCGAGCAAAATGTACTTTTGCACCGGCTTTAGTTGCATTTTCAGCAAATTGATTCAAATAGTAATCTAAGTTACTTAATACATGGTCACGAAGTTCTGCCGCTTCATCACGAAATTCTTCCCATTCAGGCACTTGGTCAACCAAGGCTTTACGTTTCGCATAAAAAACATCTTGCGCTTTTTGAATGGCCTTTACCTTAAAGTCATTGGCAAGAACATCAGCAACGCGAGTTTTAAATGGACGTTGATCATATAAAATAGCCATTTTCAGTTCCTCCTAACGACTAGCGAGAATTCAATAATTCTGCAATGTGCATTACTTTAATACGGCGATCAATTTCACCATCTTTGTAAAGGCGGTCAAGCATACCTTCAATGTTCATAAGGCAAGCCTGGTCACTACCAGCTACAACATTAGCACCAGAATTATAAATATTCATTGCTTTCTCGCGTGTCATAACAGCAGAAATTTCTGGCTGTTTTACGGTAAAGGTACCACCGAAACCACAGCAACCTTCAGCTCGATTCATTGGTAAATATTCAAGCCCTTTGATATTTTCCAATAATTTCATAGGTTGTTCTTTAACACCCATTAAACGAGTTACGTGACAAGATTTATGATATGTTACTTTATCATTGAAAGTAGCACCTACATCAGTAACACCCAATACATCTACAATAAATTCAGTAAACTCATAAATACGTTCACTTACTTTAGCCGCCCGTGCCAACCACTCTGGCTCATCAGCTAAAATATGGCGGTATTCATCACGAATCGCAAAGGCACAAGAACCAGACATACTCACGATATACTCAGCATCTTCAAAGACTTCAATTGTATTCTTGATAGCCCCTTTTGCCGCATCATTATACCCGGAGTTAACAAACATCTGCCCACAGCATACTTGCTTCTTAGGCACTGTTAAGTCACAGCCCAATCGTTCTAATACCTGTACGCCGGCCATCCCCACATGGGGATAAAACATGTCAATCAAACATTGTGAAAATAAATGAATTTTCATTTCCTCACATCCTCAACTTTCCTACGTACTTACACTTACTTAGATTACCCACACTTGCGCATACTCACTTTCTAATTCTCAAAATTGAAAAAGATTCATCCTCTGTATTCGCACGGAAATCATTACTAATATTATATAGAATAAAGAAAATTCTGTCCAAAGAATTGCGATATTAGCAAATACTTGATTCTATATGCACTAAACGCATACCTTGAATATATATAAGTAAAATGAATTTATTCTACACAATTCAAAATCGACATTTGATAAACGCCCTTGATTATTAGCCTTATATATACCTTTAACGGCCTGCTACTTCGTGATATAATCAAAGTATTCAAACAGTATTTCCAATTCCTTATGTGCATGTTACATAAGACAATCTATCATGAATTAGAAAGGGGTTTCTCAATGAAAACAAAATCCTTATCACTCGCTGTATTAGTGGCTACCTTATTAACAACTACATCCTTTACTAGCTTAGCCGCTGATGAAACAACAACCAGCCAAACAACGGCTACTACCGTTAGCTCATCAACGACCGACAATGCTGTTTCCACAACTAAAACTACAACCGTAGCGACTGATGCTGATGGTGATACTACTACAACCACAACAACTACGGTCAAAACAAAAGACTTAACAGATGCAGACAAAAAAAAGGCTGTTTTAATAACAGAAATGAACAAAAAAGCGGCGGCTTATGCAGCCGAACAAGAAGCTAAAGGGTTCAAAGATGTAAAAAATCATTGGGCTGCTATACAAATCAATACATTCCTTGAAGAAGGCATTCTATCCGGTAACGGTCAAGGCTTATTCCATCCTGATGAAGTGTTGAAAACAGCCGATGCCACTTCCTTATACAATAAATTAATAGCAGCAGATAAAGCCAAAGAAGCATCTAAAGTAGCCAAAGATGCAAAAGAAGCCAAAACTAATAAAAAAACTACTGCTAATACAGTTAAAGAAATTACAGGCAATGAACTACTCGCCCCATTTGCTAAAGAGGAAACTTTGACGCGCGAAGAATTTGCCCAAACCGCAGCCCAATACTTAGCCTATAAAGATGAACTTGCTAAAGCGGCCATTAAAAGCAAAACAAAAGCAAAAGAATATGCGCCTCATATCGTAGTTAAACCTGAAAACGTTACATTCCCTGATGAAAGTAAAATCAATAGCGATTATAAAGACGCTATTATTATCTTAGCCAGCCGTGGCATGGTGGCCTCTGGTGGGGACTCTAATTTCTTCCGTCCTACTGACGATATTACACGAGCTGAAGCAGTTGCAATTCTATTCCGAATTGATAAAAACTTACCAATTAGCTCCACTACAAATAAAACAAGTGACAATGGTAAAACTACAAGCAATAAAGAAACAACAAGTACAACGACAACGACCAAAAGCACTACAACAACGACTACAGTGCCATCAAATCAAACAGTAACTGCTAAACCAACAACAGATTTAGAAGCACAATCAGAGTTAGAAAACAAAGTATTTAAAAAACTTAATACGTTGTACAAAACACCAGGTAATTTCCAAAACTTTGGCGTAATGTACTGGCAAAATAATGTCCTCCATGTAGCCTTCAAAAGTGATGACGATTTAGCAAAATTTGAAGATATCTTGGCTAAGGATGAAAAGAATACCGACGAAGATAAGATTGCCTTGGCAAAACAAATTCACTTAGAATCCACTGAATATAGTCAGGCAGAATATGATCGTATCGAAGCTAACTTCCGCACTTATTATGCGAAAAAACAACCAGCAGGTACCATTTTAGCCGCCTACCCAAGTGTAGTCCACAACCAATTAGTTGTTCGTATCGATAAAGGCTTTGATTATATGAATGAATCTATCCGCAATGCTTTTGGTAACAAGGTTCATGTTTTCCTCATAGCCAACAATCCTAAAAGTTCTGATACAACAACCAAGCCTACTACACGATAATTGAAGGAGTTTTCATTACATGCTGGCAACACGATTACAACGGCAAGATGTACTCTATCTAATAGCCATTGGACTTTGGTTACTCTTAGCCTATGGCCTCTTTACTTGGAACTTCCCCATAACCGATACGGTAGAGTCCAATTATACATTAAGTGCCGTCAATATGCTGCAACATCACAGCTATGTATCCCCTATGATTTATGACCAATATTGGTATGATAAACCAATTTGGACCTATTGGATGCTGATGGCTTCCTTTAGTACTTTTGGCGTGTCGGATTTTACGGCACGCCTCCCCTTTATTTGTTGCGCCGCTTTAAACGGTATGATGATGTACTATGGCGTCCGTATTATTACGCAACACCGTACACTCGCCTTATGGAGTGCCATACTTTTAGGAACATCCCTAGAATTTTGGTATATTAGTCACGCCATTTTAACAGATGGTTATCTATTCTTATTTACGCAGGGTATTTTATATTTTGCTTACTTGGCGTTTAACACAGTACGAGCTACAAAGGTATCTCTTCAAGATATCAAATCAGCTAAACATCATATAATGATAGCCTATGCTTTTGCTGGCTTGGCCGTTCTCACCAAAGGCCCCGTAGGCATCGTATTGCCCGGCCTTATTCTGCTTGCCTACGTATTTTTATTTCAACGAACTAAACAAACTGTGACCTTACTATTTGCACCACAAGGGTGGTTCCTCTTTGCTTTAGTAGCGCTACCATGGTATCTACTCATGTATATCTACCATGGTATGAATTTTATCGAAGGCTTCCTTGGTCTCCACAATGTTGTTCGAGCTACAATTCCTGAGCATCCAGAACAAAACTGGTGGTTTCTCTATCTAGTACTCTGGCCCGTATCGCTACTGCCCTGGACAGGTCTTACCCTTTATGAATTACGCTATGGTACTCGAAATCCTTGGCGAATCTATTTACTCACTTGGGGCCTCGGCGTCTTTTTATTCTATAATGTAATGGCAACCAAATATTTAACCTATACGTTTCTTTGTCTTATCCCTTTCGTTATTTTAACCGCCCAAGGGTATCTAACAACCAAGCAACACCACCAAGCATCCACCGATTATTATGGCGGATGGCCAATCCTATTCCCTGGCACATTATTTTTCCTCATAATCACAATAACCCTGTGGATACTAGGTGCTCCGCAAGCCCAAGATCCTATGAATCCTACAGCCATGGGATTATCCCACTTCATAGCCATCTTAACTAGTGGTACTCTTTTAGCCTGTCTGCCATTAGGCTATGCTTGGCTGAAACGTCAGCTTAAGCTCTCTATGCTAAGTACAGCTCTCAGTGCTAGTATACTGTATCTTTTATTGCTTATTTTATTACCACCAATTGTCGATGATGCCTCTACCGCACAATTAGCTAAAACTTTACCTTTAACCAATACAACAAAAGTCTTTTACTATCGTGATTATCGCACATCGCTAGTATATTATAGTAAACATCCCGTAACCCAGATTCTAAATCCTCACGAAGAAGCGTCTATCTGGAGTGAAGGTAAAAATATAATGCCTATCGCTACGGTGGCTGAAACGACACAAGCAATTCAAACTACTACAGATTTTATTATCTGCGTACCTCGTAAATACAAAACCGACTTTTTACAGACAACCTTAAGTTCCTACGTTGTAGAAGCCGGACAAGTAGAAAATGTCATTATTTTTAAATCAAAATATTAATTATACACTGTTTCATCATTTGGGAGGCTTTTTATGTCCAAATTTTTTCACACAAAATCAGCAGCATGGCTCTGCGCACTGTTGCTTACCAGTACCACTGTTGGAGCCAATACAGTAACAATAACTGATGACCAAGATTACACCGAAGCTGGCTACAGTCCTGTCCGCGTTGTTAAAGAAGCAAGTAATGAAACCACTTTTGGTCCTTTAACGCTAAATTATTATATGCAAAATAATACAGCCCAGGCCTTAGGAAAGGCCTCTAGAGACCAACAATTACAAAATTCACAACAAACAAAGGATGCAAGTAACACGAAAACAGTAACAACTCAAACAAATACATTACCAGCAAGCAACGAAAAAGCCCCGCAAAATGAGACATCAAAACCAACAGGCCAAATCCAATTACTACCGTCTTTCAAAAATTCATCGGCTAATACTAACGCAGATAGTGCCATTTTCACAGGAACAGCACAACCATCCGTATTCCAAGAAGCACGTAAATACACATTTATTGATGTACCCGCTGATTATTGGGCGGCCACTTCTATTGCCGTTATGACGAATCAAGAACTTATTTCAGGTTACAGCGATAACACGTTCCGCCCAGATAAACCGATTACCCGTGAAGAAGTAGCCTCTTTATTTAGTAATCTAATTTCTGATGAATCGCCTATTATGTTGGCTAGCTCTTTCAAAGATATTACCTCTGACCGCTGGTCAGCTAATGCCATTGAACGCGTAGCACAACTTAATATCATCAGTGGTTATGGTGATAAAACCTATCGTCCAGAACGCTTTATGTCCCGTCAAGAATTTGCCGTTGTAGCCAATAATTATATTCATTACTTAGGCTACACAACAGAAGATCTTACAACACTTGATGCTATCCACTACAACGATCAGAAATTTATAGCCCCTTGGGCCCAAGATGCCGTTCGTGAACTCGCTAGTCTTGGTTTCTTACACTATCAGTCACGCCTACTGTTTAGTCCTGAAAAATATATCACTCGTGCTGAAGCTACTGAAATTATGTATCGCGTAACCAATAGTAGTTCAGCGGTAGCCTTACGTGAAAAAATCTTACATCAACAGATTGAAAACAAAATGATTACACTTGTTGAACGAACTTTTGGCAAAGGCTATATATTCCGCACACATGGTGCTATGTTCTGGCAAAACAATAAATTAGTCGCCGCCTTGAAATCGGAAGCAGATGCTAAGAAATTAGGCGCCGCCCTCGCATTTACTAAGGATAAAAACTTAGTCAATAATGTACAAGTTACCATAGGGAATTTAACAGAAATCGAACTTGGTAAATTGCAGACTGACGTTGCTTATTTTTACAACCAACAAGAACCAACTGGCTCGATTATAGCGGTAACCCCCAATAAAAATGCATCCGGCTTAGTACTAATCGTTGATGAATTAAAAGCGGATACGATTAAAGCTTTCACCAAAAAATTTGGAAATAAAGTGGAAATCAGCTTGCCTACCAATAACAATCCACAACTATAATATTACAAAAAAGGTCTAAGAGTTTATATAGCGACCGTTGCTAGTGTACCTAGCCCGGTCACGAGTAAACTCTTAGACCTTTTTTTAATCAATATTATTTAATTTCTTTACGAGCTACGCCAGTTTTTACCGCTTCCTCAGCTACCGCTTTCGCCACGGCCAATGGAACACGTTCATCAAACGCATTCGCTACCACATAGTCTTCACGAAGATCTTCATCAGCAACTAAATTAGCCAGTGCTTCAGCAGCTGCTAATTTCATTTCATCATTAATTTTAGATGCGTGCACGTCAATAGCACCACGGAACAAACCAGGGAATACATTGACATTATTAATCTGATTTGGCGCATCACTACGACCTGTACCCATTACACGTACACCACAAGCTTTTGCATCATCATACATAGCTTCTGGATTTGGATTAGCCATAGCAAATACGATAGAATCTTCTGCCAAGTTTTTCAAAATTTCTTCAGTAAAAGCACCTGCAGCCGATACACCTAATAATACATCAGCCCCTTTAGCCACTTCAGCTAAGGTACCAGTCTTTTCTTCTTGGCCAAGTAATTTAATCAACTCAGCTTGTAAGGAATCAAGACGTTTATAATTTTTATTAAGAACACCGGAGCTTACCATTAGCGTAATATCGCGTGCTCCTGCAAGATACAGCAAACGGGCAATATTAGCACCAGCCGCGCCAGCACCATTTACAACAATTTTAACTTTACTTAAATCTTTTTTCACAAAACGAAGCGCTGCTTTAACACCAGCTAAGCAAGCAATCGCCGTACCATGTTGATCATCATGGAATACAGGAATTTCTAATTCTTCTTTTAAGCGGTTTTCAATTTCGTAACATTTAGGAGAAGAAATATCTTCTAAGTTAATACCTGCAAAGTTTTTCTGCAATAATTTAACCGTATGAATTAATTCATCTGCATCTTTAGTATCTACTACGATTGGCACACAATCTACATTACCAAACCGTTTGAAAAGTAAAGATTTACCTTCCATAACTGGCATAGCAGCGGCCGCCCCAATATCACCAAGACCAAGCACACGAGTACCATCAGATACAACAGCCACCATATTACCACGACAAGTTAAATCAAAGGATAATTCTTCTTTCTCTTTAATGCGCAAGCAAGGTTCAGCTACCCCTGGCGTATAGGCCACGGATAAATCATGCGCATCCTTCAACGGATACTTTGTCCCAGTTGTTAAAAAGCCACCTAATTCCAATTTCTTTTGCACTGCTTCTTCGCGTACGTCCATGTTATTCCCTCCTACTGTTTCAAAGTTGGTAGATTTCTACCATAAAAAATTTCAGCCATTTCCTGTTTCAATAACTGATTAATATGTTTACGTTCCTTCGGTGTTAAGTCTTCTTCAGTAATCCCAAAAAGATAATTATTAATATCATATTCTTTGAGCATCATTTTAGTATGGAAGATATTTTCCTGATATACGTTAACATCAATCATGTTATACAAATTCTTAGTTTTAGCATCAATATAATTTTGAATGGAGTTAATGCGATGATCAATATAGAGTTTTTTACCTTGTACGTCACGGGTAAAACCACGAACGCGATAATCAAGGCTTATAATATCGGAGTCAAAACTACTAATTAAATAATTCAAAGCTTTAAGTGGTGAAATCTGACCACAAGTAGACACATCAATATCGGCACGGAATGTACTAATTCCACGATATGGATGGCTTTCAGGATACGTATGAACAGTCAAATGGCTTTTATCCAAATGACATACCACATCTTCTTTCTGGATTTCTTCTTCAGAAATTAAAATCGTAACACTCGCCCCTTGTGGATCATAATCCTGCTTCGCAATGTTAAGGACATTGGCCCCAATCATATGAGACACATCAGTCAAAATATCCGTTAGCCGTTGTGCATTATACACTTCATCAATGTATTCGATATACTGTCGCTTTTCAGCCTCTGTACTTGTATAACAAATATCATAAATGTTAAAACTCAATGTTTTCGTCAAGTTATTAAAACCGTATAATTTCATTTTCTTAATCGGTTTTACGGATGTCTCCATAATGTTCTGTACACCTTCCTCATTCAAAATTCGCATAAATACATTATATCGAAAGCATGCTGCACATTCAACTCTTTCGATATTTTATTTTCGCATACATGGTTTTATTTAGTCAGGTTTTAACCAAGGTTTTTCCTTTAAGTAATAGAACTGCCCTTTAAACTGACCATTTTCATATGTAGCCACAGCAAAAGTCCCCCCTGATTTATCCCTAGGTAAAGCAGGGCTACCTGGATTAACAAATAAACAGCCTTGATGTTCATACATAGCATGATGGTGACTATGCCCAGCAATACAAAGGGTCGCCCCCATACTAGCGCCTAAACTCATAACGTCCTGAATCCGATTATATGGTAAAAACTGATCACCATGTGTCATATATACATATGTATCTTGAAAGGGTATCAATTGTTCCCTCGGTTCAAAAGGACGTTGACGGTCATTATTACCGCGCACTGCAATCACCGGTACTCCAGTCTTTGTTGCCATATAACGAGCATCATCCCCATAATCACCGGCATGCAACCATACATCTAACTGCCAATCAGCCGTATCAACTAAAATTTTATCAATTACCTCTAAGTACCCATGGGTATCGCTTATAATTCCTATACGATGCACTGTACTCATATAAACTCACTTACTTTAAAATTCTATATTCTAATCTATTTTTAATTGTTGTAATAAATTTTGTAATGCTAACCCGCGATGACTAATGGCGTTTTTTTCTTCCATACTAATTTGCGCCATCGTTTTTTGAAACTGGGGCACATAAAAATAAGAATCATAACCAAAGCCCCCATCACCGACAGGTTTATCTTGAATTATACCATCGCAACATCCCGTAGCTTTAACTTCACGGCCATCAGGATACGCTAGTACTAACTCACATACATAATGAGCTGTCCGTTTTTCAAACGGTACCTCACGTAAGGCACTAACAAGTTTTCTATTATTTGCTTCATCGTCACAAGCTTCACCAGCATACCGTGCTGAATATACACCAGGTTCACCACCTAAACTATCAACAGCGAGCCCACTATCATCAGCTAAACAAGGCAGTTGCGTAGCTTTCATATAATATTGTGCCTTAATACGAGCATTCTCTAAAAAAGTAGTCCCTGTTTCTTCCGGCTCGGGGACTGCCACAATATCACCAACACTAACAGTTTCAATACCTAGTGGTTCTAAGGCCGCTTTAAATTCTCGCAGTTTACCTTTATTGTGCGTCGCTACTACTATCTTCATACGTCGCTCCTATATGCTGTGCCGCTTCACCTAACGCTTCTTTTTGTGCTTTCATTAAATCATCAGTCGCCGTTTCAGCCAAATCTAAGAGAGCATTCAGCTCATCACGGCTAAATGTACCATGTTCGCCTGTTCCTTGTACTTCTATAAGGGCTCCTGAACCAGTACGTACTACATTCATATCTACAACAGCTTTGCTGTCTTCTTCATAACATAAATCAGTAATAGGTCCTTCACTGCCAATGCCTACAGAAATAGCGGCACAATAATCACGTACTGGATAGACACCGGTCCCTTTAAATAGCGTGTTCACTGCATCTACTAAGGCAACAAAAGAACCAGTAATCGCAGCCGTACGTGTACCACCATCAGCTTGTAATACATCGCAATCTAATGTAATGGTATTTTCTCCGAGAGCCTCTAAATCAACCACCGCCCGCAATGCACGACCAATCAAGCGTTGAATTTCAACAGTCCGACCCGTTTGCTTACCTTTTGCGGCTTCACGACTATTACGAGTCTGCGTTGCACGCGGCAATAAAGAATACTCTGCGGTCACCCAACCACGACCTTCGCCTTTCATAAAACGAGGTACTTTAGGTTCTACTGATGCATTACAAAGTACCTTCGTATTGCCAAACTCAATTAATACAGACCCTTCGGCATACGCTGTAAAATGACGTGTAATTTTAATAGGCCGTACAGCCTTTGGATTTCTACCATCAATTCTCATAGTTGTCACTCCTAAATTCTTTCTTCCCTCCTATTATATCATATAGATACCTAGTTTTCTCAATATACAAACTACTTTTCCTTCCACACTTTATAAAGGTCATCTCGTCCTAATTCACAGCCGGTAAAAATATAATGTCTATAATTCCTCTTGTATATCTTTCATCGGATCTACCACTACATATCGTTGTGCCTTACCTTCTTTTTTAGCCATCCAAGTGGCATCGTAAGCGTCTTGGCGACATATTTCATCAGCTTGCCAAGGAATAAAGGTTGCAAACACATGTTGTGAGCCAAAAGGCCCGCCATCACTACGAGAGTCAATACTATGCCAACCCACTTTATCAGGATAGAGTCTAATTGTTTCCTTACGATACTCTGAAATGCCCGTTTCATCATAGTAAATTTGATGCTGATCCTGCCAATAGTCACCAAGCCCCAATAAAGCATCAACTTGCATTTCATAGCGCCGTTGCCACTGGTGTTGCCATTGTTTTATAATACCATCAATACGCTGCGTCACATCATTACGTTGACGATTACTATAGGCATCAAAAGCAGGCTCAATGACTTGACTATAATCAAGGCCAGCCATAGATAACACAATCCCCGTATTTACATAAGGCAAGGCTTCTTGCACAGAATAGCCACCTTCCAGCACAGCAATATCAGCCTGTAGTAAATCAGTAAGTTGCGCATATCCTTTTGCTGTTACCATCATATTCGCTAACGGATCACTGAAATGATTGTCTTGTCCTGCAGAATTAATAATAATATCAGGCTGAAAATCAGCTAACATAGGCAACACTACTTCCTGTAACACCTTGAGCATTCCTTCATCGCCAGTACCCGGTGGCAGTGGAATATTGACCGTGCTTCCTACTGCTTGTGGCCCACCATATTCATACATAAACCCTGTCCCTGGATATAAAGTACGGCCATCTTGATGAAACGATATAAACAGTGTATCCGGATCGTGATAAAACACATCCTGAGAGCCATCACCATGATGTACATCTGTATCAACAATTGCCACTCGTTTCACACCATAATGACGACGTAAATACGCAATCATAATAGCTTCTACATTAACCGTACAAAACCCACGAATACCATGGACCATAGTCATCGCATGATGGCCTGGTGGTCGCACAAGGGAGAATGCTCGTTTCACTTCACCACGCATAACCGCTTCCGCCGCTGCTATAGCTCCACCAACCGAAACACGATGAGCTTCTGTCACCCATTTTTGTAAAGACGGTGCCCCTACATGAACGCGTTCTATATCTTGCCACGATGCTAGTAGCGGATTATATTCTCGAATAGCAGGATGCTCTAATAGGCCCTCTTCTAATAATTGGTCACGCGTATATAATAAGCGCTCTTGTCGTTCAGGATGTGTTGCCGATATCTTCCAATCAAAAGCAGGAAAAAAGACTAATCCTAAGTTAGCTTCTGTTTGCTTATTCTTATTTAACATACAAGCTCACCCCCGGTTCTAACTGTGCTTTGACCGTAATTAAACGATGTATGGATTGCCAGCCTTCAATAATCGGAACATCTTCTACGGCCACAATATGGCCCTCATTTGCATTGTGTAAACCTAGACGTTGCCCCTCTTGGGCTAAATATGTTAAAGCCATTTGCTCCACTTCAGCAGCGGAATGAAGGGAACGATTCTTTTCATGAATGCCTAACTCAGGTACAACTAATATACCTTTAGCTGTATCTAAATGAAGTGTTATCATTAATGTTTCCTTTGCCACGGCAGCGCCTACTGCATTAGCAACTGGCGCATTAGTAGGAATTTCTAGTGGTAGTTGCAAAGCTTGCGCCACAAAAGGAGCCAATGACTCAGCAGTTCCACCGACTGCCACTAATTGTTCTGGTTTAAAAACAACAGGCTCAACAATATCACGAACTACATAAATAGGGAGTTTATTTTCTTGGCTTACCGATGTAGTAATCCCCTTAACAATCACCGCCACAGCTTTTGCTACTATATCTTGAGCTAACCTAATAACAGAATCATCCTCAATAGAAGACTCACTACACGCCTTTAAATTGGCTGCTAATGTGCGTAATCCTGCCCAGGCCCTTGATTCCTCGCCATAAGAAGCACGGCCTAATACAATTAAGGCATCACCTAAGGTAGGTATCTCGCCACCTAAAGCCATAGAAGGTCCCATTCGATGAGGCCCCACTTGTATATCACCATCATCTACAATAACGGCTGACTCACCACCAATGCCTACTGAACTAACGGCAAAAGAACGGACTGCACTCGAATAACTTTGAATTCTTGCACCACCACGTGCCATAAGCGGTTTTCCTGCTTGCCAAAGTGAAATATCGGTAGTCGTACCGCCCATATCCAGCGCAACGGTCATAGCTTTTGGCATCGATTGTAACGCGGCCATTCCTAATACACTCGCAGCAGGTCCTGTAAAAGCGGTTTCTACAGGGCAAGCCTGCATATGGGCTAATGGTAATGAACCACCATCAGCTTTTAATATGTATATCGGCGCTGTCAGCCCATATCTAGCTAAAGCAGCTTCTACAGCATTAGCAAACTCTTGAAACGTATTTTGCACAGCACTATTAAAATAAGCGCTAATTGTTCGACGCGGAAAATTCAAAGAACCACTTAACTGGGCGCCTGCTGATACACTTTCATAACCTATCTCATTCAATGTTTTCACTAATGTCTGTTCTAAACTAGGATTCCGTACAGCGAATTTAGCAGAAACGGCCGCTCGTTTATATTGTTTATGCATAGCTAACTCAGATAATTTCGTTGATTTCAAAGGGGCTGTTAAAGAACCACGATGATCCGTATACCCACTAAGTACAATTGGGTCTACTGGCAATAACGGCCGAATGTCCATGCCAGGCCCAGGAATAATATATAAATCTACTGGTTCTACCTGATTCATTACTAGCGCATTGGTTACCATTGTAGTCGACAAGGTAATACGTGTTACTTTACTAGGTTCAATGGCCTTTGCCACCCCAGCCAGAGCCGCTTCAATGCCTTGCATCAAATCAGGCTTTGTAGTGCGACATTTATGACTTTGTAAAATATGCCCTTCATCAATCACTACTGCATCTGTAAAGGTACCACCTACATCAAGACCTAATAACATAGTATTCTCCTTTCTATAAGCCCCTAAAACCAATTGAAGAAACAAAAAGAGGCCCTCAGGCCTCCTTTATTATTGCCGTTCCGAAATGGAGGCAAAATTTTTAATAATAACGATTGGCGTCATCTGGTCATCATTGCCAAATGGATTATCAATCAAAATACGTGCGATGCGCTTAGGGTCCATACCACGACTATGGCCCAATACAGCCGCTCGTTTCAAATCATTAACATCAGCCACAACAGCCCCATAACTACCAGTGCGTTGTACAATGCGTTCTGCTACCTTATCCGCATCTTTTGGACCATATACAATATGTTTATCAAATGGTGGCATAGTCCCTGTTACATCATCTGTCAACGCTGCGGCTCTTGAAATTTGATAGAATACACCATCCTTACGGAATGCTTTGGCAATGGCCCCTAGAATAAACGCCCCAAAAACTTTCCATTTGCCATCTAATTCCATGGCCGATTGCATACCATATACAGAACTCATAGAGCCTTCAGCTGGTACAAAACGACATAATAAACGAGCTTGCCAAGTAGGCCGTAAATCTTCTGGACGAGTAATCCGCCCCTGAGTAATAGCCACTACTGACTCAGCGACACACACAATATCTTCTGGCCCTATATTATCACCTGCATAATGCATAATAGCTTCTACAATATCATCTCGATGGGTCAGTATACGAGTATGAACCGGTACTAATTCTAAATTTGCCATGGTTACCTCCTCTTACTGCCGCATAGCCTGCTGTAATTCTTCAGCAGTTAAAATTAAACGATTTTTAGAAATATGCCAATCACTACGACCTACAACCTGATATACAATATCAATATTCATGTCAGGAAAACCCACTAAATCTTTGCGAATATTGCCAGTTTTAGCGGTTAAAATTAATCGCAATCGAACAGTACCACCTTTGCGTGGCTCAATAATTACAGATTTCCAATATCCATCATGACGTTCATCGGCTACATCTGTAGTCCAAGAATTGACTTGCACTGCATCAAATTGCTCTTGTGGCAATAAATGACGAGGATATAAATCCATAATTGTCCCATTCTGGCGACCTTTATTGATAAAAGGAATATCAGATACTAATGTCACTTGATTGAAACTAATATCTTCTACTTCAAACGGTGTGCGTTTTTTAGGTAGCATCACAATTTGTTCGTCCCCTTGTTTCCAAGCAAAAATACGGAATGCTACAAATAGCAAGGCCACAATAAATATAATCGTTACGATTATGTTAATTAAGGTGTAAAAATACATATCCATATGTCACTCCCTTATAAAGTAATATGCCGAAGCGTAAATTCTTCTGGCGGAATCAACAACGAAATCATTCGTTTCGCTAGTGGTAAATCTTTAGTAAAACAAATATCTAATGTACCCGGATTAGTCTGTGGATTCATTAACTGTTGTGCAGTTAACACCTCTTTCACTTCTTGAGCTGTTTCATAAGAAGGATCAATAAATTGCATCTTAGGGCCAGCTAACCCCTGCATCAATTCCGTCAAAAACGGAAAATGTGTACAACCTAAAACTACCGTATCTGCACCACTCGCGATAATCGGTGTTAAATATGCATTGGTAGACGAATGAATCACTTCATCGCGCAAATGCCCCTGTTCAATTAAATGCGCTAAATCAGGACAAGCCTGTTCCCACACGGCTACAGAAGCATCTAATTCTTGCGCTTCTTCCTTATGTTTATGACTCTCAATCGTCGCCTTGGTTGCCATAATAGCAATCGAACGAGTCTGACTCATATCAATAGCGGTCCGCACCCCTTTACTAACTCCAATCACGGGGAAATCAAAGGTCGCTTGTAAATCCTCTAAGGCCACTACAGAGAATGTGTTACAAGCAACAACTGCCATTTTTACAGGTACAGTTGCTAAAAAATGACCGATATTCATAGCAATCTGACTTATTTCAGCTTTAGGCCGATTACCTACTGGATTATTAGCACTATCGCCTACATAAACAAAATCTTCATGAGGAAACATAGTCCGTAAAACAGACAATACAGTCAAGCCACCTACACCAGAATCAAATACGCCGATAGGCAATTTTTTTACCTCAGCCGGTCCTAGTCTACTCATACGCTCTGTCTCTCCTTCATGGTCCGCATCATAGGCACATAGTAAGTGTCACTTAGACGGACTACCTTGCCTGTTGCTTTATCCGTAAATACATTTTGCGTTTCACCAGTAGCAATCAAAGCCCCATCCGCTTCCCGCACAATTCGATACGTAAACACGCACTGCGCACGTGTGATTTTAGCCACTGTCACTTCTACTGTCAATATATCATCAAAACGGGCTGGTTCCTTGTATTCGCAAGCTACTTTTGTAATCGGAAACACAATCCCATCGTTCATCATATCCCATAAGGTAATACCACAAGCTCTAAAAAATTCCACACGACCTAGCTCAAACCATCGTAAGTGATTAGTGTGATGTGCCACTGACATCATATCGGTTTCGTAAAATCGCACTTGCAATGATGTGCTAAACATTTTCTATCTCACCTCACATTACTATAAAATAATTCACCCTTCATTGTACGCTACCTATGAAACACTGTCAAACATACATTATTGTAAACCACCATGTCCTAAGGCTACACAATCAGCTTTGGTAATTGGATCATCAGCGGCTAATCGCGGTAACAATATATCAAATGCTGTCGGTTGACTAAATAATACGCCACCAGGTAAACCAATAAGCGGAGTTCCATCAGCCATATAGGCAATACAAACCATGGAACCAGGCAATACCGGCAAACCATATGTTACCACTTGAGCTGCACTTCGTGCGATCGCACCAGGCGTTAAATCATCAGGATCAACACTCATGCCACCAGTACAAAATATAATATCAGCACCAGCCTGCTTTACCGTTTCAATGGCCTTCATAATCGCTTCTGTATCATCAGTGACAATTTCTTGCGCAATAACCGTCATCCCAAAAGAAGCCGCCCGTTCTTCAATACGTGGGCGAAATGCATCTTTGATTCGTCCCTTAGCTACCTCCGAACCAGTAGTAACTAAACCTATACGCTTACGCACAAATGGTTTAATCTGCATAAGTGGTGCCCCTTGTCCAATCCTTCGTGCTTGCTCTAACTGTACCCCTTCAAGCCATAAAGGAATACAACGCATACCCGCTACTTTATCCCCTTTACGCACAGCTTGATGATTATACTTTGTGACAATCGTCAATTCACCAATACTATTAATCATGTTCAAACGATTAACATCAATACTGAGCATACCGTCCCAAGCAGCCAAGGCTTCGATTTTACCTTCACGGATTTCAGAAGCATATAAACTTTCATGGGCACATACTTCATATAAGCCGAGTGCGACATCTTCTTCATGCAATTTATGGGCAAAAGCCTCTTCATCGCCCGCTTCTTGTACAAAGACATGTTCTTTACCTAACGTTAATAATAACTCTATATCTTCAGAACTTATTACATGACCACGGCGAAACGGGGTATCTTTCACTTCACCAATAACAATACGTGCAATATCATGAGCCAATACTTGACCTACGGCCTCTGCTACAGAAACTCGTTTCATCCTGACCTCCTACAACTCCATTTATACAAAAGATTGATGTACATTTACAATGTACATTTTAAGTGTATTACTGTATTTCATATTTATTGTTACTAAAACGCACAAAAGCCTCGGCTTCTGCCGAGGCTTTTGTGCTTGAGAAAAAAGAGAGAGAGAACATTTGAATCACATTCAAATGTTTAGGGGCTTTGGGGGGTGCCCCGAGATATGACTCTGTGGTCACATCCTGAAATGATTATAGCAAACTGTAAGGAAAATGTAAACAGGTCTTATGCAAATTTTGCATTTTTTCATGCAAAACTCTGCCATTATGTCTTTTCAGCACACACTTTCCTTATAACATACTCATTTCCAACTTCATCCCTTTACACAAGGAACCTCTTACACGCCAAATTTTTTAGCTCGTAAATCAGCATGTGCCTTCTTAAATACAAAAGCATTCCGAATATGATTGCGCATAGCTTGTTCCGCTGCTTCAGGATTATGATTTCGAATAGCATCCATAATTTCAGCATGTTCTTGATTACAAGAATCTGTCCGGGCCTGATCCATCGTACTAATATACATATCACGATTGACCATTTCACGGAACTCACCTAAATAGTCCATCACGCGCTCATTCTGTGAGAAAAAAGAAATTAATGTATGAAAACGACTATTAATCTGTACTCGTTCTTCGGCATCAGTCGTAGCAGCCCCCGCGTCACAAAGGCTCTGTAATTCTTCAATCTGCTCTTCTGTACAAACTTCAGCACATAAACGAGCCCCTAATCCTTCCATCACTTCACGGCACTGATACATGCCAATAATCTCTTCTGGCGTATAGCCTTTTACCGTAACACCTTTCCAAGGCTTAATAACCACTAAATTATCTTTAGCTAATTTACGAAAGGCTTCACGAACAGGAGTAGCACTTACATTCAACTGCTCTGCAATTTTTACTTCATTCAATTTAACTTGTGGCTTCAAAGCGCCTGTTAAAATCGCTTGCTTTAATGTTACATACACTTGCTCACTCAATGGTAAACGACCAATAGAATCAATCGCATTAAGATGATATTCTTCTTGCTTACCCATAATGGACCTCAACTTTCAATGATAGAAGGGATAGTAACCGTATGCTAGTAATAACACTAACCTTAGGTATAAAATAAAAGTATGTATATCTTACATGTCACTCTTTCTAATGACAGCCAATCTTTAGTATACTATAATATATACATAATATATATTATAATTTAAATATTATGTATAATATTTGTCTTAGAAATCAAATCTTGCATACTCGCATAAAATTCTACAGACTGCATTACTTTAATTATATAGATAATAGATAGAATGAGTCAACTTAAAATACACACGGGAGAACATATACATGAGTCGCTGTTTAATTATTATCAATCCCGTCTCGGGTGGAGGTCGTGCAACACAATACGCCATGGAATTACAATGGCAACTAAGCACCCTTTTTGAACATATGGAAGTAAAATTTACAACCAAAGCGGGAGATGCAACTCGTTTTGCAAAAGAGGCTACAGAAAACGGCTTTCATTCCGTATTTTGTATGGGTGGTGACGGTACCATCAATGAAACGGTTAATGGCATTGCCCAAGGTGGTGGCACATCTAAATTCGGATTTGTCCCTGTAGGCACGGTCAATGACATGTCTAGAGCACTTGGTATTCCTTTAGAGCCACTGGCTGCTATACGGGCTTTAAAACATAGTAAAATTCGCCATGTAGATATTGGTCGCTGTAACGATCAATATTTTTGTAATAATATTGCCGCTGGTGTAATTCCAAAGGTCGTCGAAGAAGTAACACCTAAAGAAAAACAATTACTAGGTCCTTTAGCCTATTTCGTAAAAGGTGGTCAGGCCCTTTTCACAACCAAAGACTATAGTTTTCATATTAAAACGGAAGATCACGACTTTACCATTCGATCGCCATTAGTTATCGCTTTATTAACTAACGTAGTTTCTAGTTTTGAAAAATTTATGCCTGTAGCTTCCGTAGATGATGGATATATGCGGATTATCATTTTCCGAGAATATTTTATTATGGATGTGCTTCGTATATTACCATTAATTTTACGTGGTTCTATTTACACATCAAAATACGTAACGATTTTAAAAGTCCGAAAAGCCAACATCACATTATTAGACGATATCGAATTGCCTACTAATATGGATGGCAACAAAGGTCCACTTATGCCTGTTGACTTAGAAGTATTACCAGGCTTTTTACAAGTCTATGTACCTGATAAAAAGAAAAAATAATATTTATCCTATCCCCTTAATGAACTAAAAAGGCTGTAGCTTAGCAAACGCTAGGCTACAGCCTCTTTTTATAATTTCCTATTAACCACGACCAGGAATAACACGTACACGTTCAATAGTTGGATTACCATCTTTATCTTTAGCGATTACATCAACACGAATTCGTTCTAATTCAAGTTCAAATTCATCAAATAAACGATCACTAATCTGAGCGCCACGCATCATTTCACGATAAATTATCATAGCAAATTCATAACGAGTCATCATTCGATTGCCATCAAAATTACCATCTGGATAGCCAATTACAATGTCATTACCTGCTAAAATAGCTAATTCATTGTATGCCCAATGATTCTTAGGAATATCTGGGAATAACTTAGTTTTGGTTGGATCTAAACGACGACCTTCAGATACGGCCACTAACGCACTACGTAAATCTTCAATTTCTTTACGCATGTCTTTCATTTCTTTAGCCATCGCTACACGACCACGGGATACATTGTTACCTTGACCTAATTTTAAACTTACGCCAACGTTAACCATATTTTCACCACCGCCGATGCTACCACCAAGGCTAACCATCGTATCTTCATTTGGACGATAGTAGGCCCCAATAGCGGCTGCATTAGCGCCTTTATAATGTCCATAACCAGCTGCTACATCCCATTTATCATCCGGATCAAAATCAAGCGGATGTAATGCTGCTAAAGCCGCTGCCCCAGCACCAACACGATTAATTTGATTACCAAGCTTATTCACAGCGCCACCTAAACCATCGATAGCCTGATCACGTTTTCCTAATTCCTCAAACAACTGACCACCATTAATAGCATCCGTAGATTTTTCATTAATATCCCCTTTAGCTACACCAGTAATCTTATTATCAGCTGCATCAATCTGATTACGAGTAAACGTTGGGCCACCAGAGATAGCAATACCATCAGAAGTGATACTTGTATGATCACCCTCTTTATCTCCAATGGTTACACTGTTAAGATTTGTTAAATCTTTAGCTAATTTAACATTTAAAGAACCATCTTTAGCGATAATACCAATGTTATTATCAGCCAATTTAGCTTCATCAGCAATGCCACCTTTAACAACTAAGTTTTGACCAAGACCAACCGTAGTCATTCCACTGTCACCAGCAAAACCACGTCCACCGGCAATTTTTTTATCAACCTGCCCTACAAGCTCTTTAACATCACCAATATTAGCGGCATTAGTATCATTACCATATACCGGTTTATCATTTTCATCTTTGCCAGTAGCGCCACTTGCAAGATTAGTAATCTGTTTATTGCCTGCATTCATACCATCTTTAGTAATTTTGATATCAGACTCTTTAATAGCAACTTCACCAGTGTTTACTTTATTCGTATCAACGCCTGCTTTATCAATAAATGTCTCACCAGCTGTAACAGAACCTTCAGAACCTAAGAGAACATCCTTGTTTAAGCTAATCTCTAACGCAGAACCATTAACTCTAGTTGTAATGTTGGAAACACCACTTGCATCACTTTCCGCTGTATCACTTGATGTAATACCACCTACCACTTTAATCGTTTTGCCAAGGTCTTGTTTAAGTTCTTTGCCATCGTCCCCAGTTAAGCCAAAACCGCCAGTTGCATTTTCACCAGTGCCATCTATAACACCTTTGATTGCATCAGATACAGTCTTTAATTGATTTTCAGTAGCGGCTCGTCCAGATACAATGTCTGGATTCTTAATATCCCAATCTATATTGCTTAGACCGGTTACATATTGACCAGCTTTAACTGGATTTCCGCTTACAGTGGTTAAGTTACCTTCGTGGAAACCAACTTTAACATCCCCAGCTTCCAAAGAACCCTTAGCACCTAAGTCAATATTTTGTGCCAACTGAACTTTTAGCTTACCATCTACATTATTAACACCAATATTCTTATCCGTTAACTTCGTGCTGTCAGCACCACCGATGATGTCTAATTGTTCATTAAGATGTTTCTTAATAATATTGGCTTCATTACCAACACCTTGGCCATTGTCACCCGCATATTTTTGACCATCTTCAAGCGTAGCTACTTGATGGGTTGTACCTGCTTCGTCTTCATACACAATACGAGTTAAGCCGTCTTTGCCATTTTGACCAGTTACACCATCTACACCAGCAGCCCCTCTAATAACATGGATATCTGCCGAAGAGCCAGGTTGTCCATCTTTACCTGGTGCACCCGTTAAGCCAATATGACCTTCAGAGCCTGGTACGCCGTCTTCACCATCTTTGCCATCTTTTGCATAGATAGTTACGCCGTTTTTACCATCAGCACCTTTAATGCTAATGCCATCTTTACCGTTAATGCCAACGCCAGATTTACCATCCGCACCATTCACACCGATATTACCATTAATACCATCTTTGCCATCTTGACCCGCTTGGCCGTCTTTACCAGCTGGACCACCA